>NZ_CP067007.1:987545-1316727 GCF_018128925.1 Nitrosopumilus sp. K4
CTTTGATTTCACCATTTGAAACATTAGGAGCCATAAAGGTAGGCATAGGATCAGTGTACGAGGAGAGTTTTACAGGATCACCGCCAATCTGGACCCATCTAAATTTTAGAGATTCCTCATCAGCATCATATCCTTCTCCAATCAAAGTCACAAGTTTATTTTCAACAACATTCACAGAATCAATCTGAGCAAATGAGTTAGAGAAACTGCCAATCAGAAAAACAGTAAGAACCAAAGGCAATAGCAAAATGAATTTCATAACAGCATTCTGGTTTTAACAATATAAAAAGAAGATCATGGTGAAGGGCGAATTTTAGGACTAGTTAGAAAGAGTGGTTTTCAGAGTATCAAAAGAGCCTGAAACGGTGTGGACTTCAGACACAACATTGTGCACATCAAATTTCTTTAGTTCATCAGCAGTAAAGGGCCCAATAGCAATTACTTGTACAAGGTTTAGTTGTTCCAATAATTTTGATTTTTCATAATCTTTTAACATTATTTCAAAAAATCCTCTCACAGATGAAGCACTTGTAAAAATTATTCCATCAATTTTTCCCAGAGAGAACAATTCCCTGAATTCATTCCATTGAGTGGTGTCTCTGAATGCACATACATCATAAAGATGAATCTCAAGCACATCAATTCCAATTTTGTTGAGCAGTTCTTTGAGAAAGGGTGTTGAAGCACCACTACGTGGAACAATGACTTTTTTTCCAACAGCATGAATTTTGGTAAATTCTTCTCCAACACCAACTGAGGAGTATGTTGTTGGTTGATAGTTTACTTTGATTCCTTCATTTTCAAGTGCAATGGTAGTTTTAGGACCAACGGACATCACCATTGTGTTTGCAACAGCAAGTTGTAATTTTTCAAGTTTTCCAGTTTGTCTTGCAGTATCAAAGAGTAGTTTGACTGCTTTTGAGCTCATAAAAACAGAATAATCAGGATTGTATTTTTCAATAGATTCTAAAAATTCATCAACTATTTTCTCGCCCTTACTTACAAGCTCAATTGTCGGTAATGGCATTGGTGTTGCATTATTTTTTTGTGCAAGTTCAATGAATTCTGCTGCATCGTCTTTTGAGCGAGTTATTGCAATTGTCTTTCCATCAAGCATATTATTTCCACCCTATTGTTTTTGATAGATCAACTACATTTCCTATAATAATATTAGCAGGTGGAGCAATCTTGTTTTTCTTAACTAAAGATGCGATGTTTGAAACGGTTCCAGTAATCATTTTTTGTTTTGGGGTTGTTCCGTTTTGAATTACTGCAACAGGGGTTTTCTTGTCCATACCTCCAGCAATAAGTTGTTTGCAAATAATCCCAATTCTTGACAATCCCATCATAATTACAATAGTGTCTACGGATTTTGCAAGTCTTTTCCATTTTACAACTTCATTTTTCTTTTCAGGGTCCTCATGTCCAGTAACAAAAACAACAGATGAAGCATGTTTTCTGTGAGTCAAAGGAATTCCTGCATATGTTGCAGAGCCGATTCCAGATGTAATTCCTGGAACAATTTCATATTTTACTTTGTGAGATTTTAGAAATTCAGCTTCTTCACCACCTCTTCCAAAAATTATCGGGTCGCCACCTTTTAGCCGTACGACATTTTTTTTGGATTTTGCATATTTTACCATAAGATCATTTGTAGTGTTTTGGTGAGTAGTGTCATCTCCTACTGCTCGTCCAACATAGACTTTTTCAGTCTTTTTTGGAATCATAGAGATTATTTTTTTGCTAACCAGTCTATCATACAACACAACATCTGCCTTTTGGAGTAATTCTACAGCACGCATAGTGATGAGCTTGTGGTCTCCAGGACCTGCTCCAACCAGATAGACTTTACCTGTCATTGCTTATTCCACTCCTCTACTTTTTCTCTCCAATTTAATGCAAGGTCATTTACGCCTTTCTGACGTAGTTCTTCACCAGCACTTTTTCCTAATGAATAAGGATCATTTTTGTTTCCTGTTTTTGTGACATAAAGTGATTGTTTTCCATCAACAGAAAATGCATTAACTTTGATACTCATTTCAGTGTCATTTGATTTTGCATATGCACCTACTGGAAACCTGCATCCAGAATCAACAAAGTCAGACAGTGCACGTTCTGCTTCAATCTCCAATCGCGAGTCAAAGTCTTCAATTTTTTTTAGCATTTGAATTGTCTTTTCATCATTTTTTCTTGCAACAATTGCAAGTGCTCCTTGTCCAGGAGACGGTGAGAAATCTTCAATTGATAAAGGAGTAAAAGAGACATCAATTCCAAGTCTAGAGATACCAGCTTGTGCTAAAACAATCGCATCATAATTTTCTCCTGATACTTTTTTAATTCGGGTTTCAATATTGCCGCGGATAGGTTTTACCTTTACATCAGGACGTTTTCTAGAAATTTGAACAGCCCTTCGAAGTGAGCTAGTACCAATAGTAGAACCAGGTTTGATGTTTTCAAGTGTAGAGCCATCAAATGAAATAAAGACATCATTGACTAGTTCACGTTTTGGAATACATGCCAATGTGAGACTAGAATCAAGTTGTGAAGGCACATCTTTTAGACTGTGCACTGCAAAATCCACTTGTCCTTCAGATACGGCACGATCAATCTCTTTTTCAAAAATGCCTTTTTGATCAATTGTAAACAAAGGTCTTGCATCAGTATCACCCTGAGTCTTTATCGGTTTGATTTCAAAATCTATATCAGAATGAGCATGTCTAAGCTCTGAAATCACCCAGTTTGTTTGTGCAATAGATAACTGACTTCCCCTAGCACCAATAATGTATTTCAATTCTTCACCGATTTTAGTGCGATTTGATATGCATCAAGAGTTTTGTTTAGATCATTTTGAGAATGAGCATCAGACAAAAAGACAACCTCAAATTGGGAAGGTGCAATAAATACGCCGTTTTTTAACAACATGTTAAACATTTTTTTGAATTTTTTTGCATCTGCGTTTACCGATGATTCATAGTCAACCACAGGTTTGTTTGTAAAGAAAATTTGGAACATTGATGCAGCAGAGTTGATCTGGTGAGAAATTTTCAGATCAGTTGCAATATCATCTAAGGCCCTGGTGAATCGTAGATTGTATTTTTCTAGTTTTGAGTAGAGTTTGTTTTTTAGTTTGTTTATTGTTTTAATTGAGCTTATTGCGGCACTCACTGCAATTGGATTTCCAGCAAATGTACTTGCTTGGTAAACCTTGCCTCCAGGAGAAAGTAAATCCATGATTTCTTTTTTCCCTCCAACTGCAGATATGGTAAATCCATTGCTCAGTGCTTTTGCAAGAGTCGTAATGTCAGGCTTTATTCCAAAGTGTTTTTGTGCACCGCCAGTAGAGACCCTAAAGCCGGTAACTACCTCATCAAAAATCAAAGGTACATTGTTTTCCTTTGTAATTTTTCTAACATCAGACAGAAAATTCTTTTCAGGTAAAATCAACCCCATGTTTGCCAAAATTGGCTCTATTATAACACCGGCAACATCATTATTTTTTTTAATTGTCTTTTCAAGATCTTCGGCATTATTGTATTGAACAACCAAAGTGTTTTTTGATACTTCATCCAAGCCACCATCAGATACCGATATTCCCTGATGTGCAGAACCAGAGCCTGCTTTTACCAAAACAGAGTCATGGGCGCCATGATAGCATCCTTCAAATTTTATGATCTTTTTCTTTTTTGTGAATCCACGAGCAAGGCGAATTGCAGTCATTGTGGCCTCACCACCAGTATTCATCAATCGAACTTTGTCAATTGATGGAAAATTTCCAATTATGAGTTTTGATAATTCAGTCTCCAGTGATGTTGGAGTACAAAACAGAGTTCCTTTTGTCAGTTGTTTTGAAACAGCTTGGATTATCTCTTTTCTTCGGTGTCCTAAGAGTAATGCACCATATCCATTACAGAAATCGACATATTTTCTGTCCTCCTCATCCCAAATGTAGGCACCATTAGATTTTTTTGCAAAGAATGGATATGGATCAAATAGTCGTACAGGGCTATTTACTCCTGATGGAATGACTTTCTTGGCATCTGAGAAGTGCTTGGAGTTCTTCAACATCATGCTTTAAACTTAGGTCATTATTATTCGTAATATCAGGAATTTTCTTCCATTCTTTGCATGATGAATCGTTTTCGAAACAAGAATGCAACAATTATTGTTCCAACATAAGGAGCTGTCCAATAAAGCCACAAATCACTCATCACCCCAGACAACAATGCAGGGGCCAATGCTCTAGCAGGATTCATTGACGCACCTGAAATAAATGCTAAAAAGAAAATATCCAATGCAACAATTCCGCCAATGGCAATTCCACTAAATCCTTTCAAGCCTTTTGTATACACAACAGTGAAGATAACTGCCATAAGTAATCCAGATGCCAGCACTTCTACTGAAAATATCAAAAATAAGGAATAATCATAATTTGGTGCATTTGCTCCAAGATTTGCTTCATTTCCAATAAAGAACATGACAAATAACGACCCAAGAATTGCACCAATAATCTCGGCTGCAAAATACCAAATAATTTGAATTTTTGAAATATGTCCTGTAATGTAGTAGCCAATTGTTACTGCAGGGTTAAAATGTGCAAGGGAGATTTTTCCAAATGAATACACACCAATAATCAAGGCCACAAAGGGTGCAACAGCTGCAAACCAAATTCCGTACGGACCACCAATCTGAACATCATAAACAATAGAACCTGTTGCAAACACTACAAGAATAAAAGTTCCAATTAACTCAACGAGGAATATTTGATGATTAGTGTATGTCAAGTTTTATCCCTCTAATTGTTTTACAAAGTTCAAAACTTCATTTTTGATTTGATCACGAATTTTTCTAACTTCTTCAATGCTCTTATTTTTTGGATCTGAGATGTTCCAGTCAATTACATCTTTTACAAACAATGATGGACAAGAGTCCTTATCCATACAACCCATATTGATTGATATTGATTTTTGAATCATGTCATCAGTTAGTTGTTTTGGTTTTTGCGAAGTAATGTCAATTCCAACCTCGTTCATCACCTGAACAACAACAGGGTTGAGTTGAGATGCAGGCTGTGTTCCTGCACTAGTCACAGCACATTGAGGGGCATATTTTCTCAAGAACCCTTCGGCCATCTGGCTTCTCCCTGCATTTTCCACACATACAAAGAGCACAGGTTTGGATTCAGGCATATCATCACATAAATATCAGTTTATATAAATTTAGATTGATATGAACGGGGTCAGTCTGTTAAAATGCATTTGTGACGAGACACGGTTTGAGATTCTAGAGATGCTCCAGAAAAATAAAGAGTTGTGCGTTAGCGACTTTGTAGATGAAATAAAAAAAGATCAGCCGTTAATTTCGCATCATCTAAAGACACTAAAAAAATGCGGCATTGTAAAATCAAGAGAGGAGGGAAAAAAGGCAATGTACAGCATAACCAACAACCAGTTATCAGAGCTAATTTCAAACATCACAAAGGCAAGCAAAAAGATTCCAATATTATGCAATAATGAATCTTGTTGCTAGACAAATTTCTCAGTACGCAGCACGCCCACGTCACTAACATACAAAACTATTGCAAAGTTTGTGAACAACGTTCTTGCAATCTCTTCAACAACATCCTGTAGCTTATCTTCTTGCATGATTACTTCAACTTTTACGTTCTTTTCATTTTTGAATCCTTGTCCCCGTATACCTTTAGCACCATTTCCATCAACCTCATAAGTTGTGTAACCGGTAATGTCATGTTTTGCTAAAATATCAATTACATTTTTCTGAGCTAAGATTTCACATGTAACAGTTAGGAGTTTTACGTTATAGAGTTTCATATCAAATCCTCTGTAATGTAATTGAATAAGTCTATCGTTCCTTCTGCATGCACAATTGATGAGACCATAAACATTATCGGCAATAACACTATGATGTTGTATGGAAATGTAATTCCCAAAGCTGATGTGATATAGAGGCTTGGTTTTGCTTGCGGGATTGCATGACGCAAAACTGCAGGAGCTGCAATAAATGATGCGCTTGCCATCAACAACCCAAACATAACAGCGCCACCAAGACTTAGTCCTAATGCAGTTGAAACCAACACGCCAATTATTCCGTTAAAAGTAGGCATGATTATTGCAAATGCAGTCAAGAAAACTCCAACTTTTTTGATATCATCGAGTCTTTGACCTGCAATAATTCCCATCTCAATTAAGAAAATAACTATTGCACCAGTAAACAACTCATCAAAGACAATACTAATTGAGCTAAAGCCCTCCTCGCCAATAATATACCCAATAACTATACTCCCAAGAAGAATCACAATGGCCTTACCAGTGATAGATTCATGAAGAACTTGTTTGAGATTTGTTTTTGTTTCATTAAGCCCCAGATCAATTTCTGAATCAGAATCGCCAATTTTTCCGACAGACTCTTTTTTGTTCTTGATCTGCTTTGATACAGCCATGTTTGTAAGAAATATTGCAAGAATAAATGCGACTGGTTCAAGCACTGCCAGAACTGCTGCAAGATATCCTTCTGATGTGACACCTTGATTTTTTAGAAATGACAAACCAACAGAGAACGTTACTGCGCCAACTGCACCATATGTTGATGCAAGTGCATAGGAATCAAAGAGGTTGAATTTTCCTAGTCGTTTTAAAATCTGATAGTGGTTTAAGGTAAACAACAATGACAGTCCAATTGCTGCAAGCATTGGAATCAACATTGTCTCAAAGCCAGTATTTCTCATTTCAATTCCACCATGCAGACCAATTGCTGCAAGCAGGTAGATTGGCAAGAATTCAGAAATAGCATCAGGTATTTTCAAGTCAGATTTTATTCGAGCAGCAACAATTCCAAAAATGAAAAACAACACAATTGGTGTTAAGAGATTCGATTGAATTAGTTGAAGAATATCCATTTAATGATTCAAAAAATTTTCTGTTGAATAAAAATCAAGGCATTAGAACTAGACAAACAAATCAATTAGAAAAGTAAATGCAATTCCAAATGCCGCGGCACCTGGAATCGTAATAACCCATGCATAGATTATTTGTTTTCCAACATTCCACCTTACTGCTCTCTTTCTTCTTGCAGCGCCTGCACCCATAATTGAGCCAGTAATCGCATGCGTGGTACTTGCAGGAATTCCTAAATAAGCAAATATGGCTAGCATCAACCCACCACCAGTTTCAGCACAAAATCCCTGGTATGGACGTAATCGTGCAACTTTGACTCCAAGTGTTTTGATAACCTTATAGCCACCAAAGAAAGTTCCAAGCCCCATAGCTGTTGCTGCTGAAAAGATTACCCACAACGGCATTTCAATTTCAGGAATCATTCCTGCAGAGAATAATACCAATACAATAATTCCCATTGTCTTTTGTCCATCATTTGCGCCATGAGTGAGTGCAAACCAAGCCGATGAAATGATTTGTAACCTACCAAATGATTTGTTAACAATGGATGGTCTCCTACTTGCAAAAACAGTGATGATTAGTCCTGTAAGTAATAATCCAAAAATAATTCCACCAATAGGAGCAATAACAATTCCAGCAAACACTTTGGTTAATCCACCATAAACAAGTTTCTCAAATCCCAATCCAGCAATTCCTGCACCCATAATACCACCAACTAAAGAATGACTGTTAGAAATTGGCAATCCAAAGTATGTGCAAATAGTACTCCAAGTAATTGCACCAGCTAATCCACCAATAATCATGTAAATCGTGATATCATCAGGGCTGACAATTCCTTTGGCAATTGTTGTTGCAACTGCTACACCAAAAATAAAAGGACCAACAAAGTTTGCAATTGCAGATAAGGAAACAGCATGTATTGGTTTTAACACACGAGTACCAATTACGGTTGCGACAGAGTTAGCCGAATCATTAAATCCATTTACAAAATCAAAGATTAGCGCCACAATAATTGCTCCAATCGCTAGTTCCAACATAATAATTACCTAAGTATATTTTAGAACAATATCTTCAATGACATCTGCAACATCAACGCATCTGTCAGAAGCAGTTTCAATGGATTCATAGATATCCTTTAGTTTAATGATGTGGATTGCATCTTGACTTTCAAATAGTTCTTTTATTGCTTCTCTATACAAGTCATCAACTTTGTGTTCGATGTCACTGGTGTTTCTACAATGGTTAATCATATCTTGAGGGTTTTTGATTTTTTGTAATTTTGAAACCATATAGTGAACCTCGTGTGTTGCTTTTACTAGTTCTTCAACCATCATTTTTGAAAATGCAGGAGGAGTTTCAATCTTGTAACTATAGAGCCTTGCAGCAATACCATCCATAAAATCAATCACATCATCAATTTTTGAGGCTATTCTCTGCATATCTTCTCTGTCTAATGGAGTGATGAATGTCTTGTTTAGCTCAGCAAAGATATCCCTGGTCAGAACATCACCTTCACTTTCAAGTCTTCTAACAGTTTCCATTTTTTCAGTATTCCCTAAATCGTCAAGCAGTACCAATAATGCTTCAGATGTTTCAACTGCTTTTTTGGCCAAATCATCTAGAATTTTTAATAATTGTTTTTCATTGGATTTTACCCAAGATAACCATTGTCCCATATCAGTACGAAAACAAAATAGAAGTTAAGAATGGTGAACATACAATATACGTAACTATATAGAAATAGGTTTTCAAAAATGATCGATCAAAAACATACTTCAAATTAAAAAATAAAAAAGAAAAAGAATCTACTCTACGTAGAAACCAGTTCTCCAATCATGTGTTTGTCTAAGTTCTGAACTACTAGTTGTTTTTGCTTTTTGAAATTCAAACATTGCATCATATGCTGGGTTGTTTGCATGATATCCCTGACATTCGAAATCAAGAATTGTTTCTAGTGCAAACTTGTTTTTGGTATAACTTTCTTCATTGTTTGGATCTGTTTGAATAGAGTAATCAGTGGCCCTACAGCTAGAATAATTAAATCCACGAATTACTTCACCATTTGAAACAATATCAACGTCAATCTCAACAAGATCCCTCATTTGACTTCCAGCAACACTTTGGATTTTTCGGTTATTATCCAAGTAATGATAAAGCATCGGATAATCACCAACAATTCCTCTAAATTCAATTGTTGGGATAGATGGTTTATCAGTAACAGTTGAATCTCCTGAATCGACCGTGGCAGTAAGAACCTCACTTTGTTTGAACATTGAGAATTCAATGGTTTCAGTTCCATCTGCAAAAGTAAATGTTGTAAAAACATCTAATCCCTGATCAGTGTTTTGCAATGGTTCGATATACTCATTTGATAGTTGAGGTGTTTTCCATGAAGGAGCATCGCCAAGCAGTGCGTTATAGTTATTGTTAATTGGTTTAATTCCTGAGCAGGCAATTCCAACAGTATTGACTAGTACAAATCCACTCTTTCCAGTAAATCCTTCTTCTTTGTCAGTTTTTGTATGGATTTGAGCGTCACTAACAATACAGTCTCTAAAATTAAATCCCCTTAAAGTTTCAGCACCATTTGTAAACTCAACTACCGCGTCAAAGTCTTCATTTGAGGCATAAGTAGTTCCAGAAATTGCTCTGGAGTTTTCAATTGCTCTGTAAAGTAACGGATAGTATTCCAAAATACCTTCCACTTCAAACTCTGCAACTACATTTTCAGATGATTCCTCATATGCTGAAACTAAGTTAAAAACAGGAAACTCAATTTTTTCGGTGCCAATGTCATGGTTAAACGTTACAGTTGTTTTCATGTCATTTGCAAATTTGAATCCAGATTCACCATAGTCAGTATATTTCTCAGATGGCATTGCAAATTCATTGTTTGAATTTACACCACTGCACACAAAGTCTATTTTATCTACAACAGCGAATCCAACTTCTTTGAAATAACTTTCATAGTCATTTGAATCCAAAGTTTCAACTTGATAGTTATCTACTCTACAATTGTTATAATCTAGAGATAGTATAGATTTGCCATCTTTAACAAAATCAGCATCTACATCAAAATATTTGAAGTGAAAATCAAATGCGTTATTTGACAACCTATACTTGTATGCCTCATCCATTGCTTTATGCAACATTGGAGATTTTGTAACAGTGCCTTCTACAGAAAAGGATGCACCAGAATTATCAACAAAGTTTTCACCCATGTTAAAGACAGGAAATGTGTATGTTTCCACACCATCTCTGAAAGTAAAAGTCAGAACAGGGGCAATATCTCCAACCATAGTGTATTTGTTTTCTTCAGCAAATGCATTAGGTTGTGCAAAAGATACAAGAACAATTGTTGCAATGATACCAAACAATGCAGTGTTTTGTATGTTTTTCATAGTCATTAAAATAAAAATCAGAACTCCTCATTATAAGATAAATCCTAATTCTATCAGGTTGTAATATAGTAATAGATAATTCAGTTGTTACTATATAGAAGAACAAAAGTTTAGAATGATTGTTTAGAATGATTGTTTAGAATGATTACTCGCAGTTGATTGTCAGCTCATCTTCTGAAAAGTAGCAATGATCGTTTCCATCACCACCATCTCCAACGTTTTGGCCATCATTTCCATTTAGTACATCATGTCCAGAAAAGCCTTTGAGGATGTCATTTCCATCACCACCATTTAGTGTGTCATTTCCTTCATGGCCATACAAAATATCATCGCCATTTCCGCCAAAGATACAGTCATCTCCCAATCCACCACTTACAAGATCATTTCCATCAAGTGCAAATATCAGATCATCAAGATCTGTCCCTTGAATAACATCGTCTTCTGAAGTACCATGGATTTTGTTGTATTCAGAATAGAATTTCCCGCATGCATTTACTGTAATGGTCTGGTATGCATGTGCTGAATTTCCAGCATTATCAAAGGCTATCCACATAATGGTAGTCACGCCCAATGGTAACCCATCAGGCGCATTATTCAAAATGGTCTTGATTCCACTCTCATCAGTTGCCACAGGCTCGCCAAAGTCAACATATGTCAATATCCCTTCAGCGTCAACTGTCATGTTTGGTGGAGCAGTAATGTCTGGTTTCTCTTTATCTTCCAGATTGACTACTGGTTCTTCAATCACTTCAACTTCAACAATCTCAGGTTCAACATAAAACTCGGTTTCAAATAGTTTGACATGATGTTGTGCTGAGTCAATCACAAACAATTCACCATTTATTCCCAGTGCCAAGTCATTTGGCATTGCAAACACATCAGAGTAAGGGCCATTCTGAGCAAAAATATCAAGATACATCGACTCTTGATCCAAGTGCAATATTCTATCAGTTGCAGAATTTATCACAAAAATTTCATTGTTTGAATCAAGAACAATTCCTTCTGGGGAAAAGACATAGTTTGCACCATAGTACTGTAGAGATTTTATGTGATTTCCATCTGAATCAAACTTTTCAATTTTTCCATTGCCTCTATCACTGACATAGATATTTCCCTCATCATCCACATCAATTCCTAGTGCAGTAAGAAACTGACCTTCACCTATACCACTAGAACCAAACGAGGAGACAAACTCACCATCAGTTGTAAATTTTTGAATTCTTTGATTACCCGTATCAACCACATATACAAAATTATTTGAAACAACTATTCCGTTTGGAAAAAGAAATTGCCCTTCATAGATTCCTTTAGTACCCCATTCTGAAACAAAGTTTCCATCATGATCAAATTTCTGTATTCTATTCAAGTCACGGTCTGCGACAAATACAGAGTTTTCATCTACTGCTATTCCTGAAGGGTAATGAAATTCTCCTGGAAGTTTTCCGCTATTGCCCCACATAGTTTGAAACTCACCAGTGCTTGAAAATTTCTGGACACGTTTGTTTCCCAAATCAGTGACATAGACATTTCCCTGAGAATCAACTGCCAGGTATTGAGGATGTGAAAACTGTCCTTCTTGGACAATTCCAAAAGAACCCCATGAAGTTAGAAAATCATAATCGCCCAAAGCATAGGAGTTTTGAGACATTCCTACTGCTAACAACACTACAGAAAATGTGAAAATAACAAAGGCAGTTTTTTGCAACGGTTCCTTGTTTCATAGTTTCACAAAGTCCTCCAAAGTTAGCAAATGTTGCAGTTTTTGTCAAAAAAATGTTAAAAAGGCTTGTTTACTTCACGCGTAAAGACATAGCTTGCAAGTCCAACCATTACAAGAACAAATACGCAGATCACTGCAATGCTCAAAAGAGAAGATATGCCACCTTCGGTAACCCCAGTCATCATTCCCCTTACAAGCAAAACAGTGTAGGTTACAGGATTTAGTTTTGCAATAGACGCAAGCCAGTCAGGAAGCAACTCCAATGGGAACAGGGCAGGGCTTAACATGAAAAGTGGCATTCCAAGAAAATTAATGATTCCCCAGAATGTCTCTTGGGACTTGGCAGTAGCTGCAACCATAACAGAGATTCCAGAAAATCCCAATGAAAACAAAATTACAATTGCCATAATAGGTGCAATCATTATCGGGTTGGGAAATGTAACACCAATTGCAAGTGCAATTCCCAAAATTAGACTAGCCTGAAGTGCAGCAATTAATGAAATTGCAAGCATCTTTCCCAACGCAATAGATGAGCGGGATATTGGCGATGTTAGCGCTTTGTTCATAAAACCATAACGCCTATCCCACAAAGTATTGACGCCACCAAAAATGCTTGTAAATATTGCAGTCAGTATTATGACACCAGGTGCCATAAATTCAATGTATTGTCCTTCAAACCCAACTGCCTGTATCAAGGGTTGAGTTCCTGCAAAAGTATTTCCAATTACAATAATCCATATTGCAGGTTGAATCAATCTTATCAAAACACCGCTACGTGATTTTTTGTATCGTTTTAGCTCTCGCCAAAAAATAGTATATGTATCAGAAATCAAAGTGTTCATGCTCGCAACCTCTTCATCTTTGCGTGTTCACGTCTTCTGTTAAATCCCGAATCATCATCTCGAATTTCATGTCCAGTGTACGAGATAAAGACATCATCAAGTGTAGGTTGTGTTAAAGAAATAGAATTTACTTTTACATTAAGAGAAGAAGATATCTCAAAAATCTTGGGAATAACCTCTGTTCCCTTTGATGCAAACAAGACAAGCTTGTCATGGTCCTTGTTAATTTTATTAATGGTTTCAATTTTTTCAATCTCTGAAAGAAACAGATCTCCAGATTCATTTGCATCAACAGACAAAGTAATTACTTCGTTTCCCATTGCGCTTTTCATGTTTTGTGGAGAATCAATCACCTGAATTCTCCCATAGTCAATGATACCGATTCTATCACACAATTGATCAGCTTCTTCCATATAGTGAGTTGTTAGAAATATTGTCATCTCAAATTCAGTGTGGATTTTTTTGATATATTCCCAAATTTTACGCCTGGTTTGAATATCCAATCCAACTGTAGGCTCATCTAAGAACAAAACCTTTGGATGGTGTAACAATCCACCTGCAATATCTAGTCTTTTTCTCATCCCTCCAGAGTACGTCACAACAGGATCGTTTTGTTTGTCTGTCAGTTCAATGAGTTCAAGCACATCATCAATTCTTCTGTTGATTTGATCTTTCGGAATGTGATTCAGTCTTGCTTGCAAGATAAGATTTTCCCTTCCCGTAAGATATTCATCAACTGCAGTTTCCTGTTGTACATAGCCTATACTTTGGCGAACTTGTTTTGCTTGAGTTACAACGTCATATCCAGATACAAGAGCTTGTCCAGAAGTGGGTTTGAGTAAAGTGGTAAGTATCATCATAGTAGTACTTTTTCCAGCGCCATTTGGTCCCAAAAATCCAAAGATCTCCCCGCTCTCTACTGAAAAAGAAATGTCATCAACTGCAGTAACTGTTCCAAAAGATTTCAAAAGGGATTTGACATCTATAGAATTCAACACTTTGATCGCTTTACTCAATTATAAATTGCTAAGCGTTTGGCAGCAAAAACCTCAAAAAAAAATTTAAAGTGTAAAACCAGAATTTTCGTATGAAAGGACTTTGTCAGAAATGTCATTCATCAAATGTAGAAATTACAGTCCAAGACGGCATTCCAGTCTGTAATCAATGTAGCAAAAAAGACTAGAAACATACTAAAATGAAAAATAAATTGAAAAAAACTATTCTAGTTTTTTGTATTCTTCTTTAGTCATGCCAAGAATTACTTTTTCTCCAATTCCCCAAATTTCAGATTTTGAGAGAATTTTAGAATGCATCAATCCATCACTGATCTCAATTGACTCTAGTTCATTTGTGTCAGGGTTTCTATGGATACGTTTTACCTTGCCAATTTTGTGTCGGTCAATATCAACTACTGGAATTCCAGTTCTTACAGGAGGTCTGCTAAGAAGCAGGGTTTCTTCAGTAAATTTGTCAATATAGTCCTCAGCAAGGAAATAGTCTTTGTTAAATCCCTGATGGATCGTAACACCTGAAACAAGAAGTGTCTCTTGGTTTATGTGAATGTGTTTTACCTTACCATATTCGATTCCTTCCCGGTCAATTACTTTTTTTCCAGTAAAAGAATCAGCAGTGGTAATGTTTGTAGGCATTCCTTCTAGTTTTACGGACATGGTGCGTTATTGACAGATTTGCTTATCATACCAAATATCAGAATTTTCTAGCAATGGGGTTAAATTACTTGACAGCAACAAGACTGAGCATGACAATTGATGAGGATTTATTCAGACCCATCCTCACAACAAAGGGTAGAAAAACGGGAAATCCCCATTCAGTTATGCTTCGGGCAGTAAAGTACAATGAAAAAATCTATTTTTCAAGACACAGACCAGATGGGGATTGGTTCAAAAACGCAGTTGCAAATCCAGAAGTCATTATAGAGTACAAAGGCACAAAACACATTGGAAATGCAAAGGAAGTCAAAGATGAAGAGTTGTCAAAGAAAATTTCAGAATTAAAATACCCAGGTGAACAAAGAGCCAAAGAAAAAAGAGTCACAATTGAAGTTACATTAGATGAATGATTGTTGTAAGACCTCGTTTATCAAATTCTGCACCGTTTTCAGTTTCAACAACGGTTATGGTAAATGAAATCACGTCACGTTGCTTGGCGTTTTCAGCATGCAGTTTTAGATTGATATCCATCAAATCAAATTCCCCTGTTGGAAGATTTGTTTCATCAAGATAAGCCCCACATGTAGATTCTACCCTAAATCGGTCATCTTTAAAATGAAAACCAAGTTTTGTCTTTCTGTTTTCCCTACCATTTGCTTTTACATTTATTTCAATTATTCCAGGTTTTGCTTTTGTGTAGCTAGACAGCCCATTAACAAACACGCCAATTGGAAATGGTTTTCCAGCAGTCGATTCAGCCATCTTCTGGATTCCATCATTCATCACTACATCAACTGCTTGGATTGATTGAGCTACTTTTGCAATCCATTCATTTGTTCTTTCTATTGTAGCTTGAATTCCTGCACGGCGTTTTTTGTCTTCGTCTTCAGGGAGTTTGTAGTAATCAACCCATGCTTCATAATCATGAGAAATATCTTCGATAAAGTCCATACAAGTTCGTTTGTAGTCATCTACGTTGTCTGTTCTTTCAGATGCATCATCAGTTCTAAGACCATCATAATCCATTGGAAGTGCCATTATGAGCCATTAGAGGTTACATCTAAAAAACCAATCCTGTTACAAAATTAATGAATATAATAGGAATGGGCACAGTACAGTCATGATATTTTCTGAATTAATAGGAGATTTACAAAAAGAACTCAAAGCAAATTTGGCTCAGATCGTGTATCTGCTAAAGAAAAACCCTGCAATGGGATACACAAGAATCGTAGAGATCGGAAAAGAGGTTGGAAAAAAATACAACATCAAACTTGTAGTAAACTTTCCCAAAGAGGGAAGAATTGAAGAATATGACATGTATGGAAAACGAGACCTCAGTCTGATCATAGATTATGAGAGAAAAAAATTTCCAATGGATAGAAACATCATCAAGGAAAAAGCATATGAGATTTTAGGAGATGTCAAAACAGAAGATGCATACATGTATGAAAATAAAGAGGGAGTCAGGGTTTTTGATGAAGGATGGAAGATCGACATCTTGCCACATTCATTGCACATTTGGACAGTGTTTGATGAAAAAGTAACAAAGTTTTGTGATTGGTTAATGGATGAGGTCTATTTAGTAAAACGGAAATAATTTAGGCGTTTTCTAGCTTTTCAAGCAATCCATGGGCCTCATAATTTTCAGGTTCTAATTCCAAAATTTTCTTGCAGCATTTTATTGCATCTTCTTTTTGCTGTACTTGAAGATGAGCATTTGTTTTTAGGACCAAGGTCTCAACATCATTTTTGTCAAGTTCAAGTACCCGCTCAAAATACGGAATTGCCTTTTTTCCATCTTCCAAGATATAATAGATGCTACCCATGATAAACATGAAATCATGGTCATCAGTAAATTTTGATTCTAGGCTTTTGCCATATTCTAGAGCTTCAACATACTCACCTTCTTTGATGAGTTTCTTGAGTTTCCTTTTTGGATAAGTAAACAAGCCTACCATATCAAATCAACTGAGTGTTTAATGAAAGATAACAATTTGAATGTACATACTAAGAAGAAATCTTCATGATTCCTTCTTTGATCAAGAACTGAATTCCCTGAACAAAGGAGTTATCATCAATTGCACCTTCTGCCCACCAACCTGCATTATTCTTAATCCATGCAGGAATTTCATTAGAGCCAGAACCTGCGCCTTGTGTCGTAGGTGGAATCTTCATGATTCCTTCTTTGATCAAGAACTGAATTCCTTGGACAAAGGAGTTATCATCAATTGCACCTTCTGCCCACCAACCTGCATTATTCTTAATCCATGCAGGAATGTTTTGAGCAGGAGGGGTAATTACAGGAGGGATTGTCGTACTTCCCTCACCAGCAAAAATGGGCACTTCGATAATCAGATAGTCATCAGGTGTTGATGGAACGACTCCCTCAGGTGCCAAGCCATAGACCCATACAACATATCTTGCAGTTCCTGGTTCTGCATCTACAACCATATCAATCAAAGATTGCCCAGATGGGGAATAGAGGAATTGTCTGCCTTCATCTTGTGCAATTGATCTTAATGGTTTTAGGTTTTCATCTACACGCAAAAAGTCATACTGTACTTGATTCAAAAATTCTGTATCGTCATATATGCTGATGAATTTGATGAGCCATTGCATTGAGCATCCTTGTTGTGGATTTTCAGGACCATAAAATGCATGTATTTGATAAGAAAAGTTTTTGGTATGTTTTTTGATGCTTTGTGTTTTCTCATAGTTCACAGGACATCCCATAGCTGCTGCCTTGTCAGCAGTTGAAACAATTCCTTCAAATGGACTTGATGAAACATTTTCTTTGTACTCTAATAATTCAAATTTGTATTCAGGTGGAGGAATTCCTTCAGACACATGCGTTAATGTTGAGGCTTTAATTGGGAATGGGAAATCATCTACGAGCCAAACTTTACTTGAATATCCACCAGTCTTCCATGTAATTAGCACGGTATCCCACGTTCCGGATTTTATAGTAATTGTTTCAAGTGCTGTCGGAATAACCTGTTCACCGCCAATGTTTCCAATCTTTCCCCAAGATTTTGCAGTCCATTTTTTTGGACCTTCACCGCCTTCAGCTCCATATGATGTTGCAAAAGCAGAAAGCCATGCAATTGAGGATTTGAATGCACCTCGATAGACACCAAGTTCGGTAGAGCCACCTGTTGGTTCTGGTGCAACTTTACCTAATTCAATTTCACCGTGAACTACTTTGTTACCATCATAGACAACTACTTCTGCAACCCATTTATCTTCAGTTCCAACTTGTCTGTCGCCTTTAATCCAAAAATCCATCTCAAATGTTGCGCATTCTTTGTAATCAACATGACACATAGAATATCGGAAAAAATCACCTTGTTTAAGGCCCTCACCTGCATACCAAGATCCTTCTTTGTCAACTCCACCTGCTTGGAATTGAGCAGATGCTAATGGCATAGAAAACGATCCGAAGATCAAAACTGCAATTAATGGAATGGCCATAGATGCTGCCTTCAATTTAAAAAAAATGAACGCAACGGATAGTTAAAGGTTATTCAAATAAGCAAATATAGAGGAAAATTAGAGAAATTTCAGACATGTGCGAATGTTCCAAAGTTCACTTGTATGAAGTGGAATTCAAGTTAGACGGAATGGTTGTAGTCCCAACGCACAAAAACTGCGGTTTTGCATTAGATGAAAAACAAGCAGACAAATTTCAAAAAGAACTAGTAAAGTCTTGGGGACTCGAAGAGGAAGAAGACGAATAAAATTAAAAAAGAAAAGAAAAAGTTGTTTTTCTTTAATGTTCTGCGTTTTTGCAAACATCTAGTTTACAATCACAAGTAGCGTCACAGTAACATTCTCCTTGCATAGCACAGTCACATTCAGTGCCGTTTTCGGCTTGTGCTGCGCATCCACATGCTGCGTCGGACATACCATAGCAAGGAATTAACTTATTTTAAAAGGTTAGTACAGGGTTTTGGAAAATTACGCTTGAAAAACATTTTCAAGAATTTGGCGACATGCTTTTTGGGTATTTCCTGAATGTTGTCGTATTAATTCAGAATCAACCTCCAAATCAAATGCGATCTTTAAGATATGAATAAGTTCGGGTTGCTTTTCAACATGGTTTTTTAACCGAACAAAATTTGTCTTGTTGATGTATCCTAAGTAAAAGTAGCAATCAGACATCATAGAGTTATTTACAAAAAAGTCATGTTTTTGTTGGATTTCCTCAAAATGGTTATTTTTTTCAATTTGTTCTGAAAACCCTATTGTAGACTTTAGCATTCTTTCCAACAATACAGGTGTTGCACGCTCAATTCCTATTGCCTCATTTACAACAGAAATTTCTTTGTTGATAGAGTTTTTTTCAAACTTTCTCATCAAATCAAGCATGTGAGATGGTGAAGGCTTTTTCTTATTCAAAGCGCATATTGCATCAGCCAGGTAGTAAGATGCACATTTTTGCCAACAAGACGCAAAAACATGTGACGAGTCCAGACCATCAGTTGTTTTCTTGCAACAAAAAAGAGATTCAATTAGGCAATTTTTTGCAAAATCTTTGAAAAGCGCATCTCTTTTCTCTTGAATTTTTGACAAGAACATACGCAATTCCCAAGAATCATCTTGAAGTATTTTCATTTGATCATATTGAACTAAAATCTCAGATTTTGTCTCTTTTAGTGAACTATGATGTATGTGAACAAGTTTATCATCAAAAGTTACAATTTTGTCAGATTCTGTTTTGTCATCAAAAACAGATATGTCATAATCGCATAAATCAAAACTAGTGTCAGTTACTCGGCAACCGCCCAAACCAACTGGAAAGTCTGCCAATCCCTCTTGCAGGATAACTTTTTTCCAGTCCATGAAAATAACGTAGTTTGAATTTTGTATAAAGGATCTAACTTACTAATTTTTACCAATCGATGTATTGACAAAACATTTCCTTTAAATTGAGATTGAAATTGTTTTTCAACAAGCTCCCATAGTGTAGTCCGGTTAAGCATACAGCCCTCTCAAGGCTGTGACTCGGGTTCAAATCCCGATGGGAGCATTACACATCTGGTTTAAATCCCCAAGCAAAACGCTCAAAGATTCTTGGAACATTGCTTAGTATTCATAGAATGTTAAACAAAAGTTGAGAGTCATGTTGATTATACATACTCTTACCGTTGGAATAGTTTTCTTAAAGTTACAGCATATAATCCATAAACAAATTTTGTGCTCTTTAACATATACCCAAAAACAAATCCTTTCTTCATTTTTATGTCATCTTTAGTTTTCTTGTATTCCAATGATTGGATTAGATGATCCGAATCAATTTCAGATTTGCCAAAAATAGAGCAGATTTCCTTTACCTCTTGTTTTGTAGTGGACAACGGCTTGTCTAATGCAAAAAGTACATCATCACATGCCCAAAAATTTGCCTTTACTGCATGAGAGAATGCAGACTTTGGACTGTATGGAAATATTACAAAACTCATCATCAATAACAACATTGCATTAAATGACGCCTTTATCTTCTCAATTGTTGGAACCGATTTTGGAATTTCTTTTCTGATATCTTTACCATACAAAATGACTCCGGTGTTTTTGATTCTCTGCAAGAATAATCCAATAGATGCAATAGTTCTTGTTCCAATCTCTACTTTGAGATCTTTTGTAATCTTGAATTTTTTCAAGTCTAGTTGGTCTTGAGCCACCACATAAAATGGCTGACCAAACATCATCTTGTTTTCAGTCTTGAAAATTAGATTCAATGCGGGGTTATCAGTTTTTTTGTAGGATGTGCAAGTATCAGACAGTTTCAAATCATATTTTGCATCAAGAGAAAGTAAAAGACTAGTCAGATAGTCTTCAATTTCTCGGCATAGTTTTCTGTTCTTGATTATCACAATACAGTCAATGTCTGATTTTCCGCGTATCCATTCCCCAGTGGTAGCAGAGCCAAATAGTACAAAGGAGATAATTTCACCAGGGTATTTCTTGACTAGTTCTAATACAAAGTCTTTCATGAATTGCTTTAGCATTTTGTTTTGAATTGGCAAGTAAAATCAAGATATTTCCATGAAATGCATTCATAAACTCTTCCAATGTTTATGATGAAAACATTAACAACTAAATTATCACATACAATTCAAAAACTAAAATCAAATTAGATCATGACTCTAAATGGCATAATTTGTAAAAATCTAATTTTCTTTATAAACAAAAGTGCTGAGTCTTGAACCAATTTGACAAAACCCGATGGAAGCATACACTTTAGGGGGATATACACGGTGCAAAAACCACAAATTTTTCTGGGGGAAACATCGATGTTTTTGAGAAAGTTTTGATTCATGAGAAAACCCATACAGAAAATGTAACAGGAGCAACATCATAATGATCGCATTGGAATCTAGAAGTTTATGCACCTTAAGTACGATGAACTGCACATTACAACATGATTACAAAAGAAGAGAAAATAGAAATATTTGAAAATACAATTTCAAGTCTTAGAAGAAAATCCATTTCTGATAAAGAACTGATAAATGTACGTGAGTTAATACTTGATAGACAAGCTGAAAAGTTTAGAAGACTGCCTTTAGATTAGTTAATTTTACAATAATCTAATTGAAGAATGGTCACAAATGCAAGTCATTTGTGACTGCATCATTGTTCTTTCCACCAATGATGTTTCTTTTGTATGTTGTGGTGAAGGAATCGATGAAAAATGCTCTTAAGATAATCATACGCACTTAATTTCATTTCGTGTCTTCCTTTTTCCACACATTGCATGCAGGGCATCGATTTACTTTCGTATCTAAAATCTGTTTTGAAAATACATTGCCACAATTTTCACATGTCCTTAAATCATTTAATGTGACCATTATGTTGTCACCCCAATCAGATTATGTTTATTTGTCAAATGCGTTTTTTCATGAATCAAAACTGCCGCAAAAGTGTCCATCCACCCTTCCCAATGAAACTTGCAGTTTTTGCAATTATACTTCAGAATTTTTCTTCTCCTTGATTTCTTTGAGGGTGTTTACGTAGTTTGATGTCTCTTTTTGTTTTCCTTTCAGTTTTAAAATTAGTCTTTTTAACATGATTAAATAGGGCTTATCTGCCTAATAAAGACAGAAATTTTCACAATGTTCCAACCAGTGCGTAGCTGAGTAGTTAATTCAGTCCTTCTTTACAGATATGCAAACTCACACCACTACGACGTTTTACCATACGTCAATTTTGCCTATATTGTTTCTGTAAATGAGGGGTTAATTAGGATGAAAGCGTCAATAACATCATGCGCACTACTGTTTCTTGGGGAGAAAAGACATGTTCAGATTGCAAGAGAATGAACTGTCAGAATGGTTGTAACTGTGACTGTCACTGGGATCGGTATAGGTAAGTTTTGGCATACAATACAATGACTCAGGACACTTGTCCGCATGATGCAAAAGTAAAGATGGCCGGATATGCTGGCATGTATGAGTGTACCAGATGTCACAAGTTTATCCGTACTGGTACTTCAAAAGATAAAGAAAACACAAACAATGAACTTCATCAACGTTTGACACAATAATGTAGAAACAGAAATCATCATGAGAAAAGTAAAGTAACATCTGTGGACTAGAACAATATGGAAATTCATACACAAATCCAAAATATTTTTTCTAACGATGTTTTTCAGGATTATGGAATAATCGGATTATTTCTAAATTCTTTTTTGTCTTCTACTGCAATACCATTACCAACTGAAATTTTAACTTCAGCCTTACTTCTGGGCGGAGAAAGCCAAATTCTAGTTGGCATTGCGTTAATTTTAGGATCATCTATTGGAGGGGTGTTAAATTACTTTATTGGATTTGGTGGAAAAATATTGTTTGTAAAAGTCAAAAACAAAGATGAAAAAAAGACAGAACATAAAAACAAAGACAGCAAGATGCTGGATAAATTCGGGTGGGGAGCAGTGTTTTTTTCGTCTTGGATTCCAATTATCGGAGATTTTATTTTGATTTCTGCAGGAGTGAAGAAAATGAACCTTGCCAAGTTTGTTATTTTTATGATCACAGGAAAAACCTTCAAAACTATTGTAGTGGTAGCAGGATTGGGACTTGTATTTTAAAAAAATGTTTTAAACCATATTGTCTATTTATCATTTCATCATATCATTGAATGACTGTTTGGCAATATTACAAACACGTGTTTTTCGTATTTGTAGTTCAGTTCATTGTCATACCAGATACCATTTACAAGTGTCATTTAGATGAAACACCAAAATGTATTTTGATGAAATTGAGATATTTTTTCATGGTTGTTGACTAGTCTCGATATCTTTTTTTAACTCATTGTATGATTCTAGATACTCCTTTTTCATCAAATTCTCGGGTTTTGTTTTATTATTCTTGTTTGTCTGATGTATTTTCTTATTCTTTATTTTTGTCATATTATAGAATACACATACATAGGATATATTCTAGATCATGTCTTCATATAGATCAGTTTTATGTTGTTCCTTCAAAGGATTCCATTGTCATCATAACGAGGTTAGTAGAGTAGACTTGTTTCTTGATCACTTTGCAATAATTTTGTAATTGCAAAGCAAATCAACAAAAAGATTTAGATCCTTTTTATGATCTTTTTCTGCCTCGTTGAATTCTTTGAGTAAATCTTTGTATTCATAATCAGAATGTGATTCCATTGATTCTAGTTTTACCTCATTTTCTAAAACTCTTTTGAGTATTTGTTTGATCTTGTTTTGTCCATATTCTATTATGGAGTCAATTTTTTCTTGTTGCACATATTCAGATGCATCATTTGAATTATCACGTTTGTTGGTATTTGTATCCATGTATTACTAGGTCTTATCTAGTATATATCCAAGAAGAACTAGGTAATGTGATGTCAAAATTCAAGTTTGAAAATATGCCATATTGGGAATCTACAAGCAAGTACATTCTGAGTTTTCCAGAAATCAGATTTGTGGGAATCATAGACAATATGGGTAATCTTGTTGCAGGAGATTACAAAAAAGGAGTAGTGCCAATTGCAAAAATAGACCAATACAAGATCTGTATGGAGCATGCGTTAGAACTATTCATGAAAAATGATCTTGATGACTCCTTGGGACCATTGGATTACATAATTTCAAAAAGAAAAAACATAAAGATAATCACAATTCCCGTGAGCAATTATCTTGTGTTGATTTCTGCTGAATCTAATGTAAAGGTAGAACCCATAATTGATGAGATAATTCAATCTTTGAAAGATATGCCTGAAAGAACATAGATTTATTCATCATGCATTAAAATTTTTTCAATTATTTCAATTTCTATATGATCTAAATGTGTTGAGTAAATCCTTGTTTCATAATTTCGACAAGAATTTGGCAAAAAGTCTTTGTCAGTTACCACAAGAATTGTCTCCACATCTGATTTTACCAACACTTTGATTTTATCCAAAAGCACATCACCTGCACAAATATCAAATTGTACCATGTATGTTTCAGTGCCAAGTTGTTCTGTTGAACGAATTTCAGTGTAAGGATCTACTGGAACTCTAGAAGGAGATGCAAGATTTTGTGTGTGTATTTCAATGAATTTTTCGTAAACTCTTTCTTCCCTATCTTCTCCCCTATAGTTCCAAACCTTGTCATTGTATAGTTCCACACAGTCATAAAGATAATTTATGTAGGAATACTGTTCTTGGAATTGGTAATAATCTAGAGAAGTGTATGAAGAATACAAAATATTGCATTGAGCAATTCTTGGATCATTAAATGATTCATCAGATGTTAAGATCACAGGATCTGCAACGACTTTGTCTTTTATTTTATCTATTGTAATTATGTTGTTCTCAATTAGGAATTTTATAGCATTAAGAAATTCTTGTTCAGATACATTACCCTCTCCAAACCACAGGGCAGTGTTTTTTATCCAAGACGGAACGGATTCTGCCGAAGAATATGAACTGAAACTCCCTATCAACAATGCCATAATCGGAATTAAAACAAGAACTGTTTTCAAGTTAGACATGTTTTTCCTTTTTAACTAGGAATAAGTGGTTTAAACACAGAGTTCTTTTTTGCACTGATAATTATTATGCTCAAAATCGATATTGCCAAAACAATACTGGCAATCGCTCCAAATTCTGGAACCACATTAATCTCAATAGATTCTCCATTAGATGATGCAAAGGAATCATCTCCAATTCCATGTAATGTAATATCGATACTCACATTATCATTACTTGGCAATGCTTGAGTAAGGTGGTCGCCAATGCCAATTTGTTGATTTACCATAGTTTTGTCCAAAATGACTTGTCCGTTTTGAGATGCCATAATGTCATAATTTACATCAGTTAACTCTTGACCATTTTTATCAGTAAATCTTACATTAATTGTCATATGTTCACGTTCTACGGGTTCTGTTGCTGTAACAAATATCCAGACAGAGCCATCGTCAGAAACTGTCTGTGTTGTTATCATAGAACCAAGATGATTTGCACCAAGACTCAATTCAGCTTTTGGAATGACTAATTCTTCTGCAAATATATCAAAATTTGTAATTGAAAATACTGTAACAAGCAATACAGAAATGCATAAAATTTTTTGTATTGTATTCAGATTGAAAATACAAACTAAATTATTCAAAATAATCACTATGTTATATACGTCTATGTTACTATTAAGGAGTCTGTTAGTAGCGTGATTTTCGTACTGTTGCTGATTTCTTCTGTGATCTAGGCGTTCTTGTTTTTGCCTTTGCTTTGTTAACTTTACCTTCTTTCTTGATGGATTTTCCACTTCTTCTATCTGCTCTTGAACCATCGGTTCTTAATTTCTGCTCTTTTTTCTGTTCTTCTACATCTTCTTGAGTCATCTTTCCTCTTACCATATGTATAGATGCATTCTATCATAGATAAACAAACTCATTAATTTCATATTTCAGCATTAATTTCTTTTACAAAAACAAAACAGGTAGATTATGGCGTATATACTAGTCACACACTATAAAATTAATGAGTTCTAAACCAAGCAAAGAACAAAATCCAAACATAATAGACATGCTTTTGAGCAAGAGTTCAGAAAATACGGTTGATTCTGCCATATTGTTAGAAAATGTGCAGACCAGAGTCAATAATGCATTAGAAAAAGGATATGAGTATGTACGAGTTATTGACTCATCTGAAAAATTTCTAAGAAAAAACGTATTTGGGCAAATTAACATGGCAGTACTTTATGTGGATATTGTGGGCTCTACAAAAATGAGTATGACATTGCCATCAGACAAACTATCGTTAATACTAAGCTCATTTTCCCAGGAAATGTCATATGTGATCGAACAGTTTCATGGATATGTCCTAAAATTTGTCGGTGATGCAGTTATAGGATATTTTGTAGAAAACGAGACAACCCAAATACCGGCAGCATACAACGCAGTTGCTTGTGCAGAATCCATGATAAAGGTTGTAAAACAAGGAATCAACCCAATATTAATTGAAAAAGCGGGTCTTTCAGAGATTAGCGTAAAAATCGGCATTGATTTTGGGAAGAATTCAGTAGTAAGATATGGTGCCGATGAACAAAAGGCATACGTGGATTTACTCGGACCTACAATGAATGTGGCATCAAAGATTCAAAATTTGGCAAAACCAAACCAGATCATAGTGGGCCAAGACATATACAATAAACTAGATCCATACATGCAAGACTTTTTCTTAGACATGACAGATGAATTGGATTATCCTTTACAGCATCATTCAGACGAGAATGAGAAGATTTACCGCGTTTACAGATACAAGTATCAGTGAAGTAGGATAATTCATTTTCGATCAAATATCTCAAAATAATGTAGTGGTGAACTTATCTTATAAAACCCGATGCGGTATTGCAAACTGAGATAGTTAGAGGAGAAGATTTTGCACTCAGTAATTGATTGGAATAACGGTGTCTTGGAAAATTTTAGAGCATGTACAAAAACAACTAAAAATTAGATATCACAGTAAATTTAGCAATACCACATCAAAAGTGGCGTGACGTCAACAGTTAAAGAGTTTCTGATAGTTCTTAATATAATGCGCTTACCTGTTAAAAGATATGAAATATTGTCACGACTGTTTAACTCCCATTAGTAAAAATTCAAATGAAGAATATTGTGCCATATGTAAGCGAGATAGAGCATTAAAGAAAGTCACATAGCACATCATTAGATTTTGCACCAATTTCCATGGTTTCTTACAAATTGTGAGATACAATGTAATGTAGATACAACGTATAACCGTCAATTATTGGAGAGGTAATTTTTTCAACCCCCTTGTGATTTTTCCCATGTTACAAAACGCTCCATTTAATCTGCAAGATTGCATAAGGTGAAGTGCGTTTAACTAAACAAATAGATCACTTTAAGGACACCATACTCCAGCAGTGAAAAATAAAACTAATTGATTTTGATTATCCCTTCTTTTACCATGAACTGAATTCCTTGGACAAAAGAGTTATCATCAATGGAACCATCTGCCCACCATTTTGCGTTGTTCTTAATCCATGCAGGAATTTCATTAGAGCCAGAACCTGCACCTTGTGTCGTAGGCGGAATCTTCATGATTCCTTCTTTGATCAAGAACTGCAATCCCTGGACAAAGGAGTTATCATCAATGGAACCATCTGCCCACCATTTTGCGTTGTTTCTGATCCAATCAGGGATGTTTTTTGATTTTTTGCTCTGTTCAACTTTTTTCTCATGAGATTCTGATATGGGTGTTCCAAACACATCATCATCTAATCCTGAAGATGTCATTGCGGTATTCCATTTTTGGTCAGACAGAACACTTTTGACAAAGTTATCACGGTTGCCAGACACCATTTGATTGTCAGTTAAAACAAATGTTTTTTCTGACTGTGTATTTTGTACCTCCATCAGTCCCTCTTTTACCATTGCCTCAAAACTACCTGTATCAGGATCATGTGAAACTATTACTTCAGAGCCTCTGATCCAACAAATCCCGACTCCTCCCTTTATGCTAAACATAGAATTTTGCCCCCAGCCCTTGGCAAATGCCCTAATCTTTCCACGTATGATATCAATTACTCCTTGTTGTTCTGGTTCCCCATCTGTTAATTGTGTGATGTAATCTTCTACAACAAATTGTGTGTTTGGAGATATGTTGATAGTTGTAGGTCCTGCTCCATTACCCGAGTACACATAAGGAGAAAAGGATTCTTTATCATGCTGTATTCTTTGAGAAAGGTGATCATCAAATTCTACTCTTGCTCTGCTTTTGTCCACAGTCAGAATTTCAGAGCCTTCATGAAACAATAACCCTTTGACAGCAGGTTTCCAGTAATTGCAGCCAAGTGGCTTTACATACACTTCGCCAAAAACCCCAACAAACTGACCAACAGGTTTTGCTTGTTCCATATCGATGCATGTGCCCTCAGCATCTAATGCAATATCCGCCCTAGTATCAAATTCTTCTTCTGGTATTTCTTCAAAATCATCAATCCTTGTGTTTAGGATTTTTTTTGAAACTTCATGCAGTTTGTCAATATTCACGCCAGGGGGTGAAAGATAGGCATCATTGGGTTGCGGTCTTGCACCTTCGTTGTATTCTGTTGTCAAGTAAACATCAATGCTTGAAATCATCAAAACATTGTTGGTTTTTTCAGTGATTGCAGACTGTTTTTTGCCAATCAGAGTATAGTCTAGTTTTCCAAAATCATCGTCAATCCATCTAGGTTCTGCAAAATATTTTTTAAGATTATTGTGGTCTATAACTTTTTTAAGATATTCTTGATCTTTTCCACCATAAAGAACACCTGAAATTGGAATCCCCTTTTCTAGTTCTGAAAACACATAGCTTGCCAAGGAGTCATCCTTGTAAATGAGGAAAGTGATCAGTTGATCTGCATATGCAATTCCAATTTCAGTTTCAAATGCATGGTGTGATTTGCATGCAATCATTAACAATTGTATTTCATTTGGATGCAACCATGAAAACCCAGAAGGATTATCCCAAATTGATCCTCGTGTCCCATATCCATCTTCAAACTCCCAATTCTGCCCATCAAGTGAATAATTGCATTCAGAGGATTTAAAATCCATCCATCTGTCTTTCCATTCCTGAGCATATACTACAGGAGGAAGTAACAAACCAACAAAAGCAAAGAGTAAAACTAGAATAAAAAACGGATTCATTATTTTAGATTTTTGAAAAATATTACTTAATGACTGTGATAATTCTCAATTATGAAATTAGAATAATTGTAGAAAGATAATTTCACTGGATTTCAGAAAGTCAGACGTAAAGTCGTTGCGTATACCCCAGTATCACACATTTGGTTTATGATCCTAAGCAATCCCATTAAGTCTAAAACAAAAATGGAAGGAGACAACTAGCGGCAAAACCAGTCAAGACTTTATTTTAGCCCATTAGAAGCGAGAATACACAGAAACACAACGACCATTTTGAGGATAAAAATACACAATAGAAATCAGATTTGTCAGGACTTTGACATTAGCACATAGTCGAATTTTAGAGGTAAAACTAAGCTAAATACAAATTTTGCAATATCCGTCATGGAAAATATCTTCGATAAGATTCTCGATTTTATTACTTCATTATTGGGCTAGAGGAGTAATCAAAACCAGTCCTTGTTCATTTGGAACAAATTTTATCATTACAATATCTTCTCCCAACACATTATTTTTTGCATCCAACTGACTAGGGCTCTGACCATTGACCATAACTGCCATTTTTGATCCTACAAGATCATTTGGAATGTACAATATCACATACTGAGGTCTGTCAACAGTAAATGAAATCAGCTCAATCTCAGGAACAAATTGAAAGTCAGAAACAAGTGCAGGACTTCTAATGTCAATTGTTTTAGAAATGCCCTCAATGAATTGGGGTTGGAATTTTTCTCTGACATCTTCTGTAAGAGGAGATGATTCGTATCTTTCAGAATCCTGGATCTCCAACCTCAACCCTTCAACACAATAGTTTCTTGCATCTTCATCTTCAATCAGAGTACACAGTTCTTTTCCTTTTTCAAAATCATGGTTTGCAAAAAATGCCAGTGTCGTTCCCGTAGACATGTTGCATTCTACATAATCATTTCCCCTCAATTGATTCTCATCACAGATATTAGAAATTACATTTTCAGATATTCCATCTCTTGTGAGTACATTGTCAGTGTATTGCATCATGACACCTTTTACACACAAGATGTTCTGGTAAAAAGACAGATCATGACAGGATTCCAGTGACGAATCAAGATCATCTCCAAAATAATGAACAAAGCCATGTCCCAAACCATGCACGCAGTCTTGATAGTTTGAAGAGCCTATCAAATCATTGCATATTGTTTGATATGAATCTGGAAAGGACTTTCCCAATTCCTCAATATTATGGAAATAGGAGGACAGGACACCATGAAAATATCCGCCTCTGCACATCGTGCCATCCATTCCATGCAGACTTTTCGTCACATCCTTAGTCTCTTCGTATGATGCATGACCAATCTCATGAGACACAAAATGACAGTCATCTATTGTGCCAATTTTGGATAATGCAATAGACAATTCCAATGCGTCAGAATTGCTATTTTCATTCTTTGTTATGGTTCCAAAAAATTCCGAATAGCAAACAAGACGTAATGTGCCGTCATTCATTTCAGCGCAGGTTTCTATATCCTTGAGATATTTTATAGCTAAATGCTCCGAAGTGGGTAATGGAGACGTATCATCTGAATCTAAAATGCCGTCATTATCATCATCAGTATCTTTGGAGGAGCCCACTCCATCAAAATCAAAGTCTGCCCATTCGAAAGGATCCGTGTCAAACTGGTCAAGAGAATCAGTCACACCGTCATTATCATCATCAGTGTCCTTGTTGTCGCCAATAGAATCAGAATCAGAATCAGCCCAGTCAGTAGGATCCGTGTCAAACTGGTCAAGAGAATCAGTCACACCGTCATTATCATCATCAGTATCACATTCATCACCTATCTTATCAAAATCAAAGTCAGCTTGATCCCTGTTTGCATTTGACGGGCAGTTATCAAGATAATCATTCACGCCATCATCATCTGAATCTGCAAATATTGCAATCTCTGACCAAGACATCAAAGAGATTCCAAGCGTCACTCCTAGCAGAACAAGTAAAATCTTGATTTTTTTATCAATCACAAACGTAGTCATAAATCAAATCAAGAATAATGTTTCAGGTATTTTAACTCGGTGGATGAATCATCATTAGCACATCAAACCTTTTTCTAGAACTGAGCACACAACCTCAGAAAACGAAACAGTACGAGATTCTTTGTGAATTGTTTCTGCTTGAATTTTTCTTAGTTTTTCAATAGTTTTCTCATCAATACTTATTGTAATGCGTTTTTTCAACAGTGCACCAAAATTTATCTAAAATATAAGAATTGGCAGGTGATTAAATTCATAAAAAAATTAGCACATCAAAGGAACACACATTACATATCAGACAAATTTGAAAATTACCAGATAGAATGTTGTTGGATTTTTTGTTCCAATCAAAAAATGAAAAAAAATTATTTGAGATTCTGAATTTGTTTGACTATTCCATTCATCTCAAATAGGATTTTTTTCTGCTCTATGATGTTTCTAGACTCCAAGAATTGTTTTTGCAGTTCAGAAAGTGAGTCTTTGAGATTAGTTATTAGAGCAGGCTTTGGTTCAATTACAGTTCTTGTTATAGGAACAGATTGTCCTGAATCAGTTTTCACCTTTGATATTTTTGCAGCACACCCATAGCATGGTGATTCAATATCATTTTCAAATCTGGGCAATTTTCCGTTGACATCAAAGTGTGATTGAATGTCTTTTTGTGCAAGATTATGCTTTATGTTAAGTTCCCGTACAATATTTTGCATTTCAACTTTTGGCATCTTTGCAAACTTGACATATTGTTTCATGGCATCAGAAAATGTCCCTCCCTGTGCAATAACAGAATCCCGTGCATCTCTTGCGATGATTATTTTTGCTTGTATGTAATCAAACTGATCCCAAAATATTTCATGATTGGTTGCGTTAAGATTTGAAACATATTTTGCAAATGCATTTCTGGGAGTAAACTCTTCATAGGTTTTTTCCATTATCTGTATTTCCTGTCGTAGTGATTCTTGTGCAGTTATTCGTTGTTGATCAATGAGTTTTTGTTGTACTTTACGCTTGTTTTCAATCTCTTTTTCTTGTAAGAATTGTTTTTTTGATAATTCTATTTTTGCAAGAATGTCTTGTGCAACAGGATTGTTTTGTATTTCATCACCATTGATTTGCTTAAAATCTGGCTGTGCAAAGGCGTTAGTGCTAAAAACAGACATCACAATCACAGAAGCAATAATTGTGGCATGCAATAATTTTGTCATTGTACACGAATATGAAAAAATGCTTAAGAGGAATACGTAGAAATCATCAGATTAAATCATACTGATTGTTTTAATACAAGCATAAAATATTTTGAAAAATCAGAGTTGCAAAAATATTCTAACTAGAAGACATCTGGATTCAAGTCCAATTACACATCTTGATCAAAAACAAGTTCATATAACAAATTTCATTTTAGACGCAAGACATCAAACTAGTAGGTTTTAGGAATATCTATCTACTTGTATGAGTCAGACTTCTTGTATTTTTGATTTTACTTTTTGTATGACTTCATCAGGAATGTCTGTCATGTTATGCTCATTTTTAGCGTGTTCTGATATTTTTTTAAATAATCCACTTTCATCGTCTGCAGTAGCGGACCATCCACAACCTTCTACGACGTCACCACAAGCAAATTTTTTTGCCATACTAGTTCAACAGTTACAAAGTAATTATGTATTACGAGTCAACCAGTCCTCAAAAGGGTCTTAATGTTTTAGTTCAAAGCCCTTCAATTTCAGATTTTATTGGTTTTGATAGTATCTGAGGTAATTGATGTTTTGTTTGATTTCAATTACATAACCAATCATTCATTAGAACATTTTGGAACCTTTCTTCACATTTCTGCAATGGCGGGAATTGCACTATTCTTCGGGGGCAGGTTTGTTCATGCACAAAAAACTAGGACAAAATTTTACAATTGAAATGAACAAGTTCAGACAGTTCTTTTATATCATAAATTTTTTCCCAAAGTATGAAAATAGGAATTAAATTAATAATATTATTTTTAATTGTTGCACTTATTCCAATTTTGACCCTTAGCGTAATTCACTACCAAAATACAGAAAAACAAATTATAGACCAGACATTTCAAAGACTTAACACTTCAGCAATTCTCATAGAATCTCAAATTCAATCAGAAATAGAAAATCACCTTCTTGCATTAGATATGTTTTCAACTAGAGTTTTGTTAAGAACGTCTCTAGAATCGCATAACAATTTTGAAAATCAGAAAGATGCAGACATCATGAATCTCATCATAGATGATGCATTATTACCAAATAGCAATCTAGATGCAATATACATTACAAACAACGAAAACAAGATTGTGTCCTCAACAGAAAGAGCAGTAATTGGAAAAAATCTTATCGATGTAACATTATCAGAGGAGTCCATAGACTCGAAAAAAATTCATCTCATCTTAAAACACAGAGAATATCACAAAGGTCCAACTGTACACGTTCAATTGTTATCTCAGTTATTTAGCGAGTCCGGAGAAAAAATAGGAGGGGTAGTAATGGAGTTTGATGCAAGCGATGTCTTGCTAGGAAATAAAAACACAGGGCTAGGCAAAACAGGAGAATATGTCCTTGCAAAAAAAGATAGAAATGGAGATGCCCTATTCATAACGCCGCTACGATTTGAACCAGATGCAGCATTAAAGAAAACAATGTCCAAAGACAGAACAGACATGCCAATAGTACAAGCATTGTTAAAAAATGAACAGACTTTTGACAATGCGATAGATTATCGTGAAAAACCAGTCTTTGCCATTACAAGGTATTTTGAAGATGTGGATTGGGGGCTTGTTGTAAAAATTGATCGTGATGAAGCACTCTTACCAATAGAGAATCTAAGAAACATAACATATTTTGCCATAGCAATCACCGTAATTTTTGCCATTATTGCATCAGTCTTATTTTCAAAACCCATATCAGATTCAATACTTAGAATTCGAAATGCTGCAAGAAGTATTTCAAAAGGTAATTTCTCTGAAGAACTACCCAGCACAGGTAGTGACGAAATAAAGGATCTCTCAAAAGACATCAACGAAATGGCAAAAGAATTAGACAATCAAAGAAAGTCTTTGATAAAATCTGAAAGAATGTCTGCAATAGGACAAACAGCAGCTAGAATTGCCCACGATATTAAAAATCCATTAACTGCACTTAATTTGTCAATAGAATTATTCATGAAAAAGCACAAGGATGAATTCGATGAGAAAGATCAAAAACAGCTTAAAATCATAACACAGTCTCTATTCAGAATCAATAGGCAAGTTAATGATGTGTTAGATTTTGTTAGAAATAAACCACTAACAGTAACTGAAAACAAATTAAATGATTTAATTAAAAATTCAGTAAACATAATTCAAAAACCAGAGGGAATCACAATTGACATTCCCAGAAATGATTTTACAATAAAATGCGATTCCGTGAAAATGGAATCAGTATTTATGAATCTGCTAACAAATGCGATTCAGTCAATAGGAAACAAGGGCAAAATAACCATAAACTCTTTTGAAAAGAACAACAACATAGTTTTAGAATTTATTGACTCAGGTCCCGGAATTCCTGAAGATATAATGCCTCATATTTTTGATCCACTGTTCACTACAAAATTTGAGGGTACAGGATTAGGCCTTGTATCATGCAAGAACATAATTGAACAGCATAAGGGCACAATTTCTATAAAAAATAACCCCACTACAGTTACAATTCAAATCCCCAAATCATAAACCAACCATTTCAGATTCTATCATAGTAGTTTTGGTATGACAATTTCCTATTAAAAAAATAAAAAAGAAGCTAGTTGCTTCCAATCAAGAAGATTACACTTGCAGTAGTTGAGATGTCTTGGTCAGATGAAAAGACAGGAGTTGATGATTTGAATGATGCGTCTTCAGCAATTGCAGTGGCATACATCGGAATTGGTGGAGGCATGCCAAACTCAGAAAGAGTAACTGCTTTTACACCAATGATTTTGTGGTTTAGTGGTGCAAGTGCATTTTCGGCTTTCTTTTTTGCATTGATTACTGCTTTTCCTAAAAGATCATCTTTTACATCAATTTGCTTTTGCGGAGACAGTGTAAATGCAACATTGTCAACCCTGTTTGCACCAGAAGATACAGCATTATCTATAATGTCTGCAGCCTTGCCAAGTTGAGTAGTTTCGACAGTGAGGGTGTTTGTTACACGATATCCGACAAGTTCTTGTGTGTATCTTTCAGTTTGTGGATCCCTGTAGTTGTCATAGACGGGATATATGCTGAGTCTTGATGTGCTAAGTTCATCTGAGGAGATCCCAAGAGATGTGATTGCATCAACAACAGAGTTCATTGAAGCAGAGTTTTTGCTTAATGCTTCTTTTGCAGTCTTTTCTTGGGTTTCCATTCCAAATGTAACCACTAACAAATCTGGCTCAACAGATGCAGTTGCAGTACCAGTAACAGAGATTACTTTTTCCCTTGATGGAAAAGGAGTAGTCTCTGCTTCTGCTTGGTTTTCTGCAAGTGTTAGATTTACAGCAAAGGCAAATACTAGAATTAGTCCTGCAATTGCTGGCAGTGTCACTTGTTTGTTCATACTCTCAAAGATTAAAAATTACTATTTATCAAATACGTCCAAAAGATACTATTTGATTATCAAATCATAGTTTCTTTAAATAATAAAATGAAAAATTTACACTGTTGGGATTAAGAGAGATCAACCTACTTGAAGAGTATCGTTCAGACAGAAACGACATTGTTGCAGAATTTTTCTTTCCGTGTCTTAGCAATTGTATTGAGTACGACAGATGCGTGGATTTGATATCAATTCAGACTTTGACTACAATTGCCATGGCATTTGATAATTTTACATCAGGCAAGGCCAAATTAAGAATGATTTGCGGTCACAGATTCAAGATTTCAGACCTGAATGTGCTAACCAAAGTATTTTCAGAAAAATATACCAAAGGATTTGAAGGAGTCCTCATCAAAGATACCAAAATCCAAAAGCTCCAAGACTTTGTAAACAACAACCAGATAGAGCTAAAGGTGGCAATTCCCAACTCAGAACAAATTGCAGATTCTTTTTCTGAAAGGATCGGGATATTTATTGACAACAATGATGATGCGGTTGCGTTTACTGGAACATCTAGAGAATCATTTTCAACGCAAACAAGAGATTTTGAATCAGTAGATGTATTTACATCGTGGAATGACAAATCAAGAGTAGACAGAAAAATCAAAGACTTTGAAGAATTGTGGTCAAACAACACCAAGCAAATAGATGTCTACGATTTCATGTATGCTGAGGAAAACAATCTGTTAAAGTACTCCTCAGAGTGGGCATTACATATTTAGATCTGAAAGGATTCCTCCAATCTAGATTTGTTTTCAAGAAAGTCCATTCTGTTAATCTTATAGTAAATCACTTCACCTCTTCTTTCAATAACTGCAATTACAGGTTCTTTTCCCATTTGGGTAATTTGTTCAATTTTTTTCTGGAGGTTTCCCATCTTTTCTTGTTGCCCTTCATTTAATCCAAAAATCAGAAATTTTGCACCTTTTTCACCAAACTGTCCTCGTTCATATACACGAAAATCAGAACCAAACCCAAATCCATCTTTGACAACATATCCTCGGTTTCGTAGATCTCGGTATATCAGGAATTTTGTAAGAGTTTGATCATCTTGTTTTTGACAAATCCCCATCATGGTATCAAAATCAATTTTCTTTTTTGACTTTTTGAGAATTAATTTATCAGAATACAAAAGAAATAATGTCTCAAATGATTTTAAGAATAATTTTTCATTTTCCAGGTCACCATATCCTTTTAGCTCTAACTCATGGATCATATTCTTGTTAGTGATACATGCCTGATCAAATATCAGTTGACCTTCAACAACAGGCGTTTCTTCCATAATTAAGAGAAAGTTGTGGTTTTCAATATAAGCATTGGAAGATAGGAAGGAACAATGTCTAACCGTTAAAATATGGGCATTTTGGTTTGAGTTTAACATGCATGGAGCAAATTACAGAGACGGTACGGGACAACCATTTACCAGAAAAAAGTACATCAAAGGTAAACCACAGATAAAAATTGCAAAATTCCAAGGTGGTAAGAGAGGTAATTACCAGTATTGCGTACAGTTACTCATCAATGAGAAAATTCAGCTTCGCCATATGGCAATTGAATCATGCAGACTAGCAGCCAATAAAACATTAGAAAAAACAACTGGTGAATCTGGTTATTATTCAAGATTGAGAATATATCCACATAATCTTCTTAGAGAAAACAAAATGATTGCTGCTGCAGGTGCAGATAGACTTCAAGAAGGAATGAGAAGGGCATGGGGCAAGGCAACAAGTTTGGGTGCAAGAGTAAGACAAGGACAATGCATTATGGAATTGTATGTAAACTCCGATGCACATGTGGATGCAGCAAAGAAAGCTCTCAAAGGAGCATGTGTGAAACTACCAGGAACACCAACAATCAAAGTGGTAGACTGGAAAGGCAAACCATCACCATAGATTTTCTAAACTAGTTTTCTGTGATTTAAGAAATTTTAAAAATTCATCAAATTCAGTTTTTGTCGGTTCTCGATTAAGAATTCTTTTTGATTGGTAGTAAAATGCATTGTACAATCTTCCCACTACAAGTCCAAGAAGAAATGGTTTCGAATCATCAATAGAAGAAAGACTTTCTGCAAGTTGTTTAATCTCATCTTTATTTGAAATAGTCTCTTCAAGTTTTTGCTGAATTTTCTTCATCAAATTTTCATCCATGATTGTCCTAAGATAAAATAGTTAAAAACAGTTTAATATCCAAATTCTACCTTTAGGGTTGTTGCAGTCATAGTACAGTTTGGTTAATATTCGAGCTTGCCAAGTTCGTGACCCGGGTTCGAATCCCGGTGACTGCACCATTACTTTTGATTATCTTGCAAGCCTTTTTCAATAATGTCTAAAGCATCATGTGCTTTTTCAGGGCGGGGGAGCTGAATCATAAACACATTTTCTTTCCCATAATTTGATTTTGGAGAAGAAATTGCAAGCATTGATGTTTTGGCAAGAGATTGAAAAAAATTCAAATGTTTATTTGCGTTAATCAACAGCCTTTCAACAATCCCACCTTCTGAAAATGTTAAAACAAGGCCAACAAAGACATGACCCAATCCATCTTGCAAAATATTTAGATCAGTGTTAATAGACAGAGGTTTTCCTGCAACCTTTGAGATAAGATCATCATATTTTTTTTCTTCCATAATGATGCAAGGAACATCATTTCCTTCAAAATCAAATGTCGTCACGTCATCATGACACTGTGCAAGTAAGTTTTCTAGTTCATCATTCATTGTCTTTTTCTTTTAAAAGTGGAACCACTTTGTCGCTTGCCTTTATTAAAAATGGAGAAAGAAATGCAGTAACTATTGAGATTATACCTATCAGAGGGAACAAAAATGCACTTACAGCACCAATATCAACACCAGCCTTTACAATTACAATTGAGAATTCACCCCTAGGAGATGCAAGGGTAAATGCAGAACGTAGAGATTTTCCCCTTTTTTGCCTGAAGATGAAATTTCCAAGCATGTTACCGCCAAACTTCATTCCAGTTGCCACAGCAATCAATGCAATAGCGATAAAGATGTAATTCTCAATTTGAGAGACATCCATCAATGCGCCAACTGAGATAAAGAAGATGGCAACAAACATGTCCTTTATTGGGCTTGCAAGAAGTTTGGAGACCTCAGCTGATTTTGATTCGGCTACCAAAACGCCTGCCAAGAATGCACCAATTGCAACAGACAGCCCTACAATATTTGCTAAAAGCGCATAGCCAAAGCACACCCCAAGTACACTCAAAAGTAAAATTTCAGAGTGTTCAGATGCTGCAACTCTGTCTATTAGAGGAGGGATCACCCTAGTTCCAACAGTAAATGTTCCAACAATCAATCCAGTTGCAACAATTACTACAACTACGATTGATTCTATCGATACACTTCCTACAAGAGCAATTGACTGTAACGATGAGATCAAAATAACTGCAATCACGTCCTCTACAATTAAAATTCCCAAAACAAGAATTGATGATTCTGTTTTTATTTTTCCCATTTCTTCTAATATTTTAACAATAATTGCAGTACTTGAGATGGATAATGCTGCTGCGATAAATAATGAATCCATAAAGTTTAGTCCGAATGCACTTGCTGCATAAAATACAGCACCTAATGTTGCAAACAACCCTATTGTCCCAACACCTACAGCTTCTCTTCCAATGCTTCTAATTTTTGCATACGGAAATTCTATACCAATTACAAAGAGCAACAAAATAACACCAATTTCAGAGAAGAGATTCAGCGCTGAGATATCAGATAAAATTCCAACACCTTCTAGCACATCAGACTGTGGGCCACCTTCAGGCAAAATCCAAGACCACAATGGAGATAGAGGTCCAATCAACATACCTGCAAATAGATAGCCAATAATCAAGGGCTGTCGTATTTTGAAAAAGGCCAAGGTCACAACAGCACCTATAATCATGATAAAAGCCAAATCAGTTACGAAAGTAGTATGAGGAAGTTCTGGGGTAATTTGTTCAATTAAACTAGATACGGTATTGTTAAGAGAGCTTTGAATTCCCGACGAGTCAATCTGCAATGCAGAATTTTGCATAATTTGTTTCATCAAATTTGTTTAAAAACAGTTGCGTAACTACAAAATCCATTCTAAATTTTCCATTGAAGGTCTTTATGCCCATTTATCATACAGCATAACGCAGGGTGATGAGTAGGTCAGCTGAATATTATGTAGAGATATGACCTGGGGTATCTGACTGCAATTTTGGTTACGTCAATATTACCCGAGTATTAATAGTACGGTACCATACCGTACTATATGATTCAATGTGAATATTGTCCAAAGGGATTTGTTGAAACAGCAAATGGTTTGGCTGAAAAGACCTTTCATGAGCTACTTCATGAACCAGAAGTTGTCAACAAGTAACTCTTTACATTTTTTATTTTTGACCTAACTTTTTTAACGTCAGATTTTCTTTTGATTAGATATGGCCACTAAAACTGCAAAAAAAGCAACCAGCGCTACAAAAAAAACCAGTACTGCAAAAAAAGCAACCAAAAGAGAACCAACACCAGCTGCAGTTCTTAAAAAAGTGGCAACAGTTTCAGATTCTACCAAAGCATTACAAAAAGAAATCAAAGTAATGACTAAAATTTTTGGTGAAAATCAAAAAGTCCTCGTATCCATGAAAGGTATGATTGATTCTCTAACATCAGCTTTAGAAAGCATACAAAAGCAATCAAAACAAATCAACCTATTAGAAGACGACACCCAGAAGCTATATGCAGGACTGAACCAAGTAAGATCACAATCAAACCTAGTTTCAAAAATTAACGATCAGACAGCCAAACTACAAGATGAAATTACAAAGATTACAGAATTGCAGAAATCATCACCAAAAACTACTGACATATCAAAGCAAGTCGAAGATAGTATGAGCTCCATTAGAAATAACTCCCAGATGATCATAAAGATTGCACAAAGAATCGACGAAGTAAGAGATGATCTAAGAAAAGTATCTGGAAAGACAGATTCATTTTTAGAAATTTCTTCAGAAATTGACAAATTAAAAAACTCCATCCAAGAGATATCAGGAAAAACCAATCAACTGGAAATCAGTACGCAAGTAGTTTCTAGCTTAAAAGATGAATTTGGAAAAATTACAGACAGTGTGAATTCAGTTTCAGGATTAAATTCCGAGCTTGATGCAATCAAGGTCACAATTGATTCAATTTCAGCTAAAGCATCAAAAATCGACTCTCTTGGAGGAGTGATAGATGCACTCAAACAACAGTTTGAGACAGTTTCATCTCAGGCAAATGCTGCAAGCAATATCAGCCAAGAATCGATTAAAGATCTGGCAGGAAAAATAGACAAAATAGAAACAGAAGTGGGCTCTTTGTCACACAGGGCAGATTCAACGGCATTTGTTGGAGAGAACCTAAAGTCAGTTCAAGAAGATTTTTCCAATTTCAAGCAAAACGTATTTGACAAAACAAACAGTATAGAGCAAAAAATTTCTACTGTAAATGAGACGCTAAAAAGACAAGATGCACTAACTGCTGAATTCCACAAGAAATCTGACAAAATATTTGAAGAGGTAAAATCAGTCAAAAATGTCACAAACAAGGCATCTAGTGATTCATCAAAAGAGATGATGGCGCTTCTAAAACTTTCAGAGTATCAATCTAACATCAGAATGCTTTCTGAGTCAAAGTATGGAGAGTCAAAGGATCTTGAAAACATGGCATCACAAACTGCAGATATTGTTAATTTGTTTGATAGAATATCAATAGAGTCTGGAGAAAAGATTCCATTACCACATGAAGTAAGACAATGGGCGGTAAGTAAAATTTTAGATTGTGCAGACAAGTGGGAGATAAGATTCAGCGATATTTTCTCAATTCTCTCAAATGCGCTTGGAAGAGATATGCTAAAAGAATCAATAAGAGTTCAACAAGTAAGAGACATTTACGGAATCAGAGCAGTAGATGAAATAAGAAAGGAACTGAATATTTCTTAGACACCAGTTTCGTCTGCTTCTTTTAGTTGTTCTTTCTTTCTCTTTAGTGCTGCAAATATTCCAATAATTGCTGCAATCCAGATTGTACTAAGAAGAACATTTGAGATGCTGACATACATGTACGGAGTTGCATCCATCAAGTTCGTTTTAATCAAAAGGGCCCTATCGCTAATATCCATCATTCCAGTGTGGTATGCAGAGCTGTCCTTTGGAATAGCAGAAATCTTTTGAATACTAGTTACAAGATAATCAACATCTGCTTGGATTCTCAAAAAGTTTGTAGATTCAGTAGGAAAAATCCAAACAGGGTTTTTGTTATTATCAGGCAAGTTATCTAGAACAATTGCCATGTCTGCATTAATTGCATTGAGATGGTTTTGGATTGCTACAGGATCAGAGGAGCCAATTATTCCATCAAGGTGTCCTCTCATCCTATCTAGAGGATAAATGTCAGTGTTATATCCATTAAATGCCATCACTGCACCAAATACAATAATTGCCAATATTCCAATCATAGATAGTTTGTAAACGGTGTTTGCCATCTTTTCGCTCTTAGATAGAATTCTTTGTTCACTTGATTTATTTCTTTTAAATCTCGTGTGTGACAGGCTCATGTATGCAATGTAAAAGAATCCAACTGTTTGCAGCCCAATTATGGGAACAAAAATAGGATTGTTTGAGAAAATTGCAACAAATATTCCAATTATTCCATAAACTCCAAAGAACAACTCCAGCAAAGTCACCTGAGAGAAAGGCAGGTTGTAGGCATTTGTTTTCCAGTCATCTTTTGTCTTTAAAATTCCATATTTCGGAGTTCTAAGAAATTCATTTTTCTTTCCAAGCACTGCATCAAACACTGCAACACTATTGTTTACAGACATGCCCGCATTGTAAACCAACAATGCAGGAAGTATCTTTGCCTTTGATTTCCACGACTTTTGATACATGCTTTGTATAATCATGATGTATGCACCAGGTCCCATTGCAAGATATGTTGCAATTGTCAATGCAGGGATAAAGCTTACAACATAAAGATTCATGTGAGATGCCAAAAGAATCGGCAAGGCAAGAAATTGAACCAACATTAAAGGATACACGATATGTCTAGTTAGCTGAATGAATGCCTGAACTTTGGCCTCAATTGCAACTTTGCGTTTGATTGCAATATCAGTTAGTAGTTTTATCGCACATTGGATTGAGCCTTTTGCCCAGCGAAACTGCTGGCGTTTTGCAGCATTCATCTGAACCGGAAGTTCTGCGTTAACTATAATGTCTGGCAAAAAGACACATTTCCATCCCTTCATTTGTGCACGATAACTCAAGTCCAGATCTTCAACTAATGTTGCAGTATGCCAGCCACCAGCATCTTCAATGCATTCTCTTTTCCAAATTCCTGCCGTTCCATTAAAGTTCATAAACAAATGAGAATTGCTTTTTGCTTTTTGTTCAATCAAAAAGTGAAAGTCAAGACTGAGTGCCTGTGCTTGAGTAATCGCCGAATAGTTTTCATTAACGTGTCCCCAGCGACATTGAACAAGCCCAATGTTTGATTTTGAAAAGTGTGGAATTGCTCGTTTTAAAAACCAGTTTGGAGGAATAAAATCAGCATCAAAAATTGCAACATAATCAGTGTCAGTTGTCTGCATTGCATATTTGAGAGCACCTGCTTTGTATCCTTTTCTGGTACCTCGTCTAACATGCTCAATTCGAAATCCTTTTTCCTTGTAATCATTTACAGTATTTCCCAATAACTCGACAGTATCATCATCTGAATCATCTAAAACCATAATTCGCATTTTTTCTTTAGGATAATCCAAATCACATACTGCATCAATCAATCTTTTTGCAACATACTTTTCATTGTAAATTGGCAGTTGGATTGTTACTGATGGAGTTCCATGTTCAGAAGTAAGCAGGGCATCTTTTCGTTTTCCTGAAAGATATGCAAGATAGTAAAAATTGCAAGTGTATGCAGTTATGATAATAGCTGATAGAATAAACAGATCGAAGATAAATTGTGTGAAAGGGTTTAGTGCCATATCCCTACTTTGTGAGAATGACTAATCGCTATTTATACTTGCAAAATTATTTGCCTATTTTTGCTCAAAGATCTTGATTGCTTGTGGTGGACATACTCCCTCACATGCAAGACAAAAGATACAATCAGGCTCTTTTGACATCAATGGTTTCTTCTCAGATGCAGGGTTTCCTGGAGTGTCAAACCATTCGTACACACCGACAGGACATGCTTCAATACATGCACCGTCTGCTACACAGATATCATAATCCACTGAAACGAATTCTCCCCAAACTCCAAGAATTGCGTTGTTAGAACCTCTTCTTCCCCATGTTTTGATAGTATGATCATTTGCAGTGTATGGAGCAGAAGGTTTCATTTTTGATTTGTAATCAACATCAATTGGTCCAGGTTTTGCACCGTCTGGAACTTCAATCTCGCCTTCATCTTCTTCAATTTCTTCATCAGTAGCTTCGGTTGGTTTTGGTTTTGCGCCAAGAACAATCTTTGCAAGAGGAGTCAACTCTTCGAGTCTTTTGATTGCTTGAGATTGATCTAGTTTTTCTGCTTTTGCAAGATAGGATATCATCTTGTCAGCAAGAATTGTGTTTCTCAGTATAGTATCAATTACCATTTTTGCAAAATGGTCTGCTTTCTTTCTGTAATCTTTAACCCAATTTGGATCTCCAAACTTTTCAATTGGGAAAATTTGATAAATAATATCAACAACTTCTCCTGTAACAACTTCAACAGTTACAGAGAGTTCAACTTCTTCGTATCCTTTTGCATCAGGATCATCCATGTTTTGTTCCTTCCAACGATATGTTGCAAAAATTCTGTCTGCATATGCATCCATCTCAAAGGCTTTCTTTAACCCCTCATGAACTGATTTGATTTCATTTGGGTCTTCAAGTTTGATTGGCAGTCTGTACAATCCAAGCTTGAAACCATGTAAAGGATAAACACCCCTCTTTGCAGTTGGTGCCTCCATAGACCAAACTCGATCTTTGAGAAGTAACGACATTTGCTTTGAATGGTTTGATTTTATTTAAAAAGGTTATCAGTCATTGTTATCAATCATTGTCATCAGGACAGGTAAGTTCACGAAGTTCTGTGTACTTTTTTTCCATTGCTTCTGCATGAACCATTACCTGATCTAGATCAAACTGTTCCTTTGAAAAATACCATCTTATCGGAACCCAATGCCCTATTCCATCCATATCATGAATCATACCCTTGTCTGCCTTGACATTTAGTTTCTCATCTACAGATGTTTCTTTTACAGTTAGGCCTCGCTTTGTCTTGTCTTCCATTATAAGATCAGACTCGCCGTCTTTGATGTAATAAAATGAGCCTTTCTTCAAAACAGGAAGGTCTAGTAGCATTTACTTTTCCACTGGGTTTCCTATCATGTTACCCCATTCAGTCCAGGAACCATCATAGTTTCGAACCTTTGGGTATCCTAGAAGATATTTTAGGACAAACCAGCTATGAGAAGAACGTTCTCCAATCCTACAATAACAAATCACATCTTTGTCAGGGGTAACTCCTTTAGGATCATAATTCTGTTTTAGTTCTTCAACTGATTTGAAGGTCCCATCAGCATCATTTACAGCAGTTGCCCATGGAATGTTGTTTGCACCGGGAATGTGTCCACCTCTTTGTGCATGCTCCATTGGATATTCTGGCGGTGCAGTGATTTCTCCTGTGAATTCTTTTGGAGAACGTACATCAACCATAACAGTATCTTCACGTCCAAGAGCACGACTCACATCAAATAGGTATGCACGAAGTCCATCATCAGGAGGAAGTGCTGCATATTGTGTTGGTGCAATTTGTGGTTCTTCAGTTGTGTATTCTCTATTTTCTAATTCCCATTTCTTTCTGCCACCATTCATAATCTTTAGGTTTTCATGTCCATAGTATTTGAAAACCCAAAAAACAAATGCAGCAAACCAATTGTTAAAATCACCATAAAGAACCACTTCAGAATCTTTGGCGATTCCATTTTTAGCCATTAATTCTTCAAATTGTTTTTTGTTAATGATATCTCTAGTAACAGGATCATTAATGTCGCGCTTCCACCAAATCAGACTAGCTCCTTTGATGTGACCCTTTTGATATCCATTTACTGGATCATAATCTACTTCAACTAATTTCCTATTTTCATTAGGAGGATTTTGAGATACCCATTCGGTATCAACTAACACTTCAGGATGTGCGTAACTCATGTTTTGTAAAATTTCGTTTTCATACTTAATTGTTTTCCGAAATGTGGCAAAAATATCATTTTTAAGTAAATGCCATCTACAAAAAATGATTGAAACTAAACAAAGTTGCAGTGGTATCAAAAGTAGGTTCCAAGGAATCTGAAGCTGCAGCAAAAGATGTTGCAAAAAAATTTCTAGCAAAAAAATCAAAGGTATTCACTATTGCTCCAGTCGAAGTGGAAGGGGCAAAAAAGATGGAATCCCTAGAAGAATTAAAGAAAGAAACCCTTGATCTTATCGTATCTCTCGGAGGAGACGGCACAACACTTCGAGTCTTTAGAAATATGATTAATGAGACACCGATTCTCACCATAAACGTAGGAGGAAATAGAGGGATCTTAGCGGAGATCACTATTGATGAAATTGACAATGCAATTGAGAGTATTCAAAAAGGCAAGTTCTTTTTGGACAAGAGAACAAGGGTTGTTGCATCATGTGGAGGAAAAGAATTTCCACCAGCATTAAATGAGATTTATGTTTGCAGAACTAATTTAACAAAAACTGCAGAAATCGAAATAAAATTCCAAAATGACACAGTAAAACAAAAAATGGATGGGGTAATCATTGCAACACCAAGTGGTTCAACAGGCCATTCCTTTTCACTTGGAGGTCCAATCCTGCATGAGAGTTTAGATGTTTTAATAATCACGCCAGTTGCTCCAGTTTACAGACTAGAGTCAATTGTTGTTCCTGATGAGAAGATAGAAATTATCTCATCGCATGATTGCAGTATAGTGATGGATGCACAGGTTGTAAAATCTGCAGGATTTGGAGAGCCGATAATTATTAAAAAATACAAAAAACCAGCTGTCTTTATCAGATTAAAGAAGCGTGGTTTAAGACAGATGAGTAAACTTGGATTTTAGAATTTTAGATGCTAGTGCATTTTATGCAGGGGTTCCATTTGGTTCAGAAGCTGATTGTTATACAACATCGTTAGTCTATGAAGAAATCAAACATATCAAAAAAAATCATGACGCGCTAGGAACTTTGCTTGAAACAAACAGACTAAAAATCATGGATCCTGATCCAGAATCAACAAGTGCTGCAGTTGCATCTGCAAAAAAAACTGGAGATTATCAGCAGTTGTCAAAACAAGACATTTCAGTAATTGCTCTTTGCATAAGTCTTAACGGCCAGATAATCACCGATGATTTTGCAATAACTAATGTTGCAAAAAATATCGGTTTGAAGACATCACCCATCATGACTGGAGGAATAAAAGATGTTGGGACATGGATACATTATTGCCCAGGATGCAGGACAAACCATACCAAAGGAAAAGAATGCCCAATGTGTGGCACTCCGCTAAAGAGAAAACTGCTCAAAGACGAATCTTCAGTTACACAATAAACTACAATTCGTGTAATGTTTTTTGATTTGAATTTTTTGAAAGACTGCTTTTTGATTCAAGAATTTTTTTAATTTTCTTTGCTCTCGTTTCTCCCAACCCCTCAACTTTTGCAAGTTCTGCAGTAGTTGCAGTGAATACTTTGAGTGGAGTTCCAAACTTTTCAAGCATTCTGACTGCAAACTTTTCGCCAATTCCAGGAAGACTGCACAAAGATGAGAGTTGTTGTTTTTGCAGATCGTTTGATTTTTTTATTTTTTTCAGATAAGGTCCCTTTGGAGATTCTTTTCTTGAGCACATAGAAACCAAGAGTTTGGCAGTATGAGTTGCACTAGGGGTTGGAATTACTGGAATTTTAAAGTCAATAACAACTGTAGAAACGGCACCATAGAAAATCAAAGGATTTTCTGCAATCTCTTCTATCTCGTCAACATTTCCTTCCATCAAAATTATAGGGTATTCAAAATGTTCTTTGAGTCTGGAGCACTGATCAAAGAGCCTTCCATCAAATACTGATGACAATAAATCACGAATACTTTTTCGCTCAACTACAGTTTCAGGAGCTACAATATAATCGCCTACAGGCAGAGTTTTCATCTCCAAGTTAAGACCAATGGATTTTAGAAGATCAGGAATTCCACTCTTTCTTTCCCTTTCATCTACAATAATTCTCAAATTTTCTAATTTCAACAATATTAGATAAACGAATTTGTTAATATCTTATTTGAAATTTTTAAAATTATTTTCTTGGGTTGTCATCTGATGGTTGCTGCATTTTTGCACCACTACTTGCTGTTCCTGAACTGCCAGCACCGCTTTTCATCATTTCAGTGATTTTAGTTTCTTGTTCCTTTAGAGTTTCTTTTAGTCTTGCCTCTTGTTTTTCTAAAACAGTAGAACGGGTTTTTGCCATTTCTAATCTTTCTTCTAGATCATCAATCAAGTCTTTTTTTGTAGATTTTATCAGAATAGAGCCAGAGTGTTTATATACATTATCACCATCTCCTGCCTTTTTTAATTCTTCAAGTGCCTTTTCGGTCTCTACTTTTTCCATCTCAAGATGTTGTTTTTGAGTCATAACGGATTGTAGATTTTGTTGTGACTGTTGTAGTTTCATTAGTTGTTCTTGAAGCCATGGTGGCATTTGTCCTGATGACATGTTAATTCCTTGAATCGAGTTTAATTATATCTTTACCGATTCTATTGAATCATAGCTTGCCTGGACTAACCTCAGAGTAGAATTTAGATTTGCTCTAAGGTGAGGAATATGATCAGATTCTATGGAAATTTCAATTTTGTCATTTAGAGTCATTTTGGTTTTGGTTGGATTTTCAGGATAGTATTCGTTATCAGTATTTACAGAGTCAAAAATTGCTTTTGTTTTCTCTTTTGCATCAATGATGATTTTTGCATTAAAGCTTGATGTCATATGCCGTTCCTGCTATTTTGAAACTGCATTTTTTGCATGACCAAATACCTACGGCATCTCTTGAGAATTTTTCAGAACCACATTCAGGGCAGGTTCTCTTTTGTTTTAATTGTAGGTGAATCTTTGTGTATTCTTTTCTAATCTTAATGCCATATCTTGCACCTAGACCCTTTAGAGACTTTTTCTTTGCCATTTCATTATGCCCCTCCTTGGACTTGTTTTAACTTTTCTCTGATTTGTGCTCCTACCTTAACTGAGATTTCGCCACATTTGACAATTTCATCCAATGTGAATCCGTCAAAGCCACCTTTTTGCAATGCACAGATATTTCCATCAGAGTCTGAAGTAATAGTAATTCTAGCATCCATGCTTTCCCATTCATCACCATTAGGATCAACTATGATATGGTTTCCAATTTTTCCCATTGTGACTGAAACTGGGATTGTTGTTACAGGAATTGGCATATCTTCTCCTTCAACTAGAGTTGGAACATCATCTACCATTTGCCATTTTGGAGTCTTTGATGACAAGATGGCTGCAGTTGCAGCATATGCACATGCATCAAAGAGATTCCCATCGTAATCCACAACTACGCTGTCAGCAAATACACCAACAACTGATTTGTCTTTCTCAATAACCAACTGAGACAAATCAACCATGTGACTTTCTCTAATTCCTCTATCAACTACTCTAGCTAATTCAATCACGTCAGGTCCTGGAGGTCCAGTTTCTACGCTTGGGTGAGATAATGGCAATAGTTCTGCAGTGCAAATGAAGATTCCCTTGTCACCCATATCTGGAAATGGTCTGTCTGGTTGAATCTTTACTCCACAAACAACTTCGGTATCACCAATTCTAACTCGTGCTGAGCCGTTTGCTTTTGGAATTGCATTTGTTTCAATTGTAATTTCTCTTGGTTCATCTAATGCTCTACCGTCGACTCTTTTTCCTTGTTCTAAGAGTTCAAGGATTTGTGATTTTTTTAGTTCATCAATTACAGATGTAGATGTCAATTATTGAGAACCTCCTTTGCCAAAGTATTTTTCGTGTAGTGCTTTCTTTTGTAGATCATAAACAATTTTGCATCCATCAATTCCAACTTGAACACATTTTTTGTATTCTTCTGGAGTTAGTACACCGTCTAATTGTAATAACGTGATTTTTTCAAGGCTTGGCATGTAGCCAATTGGCATGTCTGCTTGACCTGCTTGATCTTCTTCATTGTTAACATCTAAAATTACAGTATCTGCGACTTTTCCTGCAGCACATGCTGCAACCATATCCCTCATAGGAATGCCTGCATCGGCCAACGCAACAGAAGCTGCTGATAATGCAGCACAACGAGTTCCGCCGTCTGCTTGCAAAACTTCGATAAACACATCAACAGCAGTTCTCGGGAATTTGTCTAGCATAACTGCTGGTTCTAATGCTTCTTTGATTACTTTGGAAATTTCAATTTCCCTTCTAGATGGGGCAGGATTCTTTCTTTCTCCAACAGAGAATGGTTCCATATGATATCTTACTCTTAAGATCCCAGTATCAGTATTTGACATGTGTTTTGGATGAACATCTCTTGGACCAAAAACACCAACTAGGATTTTGTTATCACCAAATTCAATATATGCAGAGCCGTCGGCGTTTTTTAATCCGCCAGCTTTTATCATGATTCGTCTTGGCTCATCTACTTTACGGCCATCACAACGAATTCCATTTTCGTCCAATAGGACCATTGTTGCGTCTCGTCCACCCATTATGATTCACCTTTTGATTCTAACATTTCTTTTACCTGATCAGTCAAATTTGCAACGTGTGCTTGCTCATTTACCATTTGAATGGCTTTTTTAGCCTTTAATAATCCCTCGGGATTATCACATGAAACTACTACCCACCCATTTTGTCCAATGGTGATTGCAGCATTTGTAGCCATTTCAATCGTTTGAATCATCGTACCACGCTTTCCAATCAATCTTGGGACTTTGCTTGGTGAGATTCGCACCAAGTCTCCAGAGTCAATCTTTCCCAAGTCTCTATCGGCAATGGTTACAAGAGGATCACGCGTTCTATCAAAATTAGCAATTCGGGCAGCTACTAGATCGCCTGCTTTTAGTTTAGAAGTAAGTTCATCAGCATGTGCCGAAAAATCCCTGCCAAAGACATCTTGTGCTGGTAAAAATCCAACATAGCATGAGTTGATATCCAATTCCCAGGACAGTGAAGTATGAGAAATCACCTTTCCAATTACCAAGTCATTGATTTTTGGAATATATTTTCCGGTTAATGGTATTACTTTAACAGAGTCATCATAAATTTCTGAAATTCCTATAGTGGTAGATATGATCTTATTTCCTTCAAGGATAACATTTTGCTCAGGTCTGAAAGGACCAGTAGTTACTACATCGCCAGGGATAACATATTTTCTCTTATTGTCCATTACTTCATTACCTCAACTGTAGCAGAGCCTTTAGTTATAGAACCTAATCTGTCTATCACGTTTGGCCTTGCTGCAGCGGGTATTTCAAGTATTGCTTTTAGAGATCCATTATTTTGCCATTCTTCTTTTTTTAAAGAACCTACAGACTTTAACACAGCATAAGATTGCGAAGCATATTGTGCAGGTACAAGAATCTCAAGTGAGAGATTCTCAGACTTTAGTGGAATTATTGAGCGAAGTTTTTCCACGATGTCTTTGACCTGTTCATTTACTGATTTTTGCGGGTCTACAGAAACTCGTCCATCCTTGATTGCTTGTTCAATTCGAAGCGGAGGATGTGGCAAATGATTTCTAGGATCAACATAGGTCTTGGCAATATACTCTACAATCTGTTTTTTCTTTTCTTCAACCATCTTTCTTCTTTGATCAGTTGTAAGATTTAGATCACCTTTTTCAAGAATTTTTTGGGCAATCTCTGTTAGGTCCTCAGTCTTGAATGCCTTGAGGAGTTTTTCAGAAGATGGTTTTGTACCCTTTCCTGAATCAGTGTAAATATCATCTGAGACCAAGACTGCAGAAACATCCTTTTTCTTTCCCAGCTTATACTCCAATGCTGGGTCGGGCTTTACCAAAATCTCAAATTTTTCGCCCTCAAAGGAATATCTTACCACTGTTACGTCGGCCATTGCTCTGAGATGTCTATGTTAATTTGTTATTTATCTATACGTTTTACAAATATTCAATGACATTATCTTGATTGTTAAGTACCCAGAGACCAAAATATGAAGACATACAAGTCTAGATAGACAGAACAAAACACGACATTCAAAAAAAGGCGTGTACATCTCAGTCATACCACAAGAACATTTACGGAAATCCTATCAAAAAAATGTAGAATGTATTAAAATAGTTACAAACATCTAGAAAGAAAAATAGAACAAAAATAAAAAAAGAAGGTTGAGGACGATTCTCAGTTTCTAGTTGGAAATATCCCTATCAACGCTATGATATGTCGTGGTCCATCTATAGGTTCTAGACATCTCAAGTCAGGAAGAGCAAAGGTAGTTCTTCCATCTCCACCATAGGTGGTTCCCAACAAAGAGAACAATGCGGTGTTTTGAGATATTGGTAGGAGTTGTCCTTCAGCAAATGCCCAACCACGAGGTGCAAAGTTTCCTGCAAATAGCTGAACTTCTGCAAGTGTGGGTTCTGAAATTGATGCATATGCTAGGAATGGAAGGTCATTTGGCAAGTATTCAAAGTCAACCGGAGTTAGAACTTTTGAATTTGGATTAAAAGAATAGTCCACAGTGATGAAGGAATCTCCATTCAATCTACTGCATGGGAGTGCATTGTACGTTATCCCTGCACGTCTTAATTTATCCAAAGTGTCTTGGTCTCCGTCTGCAATGTCAGCTGGAATATTGGTAAAGTTGTTCCAGTCATCAGTACCTGCACCATCGGCACCTGGTGGGCCTTCTGGTCCTGGTGGGCCTTCTGGTCCTGGTGGGCCTTCTGGTCCTGGTGGGCCTTCTGGTCCTGGTGGGCCTTCTGGTCCTGGTGGGCCTTCTGGTCCTGGTGGGCCTTCTGGAATTGAATCAATTTGATTTTGAAGGTCGGCATCAGTGTTTCTTAGCTCTGTGAAGACGTCAAAAAATGAATCCACGTTAAAAGAAGCTGCAATTTCTGTAAAGATATCAAAGAATGAATCAATGTTTGCAGTGTTTTCATCTACTTGTGATTTGAGAGAGTTTGCATTAGAAGCTCCTTGTCCATTTCCATTATTTTGGGCAAATGCACTACCTGCTGCAAGAGGACTTGCAAAAAGAATAGCTGCAATTGCAACAAAGAAAAACAGATTTGTTGTTCTAGTCATTGAAGATATGAACTTCATCAATCTATTAAGTTTGATCTAGTTTTAGCGATCTCAATACAATATTGAATTGTTATTTATCTCTACCACAAATCATTACAAAAGAATTCAAAAACTAAGGATTGGAAATATGAGTAATTAACAATTCAGCATATTCGCTTAATGACTCAGTTTGTTCAGAAGTTAGTGTTTTTCCATCTTGAGCATTTACTTCATTAATGAATGCATGAAGTTGATTTGTAGCTGCTTTAATGTTGTCTCGGTCAAACGATGCAGAGGCAGCTTCTATCTTTTTGACAAGACTTGTTGTCAGTCCTTTCTGAAGATCAAATGAGTTTACAGTATCTTTTAGACTATCAAAGGTTATCTGTACTGTAATACTAAACTCAGCATCAACTGAATTTCCAACCAAGTCAGTTGCAGTACATGAAACAGTATTCACACCAATTGCAAAAATAGAACCAGGTTGTGGTGTGCAAGAAACAGTTGGGTTTGGATCAATATTATCAGTTGCAGTAGGTAAAGGATAGTCCACGATTGCACCATCAACACTTGTTGCATCCACAACAATATCAGAGATAGGATCAAATGTTGGAGGAATAATATCAATCTGTAATGTTTCACCAGGTCCAATGTGAAGCACAGTTCCTCCTATTGTTATTGTAGCACTTGTATCCACAGATGTAATCTGTAGAGTTTCAGGATCAAATGTCAAAGAATCACCAGAATTCAATGTTGTTGTTGCAGGTTCCCCTCCAGTTACAAATTCAAGATCAACAGATCCTGAAATTACCTCAATTGTCACACTTCCACAAAGAACATTTGCATTATCTCCGGAGCTAAATGTTGCAGATGCAGAACCGCCACATGTACTAACTGAAGCATCACCAGTAGAGACAATATTTACTCCTGATACACCAGCATTAGAAATAGTAAGAGAATTTTCTCCATATGTTATTTCACCAGACGTTGTTCCATCGTTAAATTCAGTAGAAGGAATCAAAGGTTGGCTATCAACATCGTCTTCAATACCATCATTATCATCGTCTGGATCACCAACATCACATAATGAATCAGAGTCATTATCAGGGCCGTCATTTGCAACATTTGCAAATCCCAAGACAGAACAGTCATCACAAGAATCGGCATCTGAATCAGTACAGATGAATTGATTTAGAGGATCGAGATCAGATGGATCTGGCACACCGTCATTGTCATCGTCTGGATCACCAACATTACATAATCCATCAGTGTCCGTATCAGTTCCATCATCATTTGCGTTTGCATATCCTAAAACAGAACAGTCATCACAAGAATCGGCATCTGAATCAGTACAGATGAATTGATTTAGAGGATCGAGATCAGATGGATCTGGCACACCGTCATTGTCATCGTCTGGATCACCAACATTACATAATCCATCAGTGTCCGTATCAGTTCCATCATCATTTGCGTTTGCATATCCTAAAACAGAACAGTCATCACAAGAATCGGCATCTGAATCAGTACAGATGAATTGATTTAGAGGATCGAGATCAGATGGATCTGGCACACCGTCATTGTCATCGTCTGGATCACCTATATCACATATTAAATCAGAGTCATAATCGGGTCCATCATTAGATGTATCAAATGTGCCAGATACACAATCATCACATGCATCTAAATCAGCATCACCGCAAGCAGTTGCATCAAGTGGGTACGGATCATCTACATCAGGAATAGTATCATTATCACTGTCAGGATCACATGCATCTCCATGCTGGTCTCCATCAATGTTTGCTTGGTCGGCATTTGCAATTGCAGGACAGTTATCTACATCAGCACAATAACCGTCATTGTCAGCATCATTGTCAGTATCAAGTGGACATAAATCAACATCTCCACATATTCCATCACTGTCTTGATCATTGTAAGGGTCTAAGGGACATGCATCGTTAACATTTAACACACCATCATTGTCATCATCACGTTCTTCATATGCAAGTTGTCCATCACAATTATTGTCTTTACCATCAATTAATTCTGGAGCTCCAGGATATACTGATGGATCGTTGTCATTACAATCACCTGTAGGGATTCCTATACCACAATAAGAAACACAATAGCCATCATTGTCAGCATCGGGAGGAGGTAACACTTCAACTTGTAAAGGTCGGTTTACGTGAGTACCTTCACTGGTACCAACTAAATTGAAATTATAAATCCCTAACGGAGTTCCAGATTGAAGAATATTCAAAAGAGTTGTAGGATGTTGCCAAAAAGGAGTCCAGGGGAACGGAGGAAGAATATTCAAAGTATCACTATTTACAATACTTGAAGACAGATTGGGAGGTAATCCACTGGTAGAAAGTACAACAGGAAATCCTGAAAAATCATAAGGAATGTCCATTGAGACACGAACCGAGAATGATGCGGCGCCAAATCCTTGCTGCATAGAATCATAAGATGCAGGATTTGTGGTTATTCTAAAATTTGGTGGAGGGCATGGAATATCTAGATTATAGTTTGACCAAGAGCCTTGTGTAGGTCCAAAATACCCACCTTGAAATTGATGTTGTTCCCAGGTGACAACACGATAAGTACCAGGCGATAGATTGGATGGAATTTGTAAATGAATTGGAACACCGTTTACAGCAGTCGCCTCCCCAGTTCCATAGTGACGTTCTGTCATAGCAACAGATGCAGCAGTCAATGATGCAATGTCATTTCCAAATGCTCCTGGAGGCAGTAAGAAAACCCAATAATGAACATTATGTAAGCTACTGCCAAAACTTCTAACCAGCACAAAACCTGGAGAATCACTGCAAAAATTTGATGTGGCAAAGGATTCTTGAGGTGGGATTGAAACCATACCAATTGTAATTACAAGAAGAAATACTGCAAAAAAGGAAATTTTACTTAACATAAGTAAACATTGTGTTCAGTTAAATCATTTAAAGATATTCATGATTTTCATTGAGAATGTCATAATTTCAGATAACATATCAAAATTTTCACAAAAGAAATTTGTTGTAAAAAAAATTTCTATTTTTTGGAAATAGTATGGATCAGTTCAAGAACACCTTTAATGATTCTTGAATGATCAGATTCAACATCAGTTGTAATCATCAACAGGTGTTTTTCATCAATTGGAAATGAAATGCGTTTTATCTCATCATATTCTGCCATTGCATATTTTGCAGGACCAATCTTGTGCTCTATGTTTTTTCTAGTCTGCCATCTTTGACTTGCATAGTAATGCATCATTTGAAGTTCATCATCACTAAGAATAGGAGTTACGTTATCTCGAAATCCGCCGGAGATTTTCACGCCAGTGTTATTTTGAATGGCAGCATAACGGATAGAAGAATCCAGATTCAAGACATTCCTATGCAGTTTATCAAAATCCATGTGGTTTTTAGAAAAAGTGCGGACTTAAGCATTTTTGGAGGTCATACGCAAAACTAGCTAGATTTTTATGTGGACTTTGAAGATTTCACTCAAGATTTGTCTTCCTTAGAGGTAATTAGCAAAGATGATAAAAAAATGTCCGTCAAACTAAAGGGCATTCCACTGCAATATGCCAATGCCTTAAGACGTGTTTGCCTTAACGGTGTTCCAGTATTTGCAATTGATACTGTAGATATTCTTGAAAATTCTTCAGTTTTGCCAGATGAAGGTTTGGCACATAGATTAGGACTTGTCCCGCTATTTACTGACTTGAAGCGATTCAATGAACCATCAAAGTGTGAATGCCAAAGCGAAACAGGCTGTTCAAACTGCAGAGTAATGTTGGTTTTAGACTCTGGAGACTCTGACACTACAAGAAGAATTCTTTCAAACGAACTTACATCTGAAGATGACTCTGTAAAACCAATTTCAGACAAGATCCCTATCGTAGAATTGGCTCCAGGGCAAAAAATCAAAGTAGAATGCTATGCTCGTCTGGGCCGTGGTAGTGAACACGCAAAATGGAATTCATCAAACATTGCAGTCCTAACAGAGACTGACAAAGAAGACGAGAGAATACTAACAGTAGAATCAACAGGTGCATTAAAGCCAGAACAGATCATTTTGGCTGGAGTGGATGAAGTAAGCAACAGATTGGCCGAATTCAAAGAAATGATTGGCCAAATCGAAGAATAAACCAAGCATACACATTATATTTGGGTTTTAAAGCGCAATATTACATGACTAATCAAGTCGTTATACGCATGGCAAAAGATCTCAAAAAAGCATCAGCCAAGAATGATGCTCCAATATGGGCAAAACTAGCTGAATATGCTACAAAGCCATCAGTTGCCAGACGACATATCAATCTGTACAGAATTGGTCAATTAACAAAAGACAATGATACAATAGTCTTTCCAGGCAAAGTCCTAGGAACAGGAAACATCCCTCACAAAGTTACATTATGTGCATTTTCAATTTCAAATGCTGCTGCATCAAAAATTATTGAAAACGGTGGCAAGGTGATTACCTATTCAGAACTAATTGAGAAAAACCCAACAGGAAAAGGAGTGGTATTACTTGGCTAGTCAGGAAACAATATCAATTGACAAACCAATAGTAATAGATGCTACTAATCACATTGCAGGCAGATTATCTTCACATGTTGCAAAATTATTACTCAAAGGCAATAGAGTATCTATCATTAATTGTGAAAAAATCATGCTCAGTGGAACACGTTCTAACATCATAAAAGAATACAGAGAATTTCTAGAGATTTCATCAATATTGCATCCAAAGCACGGGCCATTCCATCCCAGAAGACCAGACACCATTATGAAAAAAATGATCAGAGGAATGTTGCCAAGAGAAAAACCATCAGGAATATCTGCACATAAAAGATTAAGAACTTACATTGGATCTCCAAAAGAATTATCTTCTTTTGAAAAAATACAGTTTGAAAAAGCCAAGATTAAAAGAGCTGCTGCAAATTATACAACAATGGGAGAACTTGGCAGAGTAATAGGGTGGACTGAATGACAACTCCAAAAACTGAAATCTATTACGCAACTAGAAAAACATCTAGTGCACATGTTTACATTACAAAAGGACAAGGTAAAGTTAGAATCAATAATGTTCCAGTAGAGATGATTCCACAAGAAACTGCAAGAGAAGTAATGCTTGCACCTTTAGAAATCACAGGTGACCTGAGAGACAAAATAGACATTTCTGTTAGAGTCAGAGGTGGAGGTTACATGGGTCAAGCAAGTGCTGCAGCAACAGGGATTTCAAGAGCATTAACTGGATGGACTAAAACAAAGAAAGAACCAAAAGACCATCCACTTCCAAAATCAGCAAGAGAAGACCTCAGAAAAAGAATTGCAGAATATGACAAATATCTGATTAGCGGCGATGCCAGAAGAAAAGAACCAAAGAAGTTTGGCGGACCTGGCGCTAGAAGAAGAAAACAAAAATCATACCGTTAGGCTGTGAAGGCTGTAATTTTAGCCGGTGGCAAAGGAACCAGAGGCAAGCCATACACAGAATATTTTCCAAAAGCAATGACCCCAATTAACGGCAAACCGTTAATTGATTATATCGTGGATTATCTAAACTCGTTTAGTTTCATCAAAGAGATAATCATAATCTCAAACTTTGAAGGGTTAGGAGGACAGATAAAGTCATACTATGAGCACCTACACAATAGAAAAAACCTAAAGTTTGTTCAGGACTCAGATAGCGGTACTGGCGGAGATCTCCTACATATTCAAAAGTATCTCAAAGGAGAATCAGAATTTGTATTATGGTTTGTGGACAATATGTGTGCAATAGACCTCAAAGAAATGAGAGATGTTTTCAAAAACAAAAAGAGTATGGCGTGCATTGCAACTAGAACAAAGAGGAGAGAAGAAACAGGATTTGCCAAAGTCAAAGACGGAATAATTACAGAGTTTAAAGAAAAACCAATAATGAAATTACAATTATCTGAATGCCTTGGAATCTACATGTTAAGTACAGATATTCTCAAAAAGATTAAGACAAAATCAGAACAAAAACTAATCAATTTGTCATTTGATATTTTACAGCCATTGTCAAAAGAAAAAAAGATCAGTGCATATGATATTGGTGACAAAGAATGGATTGATGCAGAATCACCTACAATGCTTGAGCGAAATGAAAAAGCAGTAATGAAAATTACAAAACAGATGGGATTTTAGAAGTCTTTTCAAAATTAGAAATTTTATCTTCAAAATGTAGAGTTTGTGCAATATCATCTAGTCCTTCTAGAAGAATTTTCTTTTTGTGAGGATCAATGTCAAAAGATATTTTTTCGTCAGGTGTTGTAATGGTTTGATTCTCTAAATCAATTTCAACCTCACCAGATATTTGTTGTAATTTTTCTACAGTTTTATCATCTAGTTTGATTGGCAAAATTCCATTTTTGAAGCAATTACTGTAAAAGATATCTGCAAAAGAAGGTGAGATTACTACAGAAAACCCATAGTCTTGCAGTGCCCATACTGCATGTTCACGACTAGAGCCGCAACCAAAGTTGTCACCAGCAACTAGAATTTTAGAGTCTTTGTACTTGAGATTATTTAGCACAAAATCTTGCTTTTCTTTTTCATTTTCATCGTATCTCCAGTTGTAAAATAGGAATTTGCCAAATCCAGATTTTTGAACTAGTTTTAGAAATTGTTTTGGAACAATCTGATCAGTGTCTACATTAACCTTATCTAACGGAGTAATGATTGTCTTTACTTTTCTAAATGGTTCCATCTTAATTCAAATCCATTTCCCTTACATCAACAAAATGTCCTTCAATTGCAGCAGCAGCTGCCATCACTGGACTGACAAGATGAGTTCTTCCCCCAGTTCCTTGCCTTCCTTCAAAGTTTCTATTTGATGTGCTAGCACATCTTTCACCAGGTGACAAGATATCAGGATTCATTCCAAGACACATACTGCACCCTGCTTCTCGCCATTCAAAATTTGCATCAGTGAAAATTTTATCAAGACCTATTTCCTCTGCTTGTCTTTTTACCATTTGAGAGCCAGGAACAACCATTGCCCGAACATTTGGTGATACTTTGTGTCCTTTGACAACCTTTGATGCTTCAATAAGATCTTCTAGTCTTGCATTTGTGCAAGAGCCAATGAAAACTCGGTCAATCTGGATATCAGTGATTGGGGTTCCGGGTTTTAGGTCCATGTATTCAAGTGCCTTTTCAGCTCCTTTTTTCTGGTTTTGGTCACCTTTTGCAAAATCATCAGGAGACGGAATGGACTCTGTAACATCACAGGTCATTCCAGGATTTGTTCCCCAGCTTACCTGAGGTGCAATATCATCAATGTGTAATGTAAATTGTTTTTCAAACTTTGCATCAGAATCTGTCTTTAGATTTTCTCTCCAATAATCTACAAGGGATTCGTAATTTTTTGGAGTGTATTGTCGTCCCCTGAGATATTCGTATGTCTTTTCATCAGGGGCAATCAATCCAGCACGGGCTCCAGCCTCAATGGACATGTTACATATGGTCATTCTCTGCTCCATGGAAAGATCAGTTATCCCCTCTCCGCGATATTCTACCACAGTTCCAGTACCACCACCGGTTCCAATATTTTTGATAATAGATAGTACAATGTCCTTTGCAGTTACAGCATGAGGGTTCTTCCTTTTTCCTTCTACTCTAATTTCAAAGGGTTTTGGTTTTTCAAGCCACAATGTTTGAGAGGCCAACACATGCTCTACTTCACTAGTTCCTATTCCAAACGCTAGTGCACCAAATGCGCCATGGGTAGATGTATGACTATCACCGCAAACAATCGTACTTCCAGGCAGAGTTATCCCCAATTGAGGGCCAATCACATGTACAATTCCTTGATTAGGACTAGTAATATCAAATAGTTTGATTCCAAAATCTTTACAGTTTTTTTCCAATGTTTGAATTTGAATCGAAGATGTTTGATCCAATATCGGCAATCCTCTGTCAGTTGTTGGAACATTATGATCCATTGTTGCAATGGTAAGATCTGGTCGTCTTACCTTTCGGTTATTCATTCGAAGACCATCAAAAGCCTGAGGAGAAGTTACCTCATGAACTAGGTGCCTATCAATGTAAATTAACGACGGACCTGACTGTTTTTCAACAACGACATGAGCATCCCAAATTTTTTCAAAGAGTGTTTTTCCCATTTTCAATCATACTATGGTTTGTAATTGAATAAACCACCAGCTTCAATAATTTTTCCAATAATTTCCGAAAATGGTTTCATATTGTATGTCTGGTTTTTTGTTAGATTCTTTATTTCGTTTTTGTCAATGTCGATGTCAATTTCATCTCCTTCAGATATTCCCTTGTATGCATCCTCTTCAATTTCAATTGGAAGTAAAAATGCACCATCAACAGAATTTCGATAAAAAATCCTTGCAAAAGACAATGCCAATACTGCCTTAACTCCAGAATGAGACAATGCAATGGGAGCATGTTCACGTGATGAGCCACAGCCAAAATTCTTGCCAGCAAGAATAAAATCACCTTCCTTTACCTTAGTGTGAAAGTCAGGATCAAGTCCTTCCATTGCATGTGTTGCAAGTTCGGCATAATCATGAACCTTGAGATACTGGCCAGGAATGATGACATCAGTATCAATATTGTCTCTTTCGTATTTTATGACGTTTCCTTTCATTGCAAATCCCTCGGATCGGTAATTTTGCCAGTTACTGCAGAAGCTGCTGCCACCATCGGAGATGAGAGATATGTTTGCGATTCCACATGTCCCATTCGTCCTGGGAAGTTTCTGTTTGTAGTACTGATACAGATTTCATCTTTTGCCAACACGCCCATGTGTGCACCACAGCATGCTCCACAGGTGGGCGGACCAATAGTCACTCCTGAATCTAAGAATATCGTTAACAGTCCGTTTTCCATTGCACGTTTGTAAATTGAGATTGATGCAGGCAATACTTCTGTTCTAATCTTTACTTTTCGCCCTTTGAGAATTTTTGCTGCAGCTTCCAAATCCTCATACTTTGCACCAGTACAAGAGCCAATGTATGATTTGTCTAATTCTACAGAGGGTGCCTCTCTGACTACTGCAATATTTTCAGGAGAAAATGGTTTTGCAACAAGAGGCTCCATCTCAGATGCCTCATATTCAAACACGTTTGCATATTCTGCATCGTCGTCACCTTTGAAGACATGTGCATTTGTTGCACCACGACTTGTAAGATAATCTACAACTTTTTGATCAGCTTCTACAATACCATTTTTTGCGCCAGCCTCAGTAGTCATATTACATAAAGTCAATCGGCTTTCAACGGACATCTCATCAATCCCAGTTCCGCCAAATTGCATTGTCCTATAGTTTCCACCATCAGTTCCAATATCGCCAATAATTTTGAGTATCAAGTCTTTTGCCATAACATGATCCGGTAGTTTTCCATTTAGTTTGAAGTAATCAGTCTCAGGAACCTTAAACCAAATCTTTCCATTAAGCAAAACATATGCAACATCAGTATGACCCAGTCCGCAAGCAAATGCACCTAAAGCGCCTGTTGTGTTTGTGTGAGAGTCACCACCAACATAAACATCGCCTGGCATCACTAATGCTTCCTCATGAGAGAGGGTGTGGCATATTCCATACTGACCCATGCCATACTTGAAGTGTTTTTCAATTCCGTAATTCTTTGTGAAATTTGATAGTTTTACAATATTTTCAGCAGATATTTTTTCAGCAGAAGGGACAAAGTGGTCTTCAGCTACCCATACCTTTGAAGGATCCCATAATTTGCTGACATCTACCCCTTTGTTCTTTAATTTGTCAAATACTTTGAGAACACCAGGCCCTGAAACATCATGGACCATTACCTTGTCAACATTTGCAAAAACTACATCATCAGGAGATACCTTATCTTTACCTGATGCACGTGCAAGAATCTTCTCGACAATATTCATGATCAAAAACCCCTCTTTTAGAGATTAAAAGCTTTTCAGAACAATAAAAAAGAAAACATACATCAAAATATCATGCCACTGACAGTTTTGCCTCTACTATCTGAAAGAAAAACAGAGCAATTTGACGTATTTGAGGCATTGTTAGAATCATTGGAAAAAAATAATGAAAAACTTGTAGACGGAGACATAATAGTAATCTCTACAAAATACATCTCAAACGCTCAGGGTCGAATTATAGATTTGAGTAAAATAAAGACATCAAAGAAAGGAAAAGATGTGTCTGAGAAATTCAAACTGAAATCAGAGATTGCCGAAGTTATTTTGAGAGAATCAGATAGTATTTTTGGAGGAATATCAGGATTTGTGATTACATCTGCAGACAACATAATGGCTCCAAACGCAGGAATTGACAAATCAAATGCTAAAGAAAACCAAGTTATACTCTATCCAAAAGATCCATATCTTTTTGCAGAACAATTAAGAAGAAAGATTTTTTTGCGATTTCTAATTCATGTCGGAGTTATTTTGGTGGATAGCAGATTGATGCCAGCACGTGTTGGAACAACAGGTGTGGCAGTAGCATGTGCAGGAATGGAGCCAGTGCTTGATATGAGAGCAAAAAAAGATCTTGATGGAAAACCACTCAAGGTAACATTTCAAGCAGTAGCAGACAACATTGCAACAATTGCAAACCACAAGATGGGTGAGGGGGGAGAATCAAAACCGTTTGCGATAGTAAGGGATTCAGGGGCAAAACTAACAGATAGAAAAATAAGCCCAAACGAGATGGCAATATCGCCAGATCAGTGCGTCTATGTGAGGGGGCTCTCAAGCGGGTTTGCCAACTAGACAAAATGTTGTTCTGCTTTAAATAGAGGTATTTTTTTCTCAAGGTTAATGGAGTACAAGACAACATACCCAAAGACAATTTCATTTTTTGATGGAATCAAACACAAAATTGATGTTGATAGTAAAGAGGGTGTTGAGCAATTACACATTGTAGTAAAGAAGAGTTTTGAGGAATTGATGAAAATTTTCACAGATGAAGGATTTACCAAAGTAAAATTTGAACACAAGCAACCAGACCAAATTGGTAATGGTTTGAATCTAAAACTCAAAAAACCATGGGAAATGCATGTAAGAATGGTTGACCTCAAAAAAGGATTGATTGGAATTCATGCCGAAGTGGAAGTGTCAAGAGATTACCTTCAACACTTGTTTTCGCAAAGGACCCCCGTAGTGTACGAGGTAGAAGAGATTCTAAAGAAATACCAAGTAGACTACAAGATTTGGCATGACAAGGTCAAAAAAGACGTCAAGGCAATAATTGACAATTATAAAGTAAAACTAGCTACTCCAAGCATCCCAGTATTTGCATGGAAGCCAATGTTGTTTGTAATAGCAACAATTGGCGCATTTTATGGCTGGAAATATTTCAATACAATTTAAGAAAAGAAGTTTTTGGAAGCTATACTCCAAGAGATTCTTCTTTAGTTAGCTCCAAGAAAACTTTGTCACCAACTGATAGGCCCATCTCTTTGTATTCATGCATTTCAAGTTTTAGCTGTGTGATGCCACTTTGCATTCCCATTCCTCCGCCCATACCAGAAAGCATCTTGTTTAGGTCCTTCATCATATCATTCATGTTTGTAAATCCCATTACTTTTGGGCTACCAAATGGTGATGGAGGAGCGTTTGTACCTTCTTTTAGATCTTTCAGGGAAGAAAGAGAAACTACTACGTATGGTGCGCCATCAGGAGCAGAATCAATGCTTCGAACTACAAATTCTTTCTTCATGGCTATACTAGAAAGTCTTTCCTTATAATTTTAAGGTAAAATTTGTCGCTGGTCTTGAAGCTTTAATTACAAAAATGACAGATTTGAAAACGTGAGTGAGAATCTAAAGACTTCATTGAGGTATTATGGTATTTCACCTTGGGAGATCGAAGTAATCTACGGATTTCTCAATTCCAGATTTTCAATTTCACAAGAAGAGATAGAACCTAACGATGAGAATTTTGTGAGTTTTTTGGATGTAGACATCCCTCTTGCATTTAATGAAGAATTTTTTCAATGGTTTGATTTTAGAAGATGGGAAAAGATCAAAGATGTATTCAAAGAGATGAAAAGAAGGAGAGGTTCAGGAAATGCGCTAAAAATACAATTGAATTTCCTAGGAGACCCAAAGATAGTATTTGTCATAGACATTGATGAAAAAAGATGGTACGACAATGCAATTGAAAAAATTGATTTTGTTTTGGAATTGCTCCCGTATCACTTGAATCCAGAAAAACTACCTTCAGATATTACAGAGATCATTTACAGATTTGACACAAATTCAATTAGATGGCGTCTGAACTCTGCAAGGTCTCAAAACAAAGAATATGTTTTCAGAGGGGATTCTTGGAAAGTATCTACTTGAGATCCTTTTGCAGGGGTTCAAGTAATTCGTGTAGTTCTTTGTATTTTGATTCTAAAAAACCTAAAGAGTCTAGGAGTTTTTTTGACTTGCCATATTTGTAGCGGATCAATTCCCGATGATGCCAGAAAGTTTTTTCATCACCACTAGAAATGGTCGTAAAATAATCAGTCCCTTTTAGATTGTCAGGCAGTTTAATGTCATATGGAAATAACATATCAACAATAAACCATTCATCACCATCAGGGTAATCCGAACCAGTATCTATATCAAAAAACACATGAAGTAAATCAGATTGCATTAGGCCATCATCAGTAATTGTCGGATGTTTGATTGAGGATTTTTTAAAATCAATGTTAACAAGTTCGGGTTCAAAGAAGCCTTTAATGATTGACTTTCGAAATATTTTGTTTGCATCGTTTACGTTCAACAGCAAAAGAACGTAGAAACAAACTAGACTATAACTTATCTGGTCACAATCTAGACTTTTAGCGAATCTAGAAGTTTTGAGACATCAGTTGTTGGAGAACCATTTTCCGAAATTTTTTGTTTTGAAGGAGGGTTTTCCACATAATTTGGAATTTTATCAGTCAGTCTATCACGATACGGCGAAATTATTTCATTTTGATAAAATATTCCAATTGGTATTTTGTTTCCCCATTCAAGAGACTTGATCAATGCCTGAGATAGTTTCTCATTAACTTCAGCTTCTTCTGCAAAGTGGACTCTTGGTTCATAATGGGATTCTTCTAGTTTATAGATTCTAGAATGTCTGTCTTTTGCTTCTTTTGCCAAGTCAACTCCTGCATACCAATCTCTAGTGTTGATATCATTGTATGTTGGACAGGGTTGCAATACATCAAGAAATGACAAACCCTTGTGGTTTACTGCCTTTACAATCATGTCTTTGAGATGTCTAACATCATAAGAATATGCACGTGCAACAAATGTAAAACCGCTTGCAACTGCTAATCCAATGGGATTTACGTTATAGTTTGTGTTTGGAGTTGGAAGGGATTTTGTTTTCTCACCAAGTTTGAGTGTAGGGGAGGCTTGACCTTTTGTTAATCCATAAACGCCATTATCAAATACAATGTAAGTCATGTCGATGTTTCTTCTTCCTGCAGCAACAAAATGCCCTGCACCAATTCCTAAACCATCACCATCACCACCAACTGCAACAACTGTAAGATTTGGATTTGCAAGTTTTGCACCCTGAGCAAACGTTAACACTCTGCCATGCAACGTGTGAATGCCATATGTGTTGATATAGTGAGATGTTTTTCCAGAACATCCAACTCCAGAAAATATTGCTGCCTTGTCTCTTTGAATTCCCATCTCAGCTAGGGCCATCTGCAATGCATTAACAATTCCAAAATCCCCACATCCAGGACACCAATCATTGTGAACATCAGTTTTGTAATCAGCTAGTTTAAGCGCCATGACTTAGAATCTCCCTCTTGTCTGCTTTATTTTCTACTATCTTTTTTAACGAATCATAAACTTCAGTACACGTCATTCCTCTTCCCGTATACTTTAGAACATAGTAATCAATGTCTTGTAAGACATTTTGTTTGAATAATTTTCCTAATTGAGCAGAATGATTTGCCTCAATGTCAATGATAGTTTTTGCGTCTTTTAGAAGAGATTTAACATAATCAGAGGGGAATGGATGGATTAGCTTAATTTGAACAAATCCAATATCAATTCCTTCGCTTTTTAGCATCTCGATTGCATCAACGATTGGGCCCTTTGTAGAACCCCATGAAATGATAGTATAATCATAAATGCCAAACGATACTACCTGTTCGTCTTTTGGAATTTTTTCTAATGCCATGTCTAGCCTAGACATTCTTTTGTCCATCATTTTGATCCTAACTACAGGATCCTCTGTGATATGACCAGTCTCATCAGATTCATCACCAGTATTCCAAAACACACCATTATCAAGACCAAGCCTTGAACGTGGAGATATACCATCTTCTGTAAACTTGAATCTCTTGTACTCCCCTTCGATCTTGTCAAGTAGTTGCCCCCTATCGATGGTAATTTTTGAGGTATCAAATTTCTTACAGGTAACAACAGAGCTTGAGAGAAACTTATCCATCATGTGAATGACAGGTATTTGGAAAACGTCAGAATAGTTGAAAACACGTCCCGTGTCGTAAAAGCTTTCTTCAATATCGCCTGACGCATAAACAATTTTTGGAAAGTCGCCATGTCCTGCATGAACTGCAAATGATAAATCATCCTGACCATGTCTTGTTGGCAAACCAGTTGATGGTCCACTTCGTTGGTACAAAGTAAGGACTATGGGAACTTCGTTAATACCTGCCCAACCTAATGCTTCAGTCATCAGTGCAAATCCAGGACCAGAAGTAGAAGTAGACGAACGAGATCCTGTCAATGCAGCACCAATCATCATCCCAATTGCAGAAATTTCATCTTCTGTTTGAACAACCAAAGTTGAACCAGGCCTGTCATTTTGTATTTCTAGCAATTCATGAGATTCCAAGTAAACGCTTTCATCAGAAGCTGGAGTGATAGGATAGTATGATTGGAATCTGCATCCGGCAACCATCTTTCCAATTGATGTTCCAAAATGACCCTGAACTAGTATAGTGTCAGGTTCTTTTTGAGTTCCAGGCAATGTATGTGTGAAGTCTGAAAACTTTGCAGATGCATAATTGTATGCAAAATTTGCTGCTTGCTTGTTAATTTCAGCAACCAAGGGTTTTTTTGCAAAAATAGAATCAATTGATTTTAAAAGAGAGTCAGGAGGCATTTTTAGCAAACCCAAAGATAATGAAACACCAAGTACGTTGTACATGCGTACCAGACCACGTAGTTTGGGGTTTGATGTATTTTCTGCTAATTCTTCAAGTAGTTTTGAAAACGATACAGGGTAAAGATGAACACCTTTTTCTTTAGCAATTTCTAGTACTCCAGGAATTGTAAAGGGTTTGTTTTTTGATTCTAGTTGTTTGTGTAGTCGCTCCTTAAAGTAATTATCAAGAGTGTGAACATCATCGATAGTTTTTTTCTCCAAATCAGTGTCATAAATAATTCCTCCACCAGGAGCAACTTCATCAAAATGTCTAAAGATCGTTTCAGCATCAAATGACGCCATCAAAGTAACATCATTTACGTTTGAATGGATTTGTTTATCAGATATCCTTACTGCAAAATAGCTGTGCTCTCCTTTGATGTTTGAATAAAACTCCCTTTTTCCAAATACACTATACCCAAGTTCAGCACATACTTTGGAGAATACATTGGCACCAGACTCAACACCGCTACCCTGCGGACCACCAATTAACCAAGTAAAATCAATTGAACTCATACCATTTCTCCATTTATTAAATCACAAACAACCTGTTAACCACCTGTAGCTGCATCAAACAATGCACATTCACATTTATCACGTTCACCACAATAAGGACATACACAAACACATTTCTCAATAGAATTACCACATTCTACACAAATAGCAAATTCTTCTTCCTCTTGAGTCTCAGAAGACATAGTCATCCTAGAAAGAAATCGTATAAATGGTTTGAGATGAATCTCATCAATAATGAAAAAAATGAAAGTTTTTCTAACAAGAAGACTGCATGATTTTGCATTAAAGGAGTTAAAGAAAAAATATCAAGTTGAAGTTCATTCAGGAAAAATCCCAATTCCAAAAACAAAACTGCGATCTAAAATTAAAGACATTGATGGTTTGATTTGCTTTCCATATGACATAATTGACAAAGAATTAATCGATTTGGGTAAAAACCTCAAAGTAATCAGCACATACAGTGTTGGTTTTGATCATATTGATGTAGAATATGCAAGAAAAAAGAAAATCCGAGTAGGGTATACGCCTGAAGTTTTGACTGATGCCACTGCAGATCTTGCTTTTTCGCTGATGATTGATGTAATGCGTAGAGTCTCAGAAGGTGATAGAACGATTCGCGCAGGAAAATGGAAGGAGATTTACGGTGCGTATGATTATGTCGGAGTAGACCTGCAAAGAAAAACACTTGGGATTTTAGGCCTTGGAAGAATAGGAGGTACCCTTGCAAAAAGAGCTAAAGCATTTGACATGAAAATAATTTATCACAACAGAAAACCAGTTTCAAAAACCAGAGAAAAAAGATTAGGGGCAAAATACGTCTCATTTGAGAAACTAATTTCTCAAAGTGATGTGATTTCACTGCACGTTCCACATACAAAACAAACTGATCAACTATTTGACAAAAAATTATTTGCAAAAATGAAAAAGACAGCTTTTTTGATAAACACGGCACGTGGAAAAATAATTAATGAAAAAGATCTGGCCAGTGCACTTAAGAAAAAAACAATTGCAGGGGCAGGTCTTGACGTTTTTGCACAAGAACCAATCAACAAAAATCACACATTCATAAAGATTTCAAACGTGGTACTTGCACCGCACATTGGAAGCTCAACTGATGAGACAAGGGCAAAGATGGCAGAGATCACAGTAAAAAATCTAGATCATGGGATCAAAGGTAAAAAGCCCACTTATTCTGTCGGATTCTAGAAAACAGGCATGGTTTGAATCTCAAAATACTGTGCAGTTTTTATATCTAAAATGTAATCTAAAACTAGATTGAAAAAATTCAAACATACTAATGAAGAATTAGAATTCGCTAAATTACAATCTGAAAAAGAAAAGAAGAAAAAATTAGAACAATAATATTTTTCTCCTTGTCTTTTTCAGACAAGGTTTTTTTTACAATTTAATTTCTGAACCAAATTTTTGTTCCAGTCTGTTGTAGATTTGTTCCCTGCTTGAATTGAGAGTTTTATTTTCATCATACATTTTTGTAAAAAACGCGCCCAATACACGCTCATCATTATCATCAAAGAATCTCACACTATAACTTGTTCTATCAGGTTTTTCTTCCTTGATGAATCTACAGTACTTTATCAATTCTGAATCAACATGCATGTGTGCAGGCCCATCATTTTCTCCTAAAGTAATCCACCTTTCTTTTTGTTTAATATTCAGAGAATTGCTTCTAACCTCACTTATTGCAGCATTGTTTCGAATAATTATCAAGATATCATCAATCTTGACAATTTCAGACAAGATATCAAATAGCATAAAACTTGTAGTTTATGAAATTATTTCAATTTTTAGGACTTGTCTAATTGAATAAAGTCATCTGAATCACCATGAATACAATCAGTCCCAACTGCCTTTACAGGAGAAAATGTAACTTTTCCTTCATGTAATTTTCCTTGATTTTGCAAAATACCAATCTTACCTGAAACAATCTGCTTGTGTTTTGTACATGTAACTCCAACCATGTATTCGTCTTTGCCTGCAACAATTGAAACTATGAATTCTGGAGGATTGACACATTGCTTTCCTTCTTCACTAACAGAACATTTGTCAGGTAACACAAAATCAATTCAAAAGTTATTCGATATTAATCTTGGTTGTCACACATTCAGTTTATTATTGATTAGAAAATAAATAAAACAGTAGGCATTGGTTCATAATTTTGATGTTGTTATTATAGGAGGAGGGATTCTAGGAACATCTCTATCATATTTTCTGTCATTTATCAATAAATCAAAAAGCATTGCAGTAATAGAGCAAGCACACAAGGTTGCATTTCACACCAGTGGAAGAAATACAGGAAAGGTTCATGCACCATATCTTTACAACCCTGAAAAAAAGAAGTTGTTTGCAAAATCTGCATTTCACGGTTATGACATGTGGGAAAAATATGCAGCCCTAAAGCAACTCCCATTCAAAAAAGACGGAGTAATCGAGGTAGCCCTAAACAAGAAAGGAATCAAGGTATTAGAAAAATATCTCAAATGGGGCAAACAGAATGGATTGGAAGAAAAAGACATCGAGATATTAGATAAAGAACAAATCAAAAAGATAGAACCTGAGATAAAATGTGAGTCTGCACTATACGTGTATAAAGACGGTTCTGCTGATTATGCAAAATTTACAGAGTCATTAATGAATGACAGCAAAGAAAGTGGAACAAAATTTTTGCTAGACACTAAAGCTACTAAAATACAAAAGGAAAATGGAAAGTGGAAGATCACACTAAATGATCAACACGAAGTTTTTGCAGAGTTTTTGATAAATGCTGCAGGCGGTGAGGCAATAAACATTGCACATGATGTTGGACTAGGTAGAAATTACACGGATGTTCATTTTAGAGGAGAATATTGGAAGGCACCAAAAGAATACCACAACTTGACAAAGACCAGCATTTATTCTGTGCCGGACTTTCCAGATTATCCATTTTTGGATCCACATTGGATCATAAGAGTAGATGGAACATGCGAGATAGGTCCAAATGCAGTTCCAGTGTTTAGTCCGTATGGATATAACAAGACTGAAAACATCAAGGAGTTTTTTCCAAAGATGTTAGAGATGCTAAGTTCTGGTGCAAGAAAGGCAATATTTGATAAACAATTTCAAGAGCTTGCAATGAATGAGATTCAGTCATCAATGTCAAAATCTTCAATGATAGACAGAGTAAAGAGATTCTTGCCAAAAATTGATGCAGATAAAATTACAGAAAAAGGCACTGCGGGAATTAGATCATCAGTTATTGATGAAAAAGGAAAGTTTGTTCCAGACGTGATACTGATTGACGAGGACACATCATTTCACATACTAAACTACAACTCTCCAGGAGCTACAGGTGCTTTACCATTTTCAGCTCATATTATCAATCATCTAAATGAATCAGGCTTGTTGAGAAGTCAAGATACTGACGCACAATGTGGACCATGGAAGTTTGACGACATTGTCTCTAGAATTGAATAACATCCAATAATCCTTTAGGTTACAATAACGATTAAGATATCATATGTGGAAACCAGTTTTAATTATCCTGATTTTTCCAGTAATTGCTACAAATATTGCATTTGCCCAAGAAACTAATTTTGTTTTATTCTTTTAATTTACTTTCTTTGAAAACATCAGAGCCATACCAACAATACCTAAAGTAATCAAGACACCACTCATGAAACATAGGATCATTACTGTAAAGCATCTCAGTAATATCAGCCTCACCATCTGTATTGGGAAACATCAGACATGACTCCTTTTCGTTAATCACTAAAACAGTCTGTATGTTTTTTGCCATCTTTCGTTCAACCAATCCGTTTTCTATAAGATTGTCAAATCCAAGTTTTTTCAATAGTGCTTTTCTTCCCTTTGGCACCACAACATTTTCATCAAAAATATATGAAAACCTAATCCCTTTTTTGACTCGTTTAACTAGAGGTTCAATTAAATCCAGAGGAACTTCAGATAAAATTTCATAAACATACTCATCGGCATTTTTGTAGATTGATTTCCACTGCTCCAAAGTTTTTGAGACACCCTTGATATGAGTTCCAGATGCTAGTTGTCCTGCCCGCATGATAAATTTGGTTGGTAGATCACCAAATGTATGATCTTCAAAGTATTTTCTATTTTGAGACAAAAATACAAGTGATGGAACTTGCGTGCACATTGTCTTACCAAATGTTGTCAATCCATATTTTCCATTTTTGTCTTTTTCAATCAATCCGCTTTCTTCCAATCGTGTAAAATTTCTATGAACTTCCTGCTTTGTTGCACCAATATCTTTTGCAAGAAATGTTGCAGTGGTGCGTTTTTGCAATAATTTGAATAAAATTTCTAGTCTTTGAGAACTTGCTAGCTCCAAAAAGTTTTCAGATGCATTATCATACAAATCGCTCATAGCATTTCCTCTTTTCCTCAATATAAAAAAGAAATTGAGTCAGGGATTTAGAATCCACTAATCAAGTAGGCACCTACACCCATTCCCATTACTGCACCTAAGGCCATGCAGATAAGATCAAACTTGATGACCTTTTTGAACGGGGCATGAACCATTGTGTCCCAAGTGTTTTGTGTTTTCATGATAATAGATACTCATAGTAATTCATCAAACATGGTAAAATCAAAAAATGACCAGTCAGCTATAGTGTTGACTTTTTGAGCACATCCAAGTATAAAATATAACCTATATTCGAATTACCGGTGCTTCTTTTTCTTTGATTTTCAAATATCGTGATGAGCCCCGTAGCCTAATGTTACAACATGGGCAATACAAGCCATCAAAATACACATAGATGTTACAAGTTTGACATCTTTTTTGTCCTGCAGCATATCTACCACCGTTTGGTTTGGTTGCTTTGTATTGATCGCAAATCCCATTACATGACATGCTAAATAAAAGCAAAAAGAATTCATATTTTAATTTTAAGAAGATTGCACAGTTATGAAAATATGATTAGAGTATTTGCAGAATCATGATCCAGTTTAAATTGGAGAAATTTGGGCAGAAAAATAATGCTGAAAAAAGCTTCAACAATTTTTCTAGCAATAACTCTAGTTGCAGTAATGGTAGTTGGATTCGATATGGAATCAGCAGATGCAAAAAAAGCATCAGGAACATTCAATCCAAAATATGGCAGTGCAACTGCAGGAATAGTATGTGGTGACAGATTGTGTTCAGAACCAGAGATGCCAAAACCAATCAGTACACCAAAAACTGAAAAACATCCAGAGCCAAAATCAACAAACACCTGTGGCAACAATGCAATTCAAACAGAATCAGGTTGCTCAAATCTTAGAATCAACGGTGCAAAGATAACAAAGTCTTACTATCATGCATCAACAGGTGTTACAACGATCAAGATTACTGCTCAAAATGATGGAAAACTAACAATAAATGCTCCGCTAAATAATGCATTCATTCTAGTTGATGGTGAAGAATGGAACGATGTATTGTTAGATGGAAAGCAAACTGTAATTGAGTTCTTTGCTGGAACAGAAAAAATAGAAATATTTGGAAACTAATTCCAATCTTTTCAATTTTTATTTTTGTAATAATTTAGAAAAAAATTATTTTTTATTAAATTAGAATAAATCAGTAGGTTTCCTAGTGCTAACTGTATGAATTTCCTAGTTCCCTTTTATCTTAAAACCACCCATAGAATAGTGAGTAAAAATGGAAACAAAACAGACAAAGAAAACACCTAGGCTAGCAATCATATCTTTGATGGCAGCAGGATTAGCTGTTGTTTTAGTATTCACGCTAACACCTTGGAACTTCATCCCTGTCTCAGTGACTGAAGATGTGACAGTTATTGCAATAACAGAGCATGGTTGTGTAGGCGAATCACAATACGGCACTAGTGTAGTTGTCGAAGAATGTGATGCAAAAGTAGGTGACATCGTATCTGCTACATTTAATGTTCCTTCAATGGAAGTAAACGGATACTATGAAAAAATTCAAGAAAGGGTGCAGGCAGTTCAGCCATAACCCTCCAATTTTTATTTGTAATCACTATGGTTTTTTCTCATGCAATGAGTTAACATATGGCCCAAAATCATCATTTAGTAAAACAGCATTTCTTGAATAATCCACATCAACTGCAATAATTACAGGCCTGTCAATTACAGATTTTGCAGCATCTAGTTTTTCAGAAAATTCTTGCGTTGATTTTACATAATATCCCACCGCACCAAAACTTTCTGCTAGTTTTACAAATTCAGGATTTCCAAAATTAGTATAGACACTTTTTCCAAATTCATTTGTCTCCTTTAGTGAGATTAGATTTAGATCATTATCCACCCATATTACTACAATAATTGGGAGTTTTAGTCTAACAGCAGTCTCAATTTCCTGCACATTCATCAAAAACCCACCATCCCCAGTCATGGCCACAATATTTTTTTGAGGATGAATAATTTTGGCAGCAATTGCACCAGGCAATGCAAATCCCATAGAGGCAAATCCGTTTGCAATAAGACAAGTGTTTGGCTCATATGTCTGATATATTTTTGAAATCCAAAGCTTGTGAGAGCCTACATCAGATAATAAAATATCATCATGATCTAGTTTGTTTCGTACATCGTTGACCAATTTTTCAGGTTTTATGGGATAGGAATTGTCATCTTTGAATGCGTTGATTCTGTCAAGCACTTCAGAGCGAACCTTTGGAAAAACTTCAGATATTTCTTTTCTAGGATATGATTCGTAAGAAGAATCACCGTTTTGGAGTTTTTCAATATCATCAGATATCGCATCTATTGCAAGTCCAATATCAGATACAATTTCAACATCAGGGCGATAATATGTGTAAACTTCTGACGGTGTAAAGTCTATGTGAATAATTTTTTTATCTAAATTCGAATTCCAGTTTTTTGGAGTATATTCTACAAGATCATATCCAACTGAAATTACAACATCTGCCTCTAGGACTGCCTTTAATGCATGATCTGCATCTTTTATTCCAATTGTTTGCAGATGTGTCTCATAGTTGTCTGGAATTACGCCCTTTCCCATGAATGTGTTTATTGAGAAGATTTTTGTTTTCTTTACAAAATTTCTAATTTGTTTACTTGCATCTTCTCTTGCACAACCATTACCAACAATAATTATTGGTTTTTTTGCTTTGAGGATTAGTTCTGATGCTTCACGAATATCCTCAGGGTTTGCCTCAGACCGAACAATTTTTTGAGGAGTAATGGGAGGAATAAGCGAGTCTTTTTTTGCAATATCTTGCGGTAGTTCAATGTGGGCAGCTCCTGGTTTTTCAGTCAATGCAATTTTGAATGCACGTCTAACTATCTCGGGGATATTTTGAGGGTTTCGTATTGACCAGCTCCACTTTGTGATTGGCTCAAACATCTTTACGACATTGAGGTTTTGATGAGACTCTTTGTGCAATAGATGAGAATCAGTTTGACCCGTAATTGCAATCAGTCTTGAGCGGTCCATGTTTGCATTTGCCACACCAGTTGCAAGATTTGTTGCACCAGGTCCAAGAGTTGCAAGACACACTCCAGACTTGTTTGTTAGTCGTCCATAGACATCTGCCATAAATGCAGCACCTTGCTCATGTCTTGTCAGAATAAATTTAATTTTTGAATTTACTAATGACATCATTAAATCAATGTTTTCCTCGCCTGGAATTCCAAAAATGTATTCTACGCCTTCATTTTCAAGACACTTTACCAGCAGATCAGATGCTTTCATGGTAATTCCATTGTTTTTCTAGCTAATAAAACAATCAGATAAAAAATAAAGAAACATTTTGAATGTTTAATTGAAATTTATAGAATAAATATTTTAGAAAAGCAATTGTCTGACGATAAAAAAACACTTCCAATTGATTTTGATTCGGATTACAGCCTTCCAGGTCGTTATGAGGAAAGCAATGCAATACATTTTGAAGAAACACGCATTCCCAAGCAAAAAAGCAAGGGAATTTGGATCATGATAATAGGATTAGTCATTGTATCATCAGTGTTTTTTTCATACTATTTTTTGAATCAAAACGAGATAGATTCCAATATTATTCAAAATGCAATAGTTTTGGATCCTGAAGAGATATTGGTGGAAAAATTCAACGTGGGGGAGTACGGAAGCGACCACGCCCATGCTGCAATTTTGCTGGTAATTGATGGAGAACAACTGAACTTTGGGTTACCTCAATTCCAACTTACAAGCAAATACATTCATTTTGAGAACAACAACCCAGTGACAATTCACAAACATGCAACAAATGTTCCACTTGAAATGTTGTTTGCATCAATTGGAATAACAATTTCTGATGACTGTGTCACCATAGAAGATTACGGAACAAGAGGAACAATCAGAGACATATGTACAAGACAAGGTGAAGAATTGGTAGTTTTTGTAAATAGGAAAAAATACGATTCAGATATTTCAGGGTACGAAATCAAGCATAATGATAGGATATTGATTGCCATAGGGCACAATGAGTCAATACCAAAGTATCTGGCATATCTTGATGCATTTAAGATTCCAGATGTTCCAAAGAAAAAGCCAGATTTTTCTGAAAAAGATGTTTTAATTTGACTGGTCAGATTTTTAGTGAATAGATGGTGTGAGGGCGGTCTGGGATAATTCCCCCCACCTACCTATTTGATTTTAATTGTATAATTTTAGATAAAAGGAAAACGAATGATTCGTTCATATCAATCATTAGAATTCCCTAAATAGCAAATTATGAAAACAGGAGTAATTGGAACTGTCACCAAGTAACTAACCGTTTTTGGTCTTAAGTTTCAAGTACTCATTAGAACACAAGGTAGTGGTTATAAAAAAAGAGAATTATTCAGTAACCTTGATTTCAGATGAGGGTGCTTTGAATCCTATTTTGGCATGAGTCCCATCACAACTAGGTTGAGTTTGTGATCTTCCACATCTGCACAATGTTACTGTGGTCTTTCCATCCACTTCTACGAGCAGAGGTCCGTTCTCTGTTGCTATGATTTTAACATTTGTCATCATAATAGAAATTCAGAAAGAAAAAATTAGATTATGGAGTGTATGCACCTTCATGTTTTTCAAGCTGGCCATAATCTAATTCAGTATTTTCAAGATCTTTTGAAAAATCTGAAATCAGATTCTTTGCATCTATCTGGGTAGGCACATCAACACCAGATTCAAAGGATGCATATGCTGCAAGACCACCTGTAACTGCAAGGGTCGCTGCAATTCCAACCAGCAATGCAAATTTGTTCATAAGTAAATTCAGCAATCATGAATAATAACATCTCATAAACTAAGGTGTTTAATTTCAGCTAGATTATGTATTAGGATTAAAGTGATTTTACGTCTAAATTACAGTATGACAAAATTACAACAACTTCAACAACTAGTTGAAGAAAAAGGTGAGTTGATGGTAATGTCAGATACTGGTGAAAAGTTTGAGCTTCATAAACACAATACAAAGTTTGATGATTCATCAGATCTGGTAGAAATTGATGGAGGATCTAAGAAATTTTGGTTAATTCCATCAAAAATCGCATATTATTGGACTCACGACAAAGCAAGAGAAGAATAGCAATCTAATTTTCTGATTGCTTTACTTTTCAAAAAAACTTTTTACAATATTTTAAAATACAAAAATCACTCATATTTAGGCGGCATCATTCAGAATCGCCTTCATCGCCATCAGGATCAATATTCAAATGGCGTAAAATTTCTTTTCTCTTTGACATCATGTGCAATCAATTCTCTTTGTATTTGAACAATTCCTATAATTTCTCAGTGAATTCGTAGGAGATGTTATGGATGTTGTTCCAGATCTAGACAGTTTAGATTCTACCAAAAATCTGCAATACAAAATTACTTTATTTACTTTTTTTCTTGAATCTTCTCTTGTATTCTTTATTCAACAGTATTGGAAAGGGCGTATATTCTATGTTATCAAAGAAAATCTTCAGTTGAGAATCAGATAGGGATTGAAGGTATTTTTTGATGTTTCTTTCACATGAGAGATACGATTTATCAGGTTCGAATAGTTTTTCCACATACCATATAGAAGGGCAGACAATATAGCACCTATTCAGCTTTGGAATTGATTTTCATCTTATTCTTTTAATTTAAATTCCTTAAATGGGTCAGAGATATTCCAACAGTGCTTAAAGTAATCCAAACACCATTCATGAAATGACTCGTCTTTACTGTAAAACATTGAACGAAGATCGGGTTTTCCAGTCAGGTCAGGAAACATCAATGCAGCAGAATTTTCATTAAGAATTACAGATACTTGCACAGAATTTAGCATACGTCTCTGGATTTTTTCAGATTCAAGTAGTGGGTAAAATCCAGATTTTTCAAGTAGTTTCTTTCTTCCCTTTGGGATAGAAGCATTTTCAGATATTATATGGCGGTATTTAGTGCCTCGTTTTACGCGTTTTATCATCAATTCAATAAGATCAAGAGGAGTCTCATCTAATACATTGAAGATGTATTCGTCTGCTGAGCGATATATTTTCTTCCAAGTTTCAAGCACTTTGGCCACACCTGTGATTTCTTCAGAGTTGCTAAGATCACCTATCCTTCTAAGAAATTTTGGCGAAAGGTTTCCAAATCCATGATTTGAGAAGTATTTTTTATTTTGAGAAAGATAAGATACGGAATGAATTTGAGTGCACATTGCTCTTCCAAAAGTTGTTAAACCATAATTGTTGTCTTTTTGTTTTGATATTAAGCCAGTATTTACCATACGTTCAAAATTTCGATGAATTTCTTGTGCAGACACATTAAATTTTTTTGCAAGAGTAGTTATCCTAGAGGGTTTTTCAACAAGTTCAAACAAAATCTTAAGCCTGACCTCACTTGCTAATTCTAGAAATTCTGCAGAAGTATTTTCAAAATTAATCATACTTACCAACTGTCCTCACCATTAAAAACACTTTAGAAAAAATTTCTTTCAATATTTTTGATTTTTTGGATTATATTATTGCAAAGTTTATTGATTTTATATTATTTTTGTGATTGTATAGAAGTTTAATGTGAATTTTTGGAAGTTTTACACATCAGGCTATGAATCCAAAAAATTTTCAACAGGATCTAGAGGAACAGGTTCTCTTTCTGCAATATAGTCAGGTCTCGGATTCAAGCCACAGAAGGGTTCAACTAGTTTATTGTGAATGCTATTGTAAACAAAAAATGCGTTGCTTCTGGGATACGGAGTGATGTTTCCGTTAGAGCCATGCATAATATTACAATCAAAAAAGATCACAGAGCCTGCACCGCCTTTTGCAGATATAATCTCACTTTTGTCAACCATTTTTTGCAATATTTCCTTATCAGGGGTGCCTATCTCTTGCCTTTTCAGTGATTGTTTGTAATGCTCATCAGGGGTTTTACCACTACACGATACAAACTCCTTGTGAGAACCTGGAATTACCATCAAAGGTCCATTAAACTCGTAATTTTTAGTAAGGCTAATTGAGCACGATACGGCACGCATGTTAGGCATACCATCTTCAGAGTGCCAGGTTTCAAAGTCTGAATGCCAGTAGAACTCTTTGCCGTCAAATCCGGGCTTTAGATTTACTCGCGATTGGTGAATGTAGACTCTGCTTCCCAAGAGTTGTTGGGTTATCTTTAAAATTCTCTTGTCTCTGCAAAGTCTACCATAAAGTTTACTGATTTTATGAATTTCAAAAATTGAACGTACATCTCGTTGTGTCTCTTCTAAGATAAATTGAGGCATATTCTTTTTTGTGTCATCGCTAGACAACGATAAAAGTTCGTTAAATAAAGCATCTACCTCATCAGAAGAAAACAAATCCTCGAAGATCAGATAACCATTCTTTTCAAAAAATTCCACTTGTTCTTTGGAAAGAGGATCATAAGAGTCATCATACACAACAGGATCAGTTCTTGAGATTATTTTGGATTCAGAGTTTGTCCTTGTTGGATAAAAATCCATTTCAAATTTACTTTTAGACATTTTTATCCCTTGTTGTAAGTAACGGATACACTCCTTCTTGATCATGAGTTTCAGGCCCAACCAATGCAGGATTGAATACGCAAATCATCCTCATTTTTGAAAACGCTCTAAGAATGTGTTTGTCATGTTTGTTCAATGCATAAACGGTACCAGGAGTTATCTTGTGTTTTGTTCCGTCATCTTCTTCTATCTCGCCAATACCTTCAATACAATATACTGCTTCAAGATGGTTTTTGTACCAAATTTTTGTTTCAGTGTCAGGATGAAGAATTGTTTCATGAAATGAAAAACCCATATTGTCATCATTGAGAATGAGTCTGGTGCTGGACCAGTTTTTAGAGTCCACTTGTCGTTCTGTTCCACGAAGGGACTCAATATTTCTTACAATCATTTTTCAACAATCTCATTTTCTAGTTTTTTCTGAAAGTCAGACTGGTTCATTACCTGTTTGACACTTTTCTCTAAGAGATCCAGTCCTTCCTGCAATTCATTTTCTGTAATTGTAAGTGCAGGAAGGAGTTTTACAACTTGGTCATCAGAGCCGCATGTCTCAAGAATCAATCCATTTTCAAAACATTTTTGTTTTATTGCACCTGCCAAATCCTCTAAAATACAATCAATTCCATAAACCATGCCTTTTCCACGCACTTCAACCTCAGAGGAAATGTATTCCTTGGCAATATTTTCCAGCCTATCTTTTAGGATATTTGATTTTAGGGCAATTCCTGCCTCTAACTCTTGAGTTGTCCAAAAGTAATCAATTGCAGTCTTGGCTGTAAGAAAAGCCATGTTATTTCCTCTAAAGGTTCCATTATGCTCACCAGGTTTCCATTTGTCAAGATTCGGTTTTAGCAAAAGCAGAGAGAAAGGCAATCCAAAACCACTCAGAGATTTAGACAATACCACCATGTCAGGCTCCAGTCCTGCATTTTCAAAGCTGAAAAATGTACCCGTTCGGCCACATCCAACTTGGATATCATCTATAATTATTAAAATTCCAAACTCATGGCAAAGGTCTTGTAATGATTTTAGCCATTTATCACTAGCAATATTAATACCTCCTTCACCTTGAACTGTTTCTAAAATAACAGCTGCAGGAAGATCAACGCCACTACTATTGTCCTCAAGAACACGTCTTAGATAATCAATTGTGTTTGTTTTTTTACCCATATAACCGTCATAGGGCATAAAAGTCACATCATTTAGCGATGTTCCTGCACCGCCTCTATGATGACTGTTTCCTGTGGCAGCAACTGAACCTAACGTAACACCATGAAAACCGTTTGTAAATGAGATTATGTTTGTTCTTCCAGTTACCTTTCTTGCAATCTTTAATGCAGCTTCAACTGCATTGGTTCCAGTAGGCCCAGTAAACTGTACTTTGTAATTTAGATTTCTTGGAGCCAGAATAATTTTTGAAAAGGAATCTAGAAATTCTTCTTTTGATTTTGTTGCAAGATCCAGACTATGTGTTATTCCATCCTCATTCAAATAGTCAATAATCTCTTTTTTGAGTATTGGATTGTTATGTCCATAATTTAGGGATCCAGCACCACAAAGAAAGTCATAATACTTTTTCCCATCCTTGTCAATCAAGAAAGGGCCTTTAGCTTTATCAAACATCACAGGATATGCTCTGCAATAAGATCTTACCTGAGATTCAATTGCGTTGATTTGTTTCATGCTGTAACCTCCAAGAGATTTTTTTGAATAGGACCAATCCTAACTAGATCCTCAGGTTCATGTCCATCACCTAAAATCTCAGTTGAGAATAAAGGAGATTTTGTAAAGTTGGCATCGAGTTGAGATGCAAAATTTTGTAAAAATTTCAATGATGCCTTGTTAGAAGGAGTGACAGTAGCCTCTACAAATCTAATATGAGGTTCTGTCTGGGACAAGGCCTTAAAGACAAGCTCCTTTGCAATCCCTTTATTTCTAAACTTGTCATCAACTGCGGCCTGCCAAACAAAGAGTGTATCTGGTTTTTTTGGAGAGATAAATCCTGAAAGAAATCCAATGATTTTAGAATCAGACTCTGCCACTACGCATGTATCTGAAAACTGATCACACAATAGAACATAGAGGTATTTTGAGTTCTCATCAAGAGGTTTGTTGGATTTTACCAGTTTCCATATTGAATCAGCATCAGTAACTAATGGTTCTCTAAACGTGATTGAAGACATGTCCTTAAACTAGAATTTTTTCGATGTTTCCCTGTGAAATCAGATTATTTTCTTGTAATTTTTTATCAGTAATAGTACTTGCTTCTTTGGTGACTCCGACGTAGAACGGTAATCGCTCTCCTTCTGAAGTTCCAACGCCCATCATCATTTTTGCTAGAGTATTTATTTTTTCTTTGGTAGAGTCATAGGTGATTGTTTCAGAATCTGCAACTATTCCCAAATGATATAGTTCATTTTGAGGATCCCATCCAACAACATCAGGCTTTACACCTTGAACATCTGTTGGATCTGGAAATCCATTGCATTTTGCATATAGTACTTCAAGTCCTTTATCTTGAAAATTTTCTGCCATGTTTTTTACCATGCCTTCATTTTTTGTCATTGATGATTTTTGTAAAAATAATTAGTTAATCTTTTGTCAACAAAGATATTGAAATTCAGCTTTTGTACGGATTAAACAAGTTCGTTGAGTTCTCCTTTTTTTGCCATGTCAAGTACAAACATTTCCACATCAGTTATTCCGCAACGGGGGAATTTCTTTTCTTTGCCATTGTGATTTTTTATAAGAATGGTGTCATCATAGATGTACACACTAATCTTGTTTTTGGTAAACATTATGAATAATTTTTTCTGCCTATGTGCCACTTTTCTAATCGTTTTCGTTCATAATCTTCGAGATCCCTGTTCTTTGTCATGAACATACTACACCTGCAAAGAGTATAACAAATCATCAATAATGGCATTGAAAATCAACAAGAAATGGGAAATCAGGAACGATTTTTTCTAAAAATTAACAGGTTTTTATGAATTTGTAAGAGATTTTATTTTCCTGTTTTCATCATAATCAAAAAACCCTAATCTCTGACAATATTTGCAAGGAGAGAAGTTATGACAGTCTTTTCTAAAACAAGGCATAATTAAATTTGGGTTCAACCAATAAAATCAATTTTTTAAATTAAGATTTGAAAATAAGCTTGTAGAATGAAATTCAAGTTAGAGTGATAAAGAGGGTTTTATTGTTTTTTTATATAGATTAAGAAATGGAAGCAAACATAATTTATGCGATAATTTCAATTCTCATCACAGCATCAATTTTCATCATAATCAAAATAGTAGAATTCACAAAATTCAGAACGTTGTTAGGCTCAGGAAAAGCAACAGGAGTAATTTTCATAATAATTGCAATAGCTGAAGTAATGTACCTCGCAGTAACATTGAAAATGCTTTCACCTGCAATTGAGGTAGTTACATCACTTAGTGCCATCTTGTTATTCTTTACATTCGTTTATCTAAACAAACTGCAAAATGCAATATCAGGAATGAGTATTGCACTAGGTAGAAGAATTAACGTGGGAAGTGATATAGAATTTGAAGGAAAGCACGGAAAAATAATTCAAATAGGACTTACAAAGACAATGGTGGAGTTAAATGATTCAAGAGTAATGTTAATTCCAAACAAAAAATTTGATGAAGAGGTTTCAATAATTAGCAATTCAAAAATTCAGAAAGTATCAACATAAAAACTATCAGTAAGCTATGCTATTGATTTTAAGCTTGTATTGTTACAAATTATAATATCATTTTCAACGTAAATTATATTGTGAAACAGGACATTAAACAAATTTTATTGCCATATGATGGAACTAAAAGTAGTGAAAGAGCGTTTAGATATGCACTACAACTAGCAAAAGTGCATCAAGCAAAATTACTTACTCTTACATGCATAAAAGATCAGGCAGCATTTGGATTTTTTAAACTAGAATCAGATAAAAGAAAAATGGAAAAACAGAAAAAAAATGCAGAAAAAAGAATCGAAAATTTGAAAAAAGAAGCAGAAAAACTTGAAGTTCCAATAAAATCAAAAATTGTAAAGTGTGATGTTATTTCAAAAGGAATTGTAGATTATGCAAAAAAGCAAGATGTGGACATTATAACTATGAGTAAAACCAAGCATGGGACAGCAGCAGAAAAAATGTATAGCGAAAGCACCGTCGACAAAGTTTTTGATAACGCACCATGTACGTTTGTGCATGTCAAATGAGCATGAATCAAATTTTACACAAATGTAATGAAAACAAAGTTGTTTTGATTACAGATGAGATCACAGGGGAGATTTTTTGTAGTTCTTGTGGTGAAGTTCTAAGAGACAAAATAGAAGATAGAGCAAACGAATCAAGAATATACACAAAAGAGCAGTATTTTAGTAAATCAAGAACAGGCACACCATCAAAAATTTCAATGTTTGACATGGGAAATTCATCGATAATTAACAAGCAAAACATAGATTCGACAGGCAGATTTATCCCATCAAAAAACAAGTCACATTTTTCGCGTTTGCGTTTATGGGATTCTAGAAGTAAGAAAAATTACAAGGAGAGGAACCTAGTCGAGGCATTCACAATTCTAGATTCAATTACAACCAAACTAAACATTCCTGAAAATACAAAAGAACAATCAGCGTACATTTACAGGAAGGCATTAGAAAAAAAAATCATTCGTGGAAATTCAATCAATTCTATGTTGTCAGCTTCAATCTATGTTTCTTGTAAGCAATCAGGAATACCAAGAAGTATTGACGAAGTTGCAAAGGCAGCAAATCTCAAGAGAAAGACTCTTTCACGAACCATCAGGCGCATAATCCAGAAATTGGAGTTAGATACAACATCAACAAAATTAAACTATATTTCCAAAATAGCAAATGCAGTAGAACTAAGTGAAAAAACTGCAAGGTTGTCAAACAGAATATTTGAAGACGCAAAAAAAGAAAAAATACATGTTGGAAAAAATCCCATTGGAATGTCTGTGGCTTCAGTTTACATTTCAGCATTAGGATGTGGCGAAAATGTTTCAATGGCCAAACTGTCAAAGAAGAACAACATTAGCACTGTAACAATCAGAAAACTTGTAAAATTGTTAAGACCATTTGCTGCAAAATACATTGAAACTATAGAGATCACAAAATAACAATCAAAATAGTTTCAAATCTTTTTAAATCAAAAATGTGAGTTAGTAACATGGTAAGAGTAGACGAATGTTTCAAATGCGGGGCAAAAGAAAAAGACTGTAAATTGATCTTTAGAACAAATGAACCCGTATTATGTGAGAATTGTGATAAGAAATCAAAACAATAGATCTTTTCCTAGTTGTTTATTTGATAGTTTTTTAGAATAACTAGTATCACTTTTACATCGTCTTTGTTGGTTTTTCGAGGGTTTTCAGCAGAAATATCAAATTGGGCAAAGGCATCAATTGCAGGTACAAATACAATTGTCAAGGCTGAAAATAGTTTTACATTTTTCATTATGGCGTAATTTCCAGCAAAAAGCAATTACGAACCCCTGTTATGGATAATTTCTTCGTGTCAAGAAAACCTGTTACAAGTTTTCAATCTGCACTGATTCTATTTCTAAGTACAAAGAGTCCAAACATAACACTTCCAGCAGATACAATATTCAAAATTGTTATGCTTTCAGACAAGACCAATACAGAATAAACAATACTAAAGACAGTTGTTGTAGAATATATCAAAACAGTTCTTACAGCACCAATCAACCTCAAGGCCATAACAAAAAACACCATAGTTATACCAATACCTAAAAATCCAACAACAGACATTAATGAAAACTCTTCAAGTGAAATATCAAACGGGATTTGGAATAACAGCATCAATCCCAATGTCATTACTGCTCCTGTACAAGACATCACATGGACAAGATGTCGAGTCTTTATGGAATCATCAAGTTTTTTTGCAATAAAAGTATCAAGACAATAAAAAAATCCCGAGAGAGCAATTAGAAAATCACCCATCATAAAATCAGACAACTGCCAATCATTATTGTAGATATCAGTTGTAACAGGAATCAGGATAGAACCAATTACAATTAGAAAAAGGGGGAACATCTCTTGTCTTCCGATTTTTTCACGAAAAATCATAACTCCGAGCAATATTGCAAAGACGGTTTCAGAGTTTACAAGAATTGATGCATTAGTTGCAGTTGTCTCCTCAAGTCCCACTGTGTAACTGAGGGTACCTGAAGCTTCAGCTAGTCCCAGCAATATCAATAAAACAAAAGTAGTTTTTCCGGTTTTCTTGTCAGTTTTTCTCGAAGATTTTCTAAAAGGGGCAAAAAGCAAGCTGTTTGCAACATAGATTACAAATACCAGCATCATAGGATTTGGTATTATTGTATCATCAACCGAATGTTCAATCAAAATTGATTTTGGAAGTACGTTAGGTAAAGCAGAAAATGCTGCTGCAAATATTGCAAAAATAAATCCAGCCCCTACAGTTTTATTTCTAAATTTTGATAATACGGTAAATTTCTGTTTTAAATAAGTCCGATGTTTGGATTCAAGATTATTAGACAATAGTGATCATTACTAGTAAAGGATCCTAATACCAGTTTTGGAAATAATACAAATTTCATACTTGATATGTTTCCAAAAATTGAAATAATATGAGAATATCATCATAATAGATTAAGATGAGTACGGTAAATATTCCAGACGAGTTTGACAAGACGATAAAAAAGCTACCACTAGAAGAGAGATTCAGGAAACTTGAAGAGATTTTCAAGACGTCAAAGGATGAATCTGAAAGATGGGATGCAGTTTGGCTAGGAGGGGAAATTCCTGTCGAAGTTAACCTACAGGGACCATTGTTTGAAAAAATGACCGATTTGTTTGCATGGGTTTTAAAAAACGATCCAAATGATGTTGTGCGTCACGAAGTATGCTATCAAATTGCAGCTAGAAACATGAGGAGGATAATCCCAGAGTTAGCGCATGCTGCAAATTATGATCCAAGTCCCCTTGTGCGCCATGAGGCAACAGAGTGTTTGATGATCATCAGGGCAACTGATCAAATATCAGCAATCGAGAGATCCCTTAAAGATGAAAACGAAAGTGTCAGAAATACAGCTGAGCTTGTCCTAAAAAGAATGAAGAGATACAAATCACAGTTTGATGCAAAATCTGAATGGGTTTCAATCTAGATTGTCTTTATGTGCTTACATAGTGCATAGATGACAAACATGTTTGCTACAAACCATACTGTGGTTACAGGATGTGCATCAGAATATTCTCCAAATATCTCCAGGTGATAGTACCATACATCTCCTGCAGCGTTTATCATCAGACCAATCACCAAAAGCAACCACACAGTACCCAACGTTCCTTGGCGAAATGTCAATGCGCCAACAATAGTAAAAGACAAGGTAACTGATGCACCACTAACAAAAATCAGTCCATAGTAAAAGTCAAAATTTGCCTCAGCATCTGGAACACCAAGAGACATTGTAACATAGACTACAATTGCAAAAACAGGAATTGCAGGAATCCAAAGTTTTTGTGTTTTTGAAAATCCCGAATTAAAGAAGCGGATGTTTAGCAACAAATGTCCTAAAACTAAAGGGTATAAAGCAAAAAAGAAAACATCGGCAATTGAAGGGTATGGTTCTATATTGAAAACCAATTCAAATGAATAATACAACAACTCAGCTGTTACATAAGAGGTAAATCCTAAGCCCAGAAACAAGTAGGCTTTTGCCAGCACGCCTGTTTGATACTGTTTAGATACAAAAAATGCAACAACTGCTGCACCTCCAGCAAAAACCACAGAAAGTGAGAATGCAAAGATTCCAACATCATCCTCAGACAAAAATTGCATTGATGTAAATATCGCAGCACCTGCCACCAAAATTGCTATTATTACATAGAGATTAAGCGGGTTTGAAAGAATTTCAGGAACTACATCAGGTTCGCCCATAAAAATCTCACAAATTACTCATTGATGTATGTTTCTTTAATGTTCAATAAAACATAGTTTGTGAAAAATTTTGTTATAACTGTTGAATGGTTTGAAGTATGGAACTGTTTTGTTGCTGATGTTCTGTTAACTGCAATTCAACGACAACATTGTTTTTCTCTATGTTAATCTTGACATTGTTTATTACAGAAACATACTTGTTGATTTTTTTATTGTCTTTTATTATCTGGCCCACACTTACCAGTAACCCATCATCAATTAGACTGTTAATCTTCCTATATCCCGAAGTTTGAGGTAAATTGCAATCATCTAAAATATCTGCAATTATTTTTGGTTTGTCTAAAACAGATTCTATAATTTTCTTTTTTTCAGGATCGCCAAAATTTTGCAAGATCGTAGAGCTGATTTGTGAGGACTTTATTGTATGCCAATTGCCTTTGGATTTTTTTGAGTTGGTTTGAAAAATATCTTCAAAGATTTTTCTTTCAACACCATCTGCACCCTTTCCAAAAAATTCTCGTAATACAAGATCAAACTTTTCAAATTGTTCAATTGACTGGGTAAGAGAAATTCCAAATTTTTCAAATAACCTATCTTCAATTTTTTTTATGGCCTTATCTCCAAGATGAGTTCTTATTACTTCATTTAATGACTTTGCAAGAAGATGATCAAAACCGACCATGTTTTTTGTATCTAGTAATAGTTTATTAATATATGTAAAATCAAGGTAATACAACTAAAAGTAACAGTTTATTCCCAATTTTGGCAATATAGTTTTCAGCATCATAGTAAAATAGGAAATTCATGCGTAAATGACAGACAAAATCAATTCTTTCTCTGATTGTGTCATTTTATTCAGGATACACGAAGATAATAATTTTAAATACTATTATTTCCAAATTTGGAAATGATGATGCAGGGAACTGCAATTGTGATAGACGATGATCCAGATATTGCAGATGTATTTTCAGAATTGCTTAGTTTACAGGGAATAGAAATACTCGGAATAGGATACAACGGAGTAGACGCAATTAACCTGTTTTCTCAAAAATCACCATCTATTGTTTTCATGGATGTACACATGCCAAAACTTAACGGGATTGAAGCACTTAAAAGAATCAAAAAAGAATCACCAGAATCCACAGTAGTCATGGTTACAGGAGATCTTTCATCAGACTTGGTGACCACTTTAGAAGATATCGGGGCAAATACAATTATTCACAAGCCATTTAACATGGACAAAATTCTAAACGTGTTAAGAGAGATTCAAAAATCAAACAAGATGGTCACTCAAATATAATTTGTCCATTACATGTTTGAAAATTCTTCTTTATATGTGATAAAGAATTTATAGTAATACTTTCATAAAATCACATATGGTGAAACATAAATCTCTTTCTTCAGTTTTAGTAAGATTTCGATTTGATGGAGATAAAAAATCAGAAATTGCAAATTTAACTTATGAGCAATATTCGAATCTAAAAGAACTTCCAATTACAGTTGAATGTAAGATAGTCACAAATCAAAAACCCACATTATCTAAATCAGACGTGAAAAGACTAGAAAAAAAACTTGCAGATGCAATTGCAAAATCAAAATCACACACGCAGAGATTGGCCGAATAGCACCCTGCCTGTTTGATCATTTACGTGCGATATTGCTTTACATCCTGAAAATTTCACTATGGTGTATTTTGCATTATGATGATTCATCCCACGTGTTTTGATGGAATTTACAATATGAGTATAAAATGGCGCCGGGAGGGAGATTTGAACTCCCGTTCCCTTGCGAGAACGCGCTTTATGGTTAATTATTTCCAGGCGCGCGCCCTACCAGGCTAGGCGACCCCGGCACAGTCTTACGACAAAGTAACTCGGGGAAATTTGATTATATATTATGTTACATAAAATGAGATCATTTCCATATGTTGATTGGTATTGATCTTTCTATCTTGCTTCCTTGATCATCAATTCCTCCTGCATGAATTTTGTACAATCCCTCCAATGCAGCATCCCCATCATTTTTTATTTGATCCCAAACAAATTCAACTTCTTCGTAAGGCTCAAGAGTAGAAATGACCTGAGTAGATGTTGGAGAATACATCAACATGCCAGAAAGTCCAGTAACCCTTAGGCCATATGACGCGTCTGAAAATATCAGTGGAACAGTTCCAGAATTTACAATTCTTATTTTGATTTGTTCGCCTTTTTTGTAATCAGATTTTTCAGTCAATACAGAAAGAGAAGGTCCGATTTCATATTCTAGTTGATTAGGATCTTTAATATCAATCAGATAAATCCCATAAAAGAATCCCGATAAGATACCTACGCCAATAAAGATTACAAGACTTTTTGCTAGCATTTTTCAAATAAGATTATTCTTTTTGGGTAGGTTTTGTTCTCCATTTTTTTGGATATGTGTTGGGAGCCATGATTATTCGTCTAGTCTCAAATGCATAGCCTTTTGTTGCCTCTTTGATTTCTTCTTCATACATTTGAGATTCAGCTAGTGCAACTGCCTCTCCTTTTTGAGTATAGATTGCAACAATGTCACCTTTTTTCAAATTAGGGGAAATTTTCAAGATTCCAGGTATTGCAAGCTGTGCACCATGACACAATGCATCAACGGCAGAATCTCGAATTACAACTGATTTTAATTCGCTTAGTGCAACCTCAACTGGTTTTATCATCGTCATTAGTTTAGAGTCGTCTTTTTTCTCTTCCCACTGAGCATATGCATCTGCAAGCTCATGCATCGTAACGAGTCCATCAGTCTCTCGGAATTGATCAACCCTAGTTCTCCTCAGCTCAATCATTGTGCCTCCCGGGCCTAAAATTTCACCAATGTCGTAGTATAATTTTCGAATGTACGTTCCTGCCTCACACAAAACTCTCATCAGGAGCAGTCTCTCTTTTTGCTCTAATACTTCTAGTTCATAGATAGTTCTTGTTCTTGTTTTTCTAACAACAGCAGAACGTTGTGGTGGTTTTTGATATATTTCTCCAACAAACATGTCTAAAACTTCTTTGAGTTTTTCTTTTGATGGAAGAGAATGGATTCTGCCAAGTGCATGATATTCCTTTGGACCATACAGTAAGACGCCTAAGGCTTTTGTTGCCTCGCCTAATCCGAGCGGCAATACTCCAGACACCTGAGGATCAAGTGTTCCGCTGTGACCAATCTTTGGAATTTTCAAAATTCGTTTTGCCCAAGCAACCGTTTCATGACTAGTAGGGCCCGGAGGTTTGTCAAGAAGGATGATTCCATAGTTCAGAAGCTGTTCTAATGTTCTTTTGTCATAGTATGTGCCATATGCATCATCTGTGATGTCTTGATCAATTTCTATTAGGTTTTCTAATTGTTTTAGCGTCATAGTAGTTTTCTCACAGTTTCTTTTGCAACATCAATTACTTGTTGTGCTGTAAGATGATCAGTATTAATAATTACATCAAAAACTGACTTGTCATCACCAAAATCAAAATCATATAGTTTTTTGTACAATGCTTTGTTTTTGTCAAATCTTTCCTTTGTTACCTCATATGCCTCCTCTGAGCTCATGTTGTCTCTGGTCTGCATTCTTTTTGTGCTGCTTGCATGAGAGCCTTCAAGCCATATTTTGATGCCATCTGTGATAAGCCAGGGCAATGTGTAACTTGTAATTACCATCCCACCTTCATTGAAAAGATTGGTTAATTTCTCATCTAGTTTTTTGTCAAACTCATCGTTTTGTTCTCTTTGAGATAAAAACTGCATACCTTCTTTTGTATCCCACCAGTCATCACCATCAGAATTGAATCCGTGTTCTTTTGCCATCTCCTTTAGGACATCACCACCACTAAGATACTTGAGGTTGAATTCTTCGGCTAGTCCTTTGGCAACAGTGGTTTTTCCGACTGCAGGAGGGCCAGAAATTACAATTGATTTTGTCAACCTAGATCCATTGAAGTTTTGGTTAGTTTCATAATTATACCGCTAAAAGCGATTGATGAAAGAAAATACCAAGCCCAAAGGAATAATGCATTTTCTTGTTGGCAGACATGTTCAGGATCTGCTGCCTGTTCAGCAGTACAAGTTAGTTGGAAAAAGTCACCAGGTATGACATTTAATGGAATTGGAGAAACTGCAACTGTGTATGCAAACAGATGTGGCAACACAAAATAGAAAATCAAAATTAAAGGAACAAATGTAATCATCATTGGTCTCATATTCATCTGCATCATTTCCATTGACATCTTGTTCATGTATGCAGATTTTTTGTTGAGTTCATTGATCTTTGATTGGTCTTTTGCTCTCATTGCTGCCATTCTTTCTTTTTGGAATGCGCGTGTCTCTTTCATGATTCTTTTTAGCTTGACTTGATCTACCATCTTCTTTCTAACAGCAGAGTTAAACAAGTTCAGCATTATTCCAAACCCGGCAACTGCAAATAGTGTTGGAACCATTCCTTTCACTATAGGGTCGTCGCTTCCAAGTGCCCCTCTATCTCCTCCAAAAAAGTCAAACTGGAGGACTAGAGAGTCCAGGTTGTAAAAGAAAGAATCAAGAAATAAGAAGATAAAATTAACGTCCATTTTTTACAGTCCTAATGAATTAATGATCTTTTCTGCTGCTTCATCAATCTTTCCCTCCCTATTGAGCACGTATTTGATTGGAGCACCACAAATCACCGCACATGCTGAGATTATTCCAGATTGAAAGTCAAGTTCTTTTTTGACATTTGCAAGGGTGATTTTGTCTCTGTTTCTAGTAAAATCTTTGATTCTTCTGCTATAGATCTCTTCAGGTTTTGCTGAAACAGATACAAAGTTTGTGGGTTTGATAATTTTTAAAACATGTTCTGGCAATCCCGGATAGTATCCTTCAGGGGAGCTGATGAATGCATGAGTGTCAATGATTACCACATCATCAGTCATGCTTGCAAGTTTCTCAGCTGCAATCTTTTGCAGTTTTTGTTGTTCTGTAACTGCTAGTTTTCTTAGATCATCGCGGTCTTCTAGTCCATTTTCTTTGGCAACATCAAACATCAAAGTACCAAAGCTGTAAACGTTAACTGTTTTGTTTTGTTCTTTTAGCATTTCAACTACTCGTTTTAGTAAAGAGGTCTTTCCTACGCCAGGAATTCCTACCATTACAACCTTCTTATTTTCTACCAAGTAAAGCACCCAGCCGTGGCATAACAACTTCGACTTGTTCTCTTACTAGTTGAGTGTAATAGTTGATGAGAATATCCACCATAAGTAAAATTCCGATACCAGAACCAAATACTCCCAGTACATCAGAGACACCTGCTAATGCACCCAAAATCATTGAACCAATTATCGTTACAGATGGAATGTACTTGTTTAGCAGTGCTTCAACAGGTTTGTTTGATCTTCTGAATCCTGGAATTTGTACATCTGCATCAAGTAAGTTTTGAGCAGCACTCTTTGGGGACAAACCACCAAGCTCGACCCAAAGTCTACCAAAGACAACAACAATTCCAATCATAAACAAAACATATCCTACAGCTCTTCCAGGATCTAGTGCTGCAACATCAAGACCTCTTGGAGGAGTGATGTAGTAGATAAGACCTCCAATTGGAGTCGAAGGACTTGTCGGGTCAAACTGCCCTATAATGTTCATAAACGCATTATTGTTTCGCGGGTTAAAGTTTGCCCAGAACATCTGTCCAATGAATACAGCATTTGCAGTAAGTGCAGATGCCAAGATAACTGGAATGTTAGAGACATACATCATTTTGATTGGGTAAACTGCAGAGAATCCTCTATACTTTGTAGATACGATTGGAATCTCAATTTTCATACCTTGTGTGAATACCAGTATCAGCAAGATACCCGCCGTAAGACAAAGCCCGAATATGCTAGGAAGTTGGTTTGAACGGAATAAGATGTTGGATAGATCACCGCCCATAATTGACTGGCCAATATATGGAATAATACCAATTGTTCCACCATCACCTGCAGGCAACGGGCTGAACATACTCCATAGAATCTGCTGAGCAACACCTGCCATGATAAACAGACTGATGCCAGAGCCTAGACCCCATCCCTTCTGTATCAGCTCGTCTAAGAACATGATAATTATCGATGCAGCCATCAACTGACCAATCATCACATACAAGACGTATGGTTCAGGAACTCCTGGGCCATAGACTGCTGCTGCGTATACGATTGATTCGGCAACAATTACAACATAAGTTACTAATTTAGTAGCAGTTTGAAAGATGCCTCTTTCTTCTGGTTTTTTGAAGTCAAATCTCAAAATCTCAGAACCCCTAAGCAATTGCATCAAGAGACCAGCAGTTACTATCGGCCCTATTCCTAGCTCCACTAGAGTTCCTTGTTGTGATGCAAAGATGACTCTTGCAAACTGCAAAAAGTCAAACTCTGGTGCTGTTGCTCCAAACAGCGGAGTCTGTCCCATTACCATATAGATCAAAAGTGCGATTCCACACCAAAGCAATCTAGTCGATAAGGGGATTTTCTTTTTTGGTTTAGGAACTTGAGGAAGGTATGGTTCTGCTTTGAAAACGACCTTTCTGATAATGTTAGTTAGTGTACCCTCAGCCATTGTTATCTAACACCTCTCCTCCTACGGCTTTGATTTTCTCTTCGGCTGATGCGGTAAATCGGTTCACTTTGACAGTATAAGCAGTTGATGCCTTACCGCCACCAAGAAGCTTTTCAATACCTGCAGCTTCTAGGTCAATGACTTTTTTGCCTCCATCTTCTTTTCCGAATTTTGAGAATAGATCATCTAGATCGCGGACACTAGCCCATTTTTTGGTAATGTTTGGATGAGGTGGGTGAGTAGATTCATGGCCAAAATGATTTGGTTCATCTTTTAACAAAGTACTATAATGATGCTTCATCATACCAGCAACTCCAAGACCACCTTTGTGACCGCTTGCACGGTGTTGAGCAACTTGGCCCCATCCCATGTTACGTCCGCCTCTGAGTTTTCTTGTTTTTCTTAGTCGAGTTGCCATCTTACATCATGTTCCTCACTAAAGTTCCAAGATCTTTGTTTTCTCCAAGAACACCCTTCTGACCATACAGTCTTTTGGTACTGCGTTTGAATCCATATCGTGGTGGAGCCAATGCAAACCAGGGTTTCAGAGGTTTCAATTTTGAAAGAGTTGCTTTGCCTTCAGATAGAGCCTTTCCAAGCTCATCAGTACTTGCAAATCCTAATTCTTTAAGATCATCAGATGTAATTTTTTGATATCCAGACTTTCTTCCTTTTTTGTCCAAGAGTTCTTTTGCCAATCCTGCATCAAGTTCAATCCAGGAGATGTAGTGCTTGATTTTGTTTAGCATTCCTAGTGTGTTGTCCTTGGCAGGAAGAATTGTTGCACGGTATTTCTTTTCTAGTTTGAGTAGTTCCATAGTAGTTGTTGCCCAGTGAGGAACATCTGCTTGCCCTTTGATTCTAACTACGAGGTATGCACTTGCCATTTCCCATTCATCCCTGACTGAATGTCTGTCGTAGACATGCCAAAATTGCTTTTGAAGTTGAGTTCATTGTAGGAGTAGAGCCCTTTGCTGTAGTCCAGGCATCCTTTAGTCCTGCTAATTCCAATAATCGTTTAATCTTACCACCAGCTACCAAACCTAATCCACGTGGTGCTGGAATAATTTCAATTGTAACACTTCCACCCTTTCCTTTAATCTTGAATGGAACAGAATGTTTTTGATCACATCTGCATTCCCAACTGCCGCACCCTAACTTGATTGGATTGACATTAAGCATTGCTTGGTTTGTTGCTTTTTCAATTGCAATTCTCATTTGTTTTGATTTACCTTGGCCAATTCCCAAATAGCCGTTTTCGTTTCCTGCAGCTACGATTGCTTTGAATCTAGTTGATTGTCCGTTTGATGTCATCTTTTGAATAATTCCAACATCAACTACTTCGCTTTTCAAGTCTGGGAGCAGTTTTTTGATAATTCCTGCTTCTTGAATTCTAAGACCTTGTGAGATTATATCTTCAATAGAAGTAATTTCACCTGCTGCTACTTTTTTACCTAAAATTGTTTTTGGAATCCAAACCTCTTCTTCTGGTTCTCTTCTTGGTCTTCTCTGACCTCCGCCACCACGGCCTTGCCCTCCAGGACCTCCTGTACGACTTTGTGTTGCTTGACTCATATCTACTTGACCTCGCCATCAATTGCGGATTTTATTTTTGATACGTCGTTTTTTACTGTAAGATGTTCACCGTTGATTCTCTCCTCAGGTGGAAATGTTTCTTCATCTGCAGGTACCTCAACACCGGCATCAACTACCCCTTTGAGTGCTGCTGCCATTCGTTGGGTGTATTTTCTAGTACCAGTATACAAGATAGCATCCTTTGCTCCTTGTCCCAGTGCCTTCTTTCCTGCAATATAACCAGTAAGATATGCGGCTGGGACGTTCTTTCTTGAACCCTTCCAGCCTTTATCAAGTAAATAACGTGAATGTGCTGATGCGATAACCTTGTCTCCTGCCATTCCAGGCTTGAGTATTTGGACTTGGGTGTTTTCATTAGTAATATTTACAGTGATAAAGTCACGCTTGCCCATTAGCATTGTGCCTCTTTTCTTGTAATTGGTCTTCTCTTCCCTAAGTCTTCTCAATATTTTTGAATAGGCCATCTATAGGATTCGAGTTTGAATCTGCTCTTATATACGTTAAGCGCGAATTAGCGATACCAATAATGCTTTTTGCGAATGCAGACGGTTTTCTGCTTCATCCCAAACAACAGACTGAGGTCCATCAATTACAGATGCAGTGACTTCACTTCCCCGTTTTGCTGGAAGGCAATGCATGAAGATAGAATTCTTTTTTGCTTTTTTCATCAATGCAGAGTTTACTTGGTATTTTGGAAGGAATTTTTTAGTTCGTTTTGGATCGCGGTTATGAATTGATGTGAACGTATCAGTTACAACAACATCTGCATTAGAAACTGCTTTGATCGGATCGGTAGTCAACACTACCTTGATGGATTTGTTTGCCTCATTTACAACGGTTTTGTCTGGTTCAAAGCCCTTTGGCGTTGCAACTGAGATGTCCGAACCTGCCAAAGCGCAACCAATAATCATAGAATTACAAACATTGTTTCCATCGCCAATCCATGCAATTTTTAGATTTTTGATTTTTCCTTTCTTTTCTTTTATTGTAACAAAATCAGCTAGAATCTGACACGGGTGAAACGTATCTGAGAGTCCGTTGATCACAGGAACTGTCGCATGTTCAGATAATTTTTCTAGCAAGTCATGATCATATACACGTGCCATGATACAATTTGTGTATCTAGATAAAGTCTTTGCAGTGTCTTCGACAGATTCCCCACGAGACAGTTGCGTATCATCAGATGAGAGATTGATTGCATAACCACCTAGTTGAAACATTCCGACCTCAAAACTTACGCGAGTTCGAGTTGACGGTTTTTGAAAAATCATTGCAAGTGTTTTGTTTTTCAGAACGGGTTTGTTTCCTTTTTTTAGTTCTTTTTTTAGTTTGATTGAAAGATCAATTAACTGCGCAAATTCTTTTGGGGATAGTTCCGCCAAAGTGAGTAAATTTTTTGTTTTGAGTTTCATTTCTTGAAGAATCCAAATAAGCCCCGTTTCTTTTTAGGTTTTTCTTCTTCTTTATCTTGTTTTTGCTCTTCAATCTCTTCTTTGTCAGGTTCTGATTTTTCTGGTTCGGGTTCTGGTTTTGGTGACTCGCCAGGTTCTGGTCTTCCTTGTTCAATCCATTTTCTAATTTTTCCACCTAGATTGAATGCTTCATCATCAGTTTCAGGGGGAGGAATATCATATAGGTCTGAAAAAGTTGCAATGTCATTATCACTGATTCCCTCAAACGGATCATCACTTTTTGCAACAACTTTTGCAGGTTCTGGTTCCTTGGTTGGTTCTGGTTCTGGTTCCTTGGTTGGTTCTGGTTCCTTGGTTGGTTCTGGTTCCTTGGTTGGTTCTGGTTCCTTGGTTGGTTCTGGTTCCTTGGTTGGTTCTGGTTCCTTGGTTGGTTCTGGTTCCTTGGTTGGTTCTGGTTCCTTGGTTGGTTCTGGTTCCTTGGTTGGTTCTGGTTCCTTGGTTGGTTCTGGTTCCTTGGTTGGTTCTGGTTCCTTGGAGGGAGTTTGTTTGATTTCAACATCCTCTAGTGAACCAAATACAGTTTCTAGGAATGTTTCTTTGTTAAACGGTTTAAGGTCAGGATATTCTTGGCCAACTCCAACATAGAGAACAGGAGTAGAGGTAATTTTTACAATAGACAGTGCTGCACCACCACGGGCATCAGCATCACTCTTTGTTAGAATGGAACCATCAAATTTCACATGTTCAAAAAACTCTCTTGCTTGATTGACAGTATCATTTCCAGCCAATGAATCGCCAACAAAAATTTTGAAATCAGGATTTACAACTTTGGTAATCTTTGCAATTTGTTCCATCAGATTTTTGCTTGTTTGCATTCTTCCAGCAGTATCAATCAAAACACAGTCAGTTTTGTGGGATTTTGCATACAATACAGCATCTCTTGCTACTGCAGCAGGATCTGAATTGTAATTTTGTGCAACTAGTTTTAGATTTAGTCTATTTGTGTGCCCACGTAGTTGTTCAATTGCACCTGCTCTAAATGTGTCAGCTGCTGCAACCACTACTGAATACTTTGCTTGTGATAACATATATGCAACTTTGGCAAGTGAGGTTGTTTTTCCAGTTCCATTAATTCCAACAAACAAAACAACAAAAGGCTGACCTGCATCTTTTTTCTCATCAATTTTTGCAAAAAGGTCTATCGTTCCTGCTTCATCAAACAGATCAGATATGCTTGAAATTAAACTGTCTTTGACAAATTTTTCAATTTCATTTTTTGGTACCTTAGAACCAATTAATTTCTCTTTTAGGTCTGATTTTATAGAATCAATTACCTCACTTGCAACATCAGATTCCATAAGAGAAATTTCTAATTCAAATAAAATATCCTCAATATCTTTTTCATTGAGTTCTTTTTCACCAAGACTTTTTGCAGCATTAGAAAATGCATTGCGTAATTTATCAAACATTGTTTTAACCTGAAGATGATCTAGATGCCATCATCAACTGATTCATCTGTTCTTTTCCTTGTTCAAGTCTCATTGATGCATCTTGTTTCTTTGCAGATGTATCTTGTAGTGCAACTTCAATTTCTTTTAGTCGTGCTTCAAGATAGTTTATTGCAGAATCAACATCCTTTTCCATAGAAATGCCAGCACCAATGTTCAAAACAATTTTGTCAGCAGATGAAATCTTTGTCTGAGCAAAAGTCCCCATCCCAAGTGGAACAAGTGTCTCAGAGGTCGGTTTTTCTTTTAATGATTTAAGAGACTCTATTGCAGATGTTGCTTCTCGAAGAATATTGTACAGTGTTCCTTCTCTTTGGGATAATTCACCAAAATAAGATTCAAGCATTTGCATCTGTTGCAATAATTGCTGGGCCTGTTCTTCACTCATTTACAACAAACCTCTCTCAGATGGTTATAAATTCATTCATGGGATTAGTGAAATCAATAGTCAAAATGAAAAGTGAATAAAAAAATAAAGGTTTGATCTTTATTTTGCTTTGGAGAATCTTGATTCTACCTCATCCCAGTTTACCACATTCCACCAATTTGAAATGTAGTCTGGTCTCTTGTTTTGATATTTGAGATAGTATGCATGTTCCCAAACATCACAACCAAGTAACGGAATCAATCCTTCAGTTCTTGGGCTAGTCTGATTTGGCATAGCTTTGTACTCAACCTTTCCTGAAGAAGGATTGTATACTAACCATCCCCAACCACTGCCTTGAATAACTGCAGAACTTGATGAGAACTTCTCCTTGAAGTCTGAAAAGCTTCCAAAGGATGCATTAATTGCATCAGCAATTGATCCTCCTGGCTCTCCACCTCCATTTGGTTTCATGTTGTTCCAAAATAGCCTATGGTTATCAAATCCACCACCGTTGAAGTTGATTGCACCTCTTTGAGCTTCCGGCACAGAATTGATATCAGACAAGATATCTACAATATCCTTATCTTGAATTTCTGCAGGACAACTCTCAAGAGCTGCATTTAGTTTGTCAGTGTATGTTTGATGATGCTTTGTGTGATGAATCTCCATTGTTTTTGCATCAATGTGAGGCTCTAGTGCATCATAAGCATAGGGCATTTCAGGAAGTGTGTATTTTCCCATAAAAGCAACAGTGTGTTTATGCCATTTATTGCTTTACTAGACAATTGGTTTTTACTTGCTGAAATATTTCACAAATCATGAAACAAGTTGTAATTTTTTCTTTAATCATACTGGTTTCATCAATTTTACTTGTTTCACAATTTTTAGAATCAGAACATATTGGAGTTTATCTTGACAAGAGCGTCCCATTTGTCGGAACAGAGATTCCAAGAAACCAAGGAATATTCGGAGAAGGAGTAAAGATTGCAGTGATTGATACAGGCGTAGACTTTAACCATCCTGATCTTTTAGGATGGGGCCCTGATGGCAAAGTGATTGGAGGATACAACTTTATCAACGAAGATCAGCTGCCGTTGGACACAAACGGTCACGGTACCCAGGTTGCAGGAATAATTGCAGCAGATGGAAAAGTGAAAGGAGTTGCACCAAAGGCAAAGATTCTAGCTTACAAGGTTTCAGAAGACGGAGAAGGAGTGTCTTCGGATTTGATCATACAGGCAATAGATATGGCAATTGAAGATGGCGCAGACATAATCAACATAAGTTTAGGAGTCAATAAAACAAATGCAAGTATTGACAGTGCAGTAAGTAGGGCTTTAGATAGAGAGATTTTTGTAGTAGCTGCTGCAGGAAACGATGGACCATCATACAAAACAATTGGAAGTCCAGGAAAAACTTTAGGTTCTGTAACTGTTGGGGCAACATACAACAACTTGACATCAAGTTTGGTTGCGACACTTGATGTTGGAGAAAAACCATACACTGTAATTCCAATGGTGGGATCCACAAAACTTGATGATCCTGTCCAGGGAAAGATAATCTTCGGAGGATACGGAAAAGAATCAGACCTCAAAGACAAAGACGTAAAGGATTCCATCTTGTTGGTAGAAAGAGGAAGCGACGTCAAAGGAGAGTTGTTGTATTTTTCAATTAAAGAAGAAAATGCTGCAAACGCAGGGGCAAAAGCAATGATTGTGTACAACAACGAACCAGGAATCTTTCTTGGCGAATTAACTCATAACTTTACAAAACCAGGATACACACCAAGAATTCCAGTAGTATCAATTGACAGAGATGACGGACTAGAAATCAAAGAATCAAAAGACAAAGATGCCAGCCTTCACTTGTTTTACAATCCAGACTTTGTTGCTCATTTTAGCTCAAGGGGGCCAGTATCGCCATTTTTCATAAAGCCCGACATGGTAGCTCCGGGGGCATACATTAACACTACACAAAGCAATTCTGCTTACAACTTTACAAGCGGTACTAGCTACGCAGCACCACATGTTAGCGGAGCAGCTGCATTACTTTTAGAAAAGAATCCGCAAATCCATCATCATGAGATAAGGTCGCTTTTAATGACCACATCAGAGCCTGTTTCAGATGCATATGGGAAGCAGTTCTCCCTTAGTGATGCAGGCTCAGGCAGGCTAAACATAGCAAAGGCCTTTGAGGCAGACTTGGTTATTTTGCCACCAAATTTTGTGGTAAATGTATCATCAGACAACCCTACTGCAAAGCAAGAGTTTGATCTAAAGTTGCTTGGGGGATCAGACACAATATTTGATAAAATAGATGTGGCATTTGAGGGACCAGAATTTATCCAGTTTGCACATGTGATTGAAGGAAACACCTTGCAGGCAAAACTCAACGTAAATGGAGAAGAGTACGGAGACCATGAAGGAAAAATGATAATCAAACATAATGGAATTACATATGTTGTTCCATTTTTGATGCATTACACTTTGGGTTCTGTTTCTGTAACTCAGCAGGACGGCAAGTTGAGTTTTGATGTGTACCATCCAGAAGAATGGAACTTTGCAAAGATTTCAATTACAAACAGCAGAGATGGACGTATCGATGTGACAACTGCAACACCAACAAGAGATGCATTAATTGATGTGTTTGAGAATGCGGAATATTGGGTCGATGCAAAAATCAGAGTAAACGGTGAAACATTTGATGCGTTTAATGTAATTCAAGTAAATTCAGTTACAAATGAAAAACAACAGTTTGAACTTTTTAAAATTCCTCAAAAACAAGTTGGAATCATTGCAGTGATTGTTGCAATTGTAGGGGTTGTAGGATTAGCTATTAGAAGAAAGTCTATTGTGGAAGTTTAGGACCTGCTTGAGTGATTTCAGGATTCACATCGTCAAACTTCTTAAAGTTCTCAATGAACATCTGTGCAAGTTTCTTTGCAGACAAGTCATAGGCATCTTTATCAATCCATGTGTTTTTTGGATCCAAAACCTCTGAAGGCACATCGGGTACTTCAGTTGGGATATCCAAGTTAAACAAATCATTGTGCTCATACTTTACAATGTCTAGTGCACCAGTTAGTGCTGCAGTTACCATTGCCCTGCTGTACTTTATCTTGATTCTCTTTCCCACCCCGTATGGGCCACCAGACCAACCGGTGTTTACAAGATAAACCACAGTGTTGTGTTTGTTGATTTTTTCACCAAGCAACTTGGCATAAACGGATGCAGGTCTAGGCATGAATGGTGCTCCAAAACACTCAGAGAAAACTGATTTTGGTTCCTTGATCCCACGCTCTGTTCCAGCTAGTTTGCTTGTATATCCAGACATGAAATGAAACATTGCACCTTCTTTTGTCAATCTAGAGATAGGTGGCAAGACTCCCAATGCATCGGCAGTCAAAAAGACAATTACTTTTGGATGTCCACCAACACTTGGAATCACAGCACCAGGAATAAAGTCAAGAGGATATGCAACACGTGTGTTTTCTGTAATGGTGTTATCATCATAATCAGGTTTGTTATCATTTAGTACAACATTTTCTAATACGGCACCGGGTTTGATTGCGTTCCAGATTTCTGGTTCTGCCTCTTGGCTAAGGTTGATACATTTTGCATAACATCCACCTTCAAAGTTAAAAGTTCCATCATCAGACCAACCATGCTCATCATCACCAATCAATTGTCTGTTAGGATCTGCTGAAAGAGTTGTCTTTCCAGTACCGGACAATCCAAAGAACAATGCAGTGTCGCCGTCTTTGCCGATGTTTGCAGAGCAGTGCATCGGAAATATTCCCTTATCAGGCAAAATGAAGTTCATTACTCCAAACATTGACTTTTTCATTTCACCTGCATATTGTGTTCCGCCAATCAAGACAATTTTTCTTGTCAAGTCAATAAGGATGAAAACATCAGATGAGGTTCCATCTTCGCTAGGAACTGCTTCAAAGTCATTAATGCACATTACAGTAAATTCTGGCTCGTGGTTTTCTAGCTCATCTTGTGTGGGACGAATAAACAGATTTCTTGCAAATAGGTTTTGCCAAACATGATCATTGATAACTCTAATTGGTAAGCGATTATTCTTGTCAGCTCCTACAAAGCCATCAAAGACAAAGAGTTCCTTGTTTTCTACAAATGCCTTCATCTTTTCAAGCAATTTCTCAAACTTGCCAGATGGAAATTGGTGATTAACCTTTCCCCAGTCTATTGTATCATGGGTCTTGTCGTCATATACGATGAATCTATCATCAGGAGAACGGCCAGTATACTTTCCGGTATTTACAGAAAGCGAACCTGTAGAGTTTATGACTCCTTCTTTTCTCTCAACTGCTAGTTTGACCATCTCATCGACGCTCAAGTTTCTGTGGATTTTTGATGGGTTTATTCCAAAGTCTTTGAGTTGAGAGGCAAATTTCTCAGTAGTAGATGTGCCTACCACTTGAGTCATACAGAAAATCCTCCAATTGTGTATTGATAAATCCCAAATGCAGTCATGAGATATTTCGATCCGCCTTGATTTTCCTTATTATCTCTTTGCCAGAGATTAGAAATTTTTTCTCTAGGAACGTATTTATGTAAAATTTCAAGAGTGAATTTGATGCCGATCAACAAAGAAAAGCTAGCAAAGAGAAAAGAAGCTAAAGAACACAACCCAGAATTTATCAGACAAGAGAGCTGGCGTTATGTTAGACTCCAAACAACATGGAGAAAACCAAAAGGTATCGATAATCATCAGAGAAAACAAAAGAGCAGAGGTCGTCCCGGACTCGTCAAAGTAGGATACGGAGGACCAAAAGAAGCAAGAGGACTGCACCCATCAGGATTTACAGATAACTTAGTTTATTCATTAAGTGATTTAGAGAAACTAGATCCAAAGAAAGACGGAATCAGATTTGGTCATAGTGTTGGTACTAAAAAGAGAAAAGAGATTGTTGCAAAGGCAGTCGAAAACAAGTTCAAAATTTTCAATGCAAGAGTGAGTGCAAGTGGTAGTAAATCTTAAAGCTAAAAAAAGACTCGTCTCACGAGTTACAGGAGTAGGCGTTCACAGAATTAAATTTGATTCTGATCATCTAGATGATATTGCAGATGCAATCACTAGAGAAAACATCAGAAGCCTAATCACTGCAAACACAATCAAGTTCAAGCCAATTGTTGGAACTTCTAAAGGCCGTTCAAACACAAAGAAAGCCCAGAGGAACAAAAGAGGAACAAAACAAGGTTCCAAGCAAGGACGAAAAGGTGCAAGAGAAGGCAAAAAGGAAGTCTATGTTGCAAAGGTTCGCTCACTTAGAAGACTCTTAAAGATTGCAAAAGACAGAAAGGACTTGACAAACCCAGAATTTTGGTCTCTCTACAAGAAAGTAGGTGGTAACACAGTCAGAAACAAGGCCCACCTCAGGCAATTAATGGATGAGATTAAAGAAAAGAGAAACAAGTAGAAAAATCTCTAATAATTTTCTGCAGAATTAAAATCGATAAACTCTATCTTCCCAGTCTAAGATTTTACCATCTTTGATTTTGATTCCTTCTTGAGACAACATATTTGATTTTATTTTCTGGCCATATGCATATCCACCGACTTGGCCATCAGACTTTACAACACGGTGACAAGGAATGATCACAGGGTAGGGATTCTTGTTCATAATTTTTCCGACTGCACGTTGTCCATTTTTCATTCCAACGGCCTTTGCAAGCTCACCATAAGTTGTAACTTTGCCTTTTGGAACCTGGCACAGTTTTTTGAAAATTTCTTTGTCAACACTCAAAGCTTGATTACCTCAAGATCTGTTTTTTCTAAAAGATCAAGAACTTTCTGTTTGTTTGGTCCAAGCCCTGCCCAATCAAGCAGTGCGACAGTTGCCGTTTTGTTTTGCCCTAAGATATGCGAGAATAACTCATCATCGAGACTGTCAAGTGCATGTTTTGGCATTACAGTTCCAAGTGCATGTTTTCCATGCAGTAATTCTTTTGTGAATTTTTCTGGATAGTGGGTTCCGCCAAAGCAGATTGCAACAGGATTTGATTCCAATTTTGTCTGCATTACATCATCTACCAATTTTGCAACAGACACACATAATGACTCATCGGTCCACTGTTTTTCAGTAGTTCCAATCTCAATGAAGATGCAAGGCTTTTTCAGGGCAGTAGGCCCGTGATGTGTTGCCTCTATAGTAATATCAAATTCAGAGAACTGTTCTTTGTTTTCATATAATTTTTGGAGGTATGCCTTTTGTAGATCAGGATAAGGTATTGCCAGTTGTCTTTTGTTTCCGCCAAACTTTGCATCTGCAAAATTTCCGGTACTGTGGCATGTTAATGCCAAGACACCAGATTCAGCTGCATGTTTTGAGAGAAAGACAAATCCATCATAATCATATTTCTCTTCTAACCAATCTGCAGATATTGCAGGAGTCGGAATTATTATCAGGTCATAGTTTTCTCCACGGTAAATATCACCGTCTTTTTTCATTTTTTCAGAAAGGAACTTTGCCATGTTGTACCCAGCAGGGTCATCACGATAAGCAACTAGCAGATCCATGAGATAAGAGATATAAGGACACCCTATTAATTTTGAGCAATGAACCCAAGACAGACTTTGAAGAACATGGCCAATACCTTAAAGATGGCAAAAAAGCCAGACAAAGATGAATATCAACAACATCTTAGATTGGTACTGTTAGGTATAGCAGGAGTAGGAGCTATAGGATTTACTATCCAGTTTGTCTTTTCGGTAATTACATTTGGTAGGTAAAAATTGTCTGAAGAAGTAAAATCACATCTATTTGCAATAAGAACCACAGGAGGTCAAGAGAAAGTAGTCATGAGACTATTAGAACAAAAGGCAAATGCCGGTCAGCTTAACATTCAATCAGTTTTACTTGTAGATAATCTCAAAGGATATGTAGTAATTGAGGCAATCGATCCAAGCGCTGCATACATGGCAGTAGAAGGAGTCAGACACATTCGCGGTCAACTACGAGGAGAGTTAGAATTCAAAGACATTGAAGGATACCTAATAAAGAAATCCACAGTATCACAATTAGCAGTAGATAACGTAGTAGAAATCACAGGCGGTCCATTTAAGGGAATGAAAGCCACAATCACCAGAATTGATGCAGAAAAAGAAGAAGCAACAGTTGTTCTTTTGGATGCATCATACCAATTGCCAGTCACAGTAGATGCAAACTATCTCAAACTATCAACTGAGGCTTAGGAAGGATTAAATTTTTCATATAGAGACGAATCAACATGGGAGAACAAAAAATTTCATCATTGGTAACAGGAGGAGCAGCATCTGCAGGTCCACCTTTGGGTCCAGCACTAGGTCCTCTTGGCGTCAACATCATGGAAGTAATCAACGCAATCAATGACAAGACAAAAGACTTTGAGGGAATGAAAGTTCCAGTTACAGTAATTGTAGATAGCGATACCAAGAAATATGAAATCGAGATTGGTATCCCATCAGCTGCTGCACTAATCATGAAGGAGGCTGGAATCCAGAAAGGCTCTGGCGCTTCCGGTACAGAGTGGGCAGGAGATGTATCAATGGATGCAATAGTCAAAGTAGCAAACACCAAACTAGAAAAATCATATGCAACATCACTAAAGTCAGTTGCAAAGACAATCATTGGAACCTGTCTTGCACTTGGAGTCAAAGTAGAAGGAAAGACTCCAAAAGAGATCACTGCCGAGGTAAACGAAGGCAAGTGGGACGAAAAATTCCAATAGAATTTTCAATCTTTTCTCAATTTTATAACTACTCTACAATGGTTATGATTCCCTTCATGTCAGGATGAATGGAACAATAGTAATCAAAAGTACCAGTTTGGTTTGCCAAAAAAATTATCGAGTCAGACTGGAAATAGCTCAGATCTTTTGTGTGTACATTGAATGCATCGATGTTTAGATTGTGTTTGGAGAGTTTGTTTGGTAAATTTTTCTCCTCATTGATAAGATGAATCTGGACAAGGTTTCCTTTAGCTGCAGTAAGTTCAGGAGACAGGCCTTCAGAGAACGGAAGAGACTTTCCTCCCCTGGTAGTTTGATAGTGATAATTCCCTTGAGATGATTTTACTGCCTTTAGAGATATGTTAGTAGATGGTGCAAACACAAGCCCCTCTGAATTGACGGGACTAAATGATTTTAACGCAAAAAAGCCTATCAAGACAAAGACACAAAACACCACACCAATAGAAATAACATTTCCTTTAGAATATTTGGAAGTTTTTTTGCGTTTTTTGTTCACGTAAAAAAAATGCATTTAGTGGATATATAGAATAATTAACATTGTTAAGGTACTTCTAATACAAGTAATTTCCAAGTACAATCATGGCATTTTCCAAAACATGTCCAGTTTGCAAGCAGGACTTTTCCTCACTTTTAGATTATACGTTACACATCAAGGATAGCCACAGCAAAGCACATCCTGAAGAATTTGTAAGCAATAAAGAAGAGATCAAGTGGTCATTTCGCCAACAAGATTAAGTTACTGGGTCTTTCGCAGAATAAACTGCATTAGAGCTTCTCTTTGATATTCAATTCCATGTTCATCTTCGGTGTGTTTGCCAAAATCTTGAATGACTTGGTCAACTTCACCTTCTGCTTCAAAGTCACACTCAAAACCATAGTCATTGCAACGTAATTTTATCAAGTCTAATTTTTTTCCCAAATTCCGGCTAATATAGTTCAGTTAACATTGTTAACTAAAGTTTCAGTGGCAATTCAATTAATGCAGAAGCAAAGGAAATATGCCAAGCGTCTATTGGCAGAAAATGAAACCTAGGATGACTTGAAAACGTAAGATGTGTATCCATATTTCCTATTGGAGTAGATTGCTTCTGCATTACGTAATCAGAGTATTTTTGGTATTTAGGAGAAACTTAACAATGTTCATTTAGTTTTATTAGAAATTCAACGGGTCTGATCTCATGAAGAAGAAGAAAGAGGAGAAAGAAGATGAGAATCTTGCAGATAAAAAAAATGAAGACTGGTGGAGATTGGAGAAATCCCAGATAGGAAGGAGGAAATTTTCATAATCATGACATTTACTTGTCACGGAGTTTGTGAATATCATAAAACAAGGCGATTATCTACAAATGTAAAATATGAGAATGGGCAAAAACGCTGTACATTGTGTTCTGTTTTTTTAGAGACAGATAATCGTCATTGTCCATGTTGTGGCGTACGTCTTAGAACTAAATCAAGGAACAGAAAACATGCAGAGTAAAACCATTAACAATGTTAAGTACCGGATAAATACCAAATCAGAGAAGGAAAAAAGATGAAACTGATGTGCTTTCAAGATTTAGAATCGGAGGTAAAACTTCATGTCTGATATTGGCAGAGACATTCTAAGCTCCATGGATCTTTTCATTGAAAAGATTCAGCACCTTAAAGGAGTCATGCTGGGGGTTTCACTGTCTGCGCTTATTTTGGCACCCTTGGCAATAGGAATTTCAATTTACCTTATCACCCACCCAAGATTCTATCATATAGTTGAAAACGAATACGAGTTTGCATCATTGCTCATAGTTCTTCTAACAGTGGTTTTGGTTACATCAGGTGTTTGGCTTGTTACAGGACTCCAGCAATTCAAATCCCTTAGCTCTTGGAATAAGAGGTATTACAACTACATCAAGAGAAAAGAAGATCTTGACAAAGACATTTCATCAAAATTTCATCTAGACGAAGAATAGACATCCAAGATTTAGCGAAGGTCCTCGTTTTCCATCACGTGGGAATAGTTTTTCATATGGCTCCAGTATCTCATGGCAGAAATCCATTCCTTTGTTTGTAACCTTGAAGATAGTAATTGTTCTTTTTCCATCTATTTTCTCTATTCTCTGGATCATTTCATTTTCTTCTAGGTTATCTAAGATAGCTTTGTGTTTTGATATGTTTAATCCACAAAAACTAAACAAGGCAGTCTGGTTAAGTTCACCGTATTCAGAAAGAGTAAGAATAATGTCTTTTATGATATAGATTCTATCTCTATATTTTTTGGAAACTGCCAATAATAATACTTGAAATTATGATATTTTACTATTATTACAGTTATGGGCATTAACAATGTTAAGCAACTGCTTATAATCTGAAATTGCTTAGGGATGTATGAAAGCAAGGCTATCAATAAAGAAGAGCTTGACAAAGAACATCTTCAAAAAAGAACAAGAATTTTCAAACAAATGCAAAATTTGCGACATGGAGTTTCCAAATCCAGAGAGAACAAAAAAGCATATGATAAAGGCTCATTCAAAACCAAAACGCGAAAAGCAGGTGAGATAGCATATGGCCAAAGCTTATGTCATGATGTGCTGTGACGTAGGTTCTGAAAGCGAGGTAATTTCATCACTAAAGAAAATCAAGGGCATACGAGATGCTCACGGAACATTGGGTCTGTACGACATTGTTGCCCAAATTGAATCACCATCTGAGGAAGAAATTCAAAAAACAGTCACGGGAGTTATCCGTAAAATGCCCAAAATACACACAACAATGACCCTAACACGCTCAGAATCAGGGGAATTGTTTGAGGCATCTGAGAAATTCATAGGAAGCATGCTTGGACAAAACAGTGCAAAGGCCTATGTTGTAATGTACTGTGAGAAAGGCCAGGAATACTCCACACTAAAAAACCTCAGTCACATTCCAGAAGTAAAAGAAGCAGATGTTGTTTTCGGATATTATGATGTAATATGTAAGGTAGAGACCCAAGATGAAAAAACATTAGACCATGTAATTACCAAGGCAATCAGAACTTTGCCCAACATCAGAACAAGTATGACGCTAAATGTAATCCAAGAGCAAGAAAAGCATCTAGTAAACGATACTGCAAAAACAACCTAGTCTAAGAAAAGCTTGTGAGGACTCTCTTTTGTAACATGGAACTTGTACAGTTCATTTTCTTTTAGAATGTAAAACGGATCATGCATCAAAAACAGCTCCATTGCATCCTTGACTGAAGAAGACATTACGTCTTCGGCTTTGTAAGGACAGAAGAATATTCCAGGAAGTGGATCCTTGTCATATGCCCGCTCTATCTTTAGTGCATCATCAATTGATGAGGATGCAACATCAGCCAAGACAAAATCAATTGCAAACAACGGTTTCTGTTTTGATGCTTTGGCAATTTTTTCACCTATCTGGGTACAATACTTTATTGGGTTTTTTTCAGGTGCAAAAGGCAGTACGGTTCCATCAAACCATCCAAGTTTTGGTAGTGACTTTTTAGAAACATGATCAGGTGAAGAACAAAATGCTCTGAACCATCCTTGTTCCTGTGCAATCTTGTCAACTGACTTTAGCAGGTTGACTACTGCCTTGTCATCATCATAAATCAAGAGAATGTGTTTTTTTGGAATTTGTGATTTTTGCAATAGCCACTTGTCAATTGCGTCTTTGACAATAGAGTTGATTGACACCCCCATATCATCGGCAATCTTTGTCAGATCAGAATGTTCCTTTTCATCAATGTCTCTGATGTGTAGATCTTTTCCCACAAGTACATTGAACGTGCCTAGTATATAATCTAATGGTACCGCGGTACCGTTTTACTAATACTTATATTATGGTACCATGGTACCACTTCTATGAACACAGCCCTACCAGGTAAAAAAATCATAGAATGGAAGTCGGCATTTTATTCGATGGAAGATTCTCAAAACAAGGATGCAAGAATTCTTGCCAGTCTGATAACTGGCCTTAGTGCAGAAATCAGAGCAAGACAGCATCTAGGAGTAGCATGAGGTGAAAAAGATGGCACAAGTTACAGAAAAAATCGTAAACGGGGTAAATGTCACAGGTCTTTTTGAAACAATAGAGACAATCAAGGAAAAGCCAGAGGTTGGAAAATACAATTTCCGTGCAACAAACAAGTGGATTGGCGGGACAGAAAACCACACTACTGTAAATGATTTCTACGGTGCATGTAAGACATTTTCAAGGAAAAAACCGCATGTCTTTGTAAAAGACGAGCCAGAATCATTGCTGGGAACAGACAAAGGTGCAAACCCAGTGGAATACCTCCTAGCAGGACTGGCAGGATGTGTGACAACTAGCATAGTGTGCCATGCTGCTGCAAAAGGAATCAAGATTCACTCCATAGAGTCAAAACTTGAAGGAGACATTGATCTTCAAGGACTGTTTCAAATAGATGAAAATGTCAACCCAGGATACAGGGGCATAAACATCTCCTTTAAGATCAAGGCAGATGCAACAGAGAAAGAACTTGAGGAACTAGTCGAGATTGCAAAAAAAGTCTCACCAGTTGCAAACACAATTTCAAGACCCACTCCAATTAACATGTCACTTGAAAAATAAATGACATGCTAGGGGTTTGGCAGACACCATAAAGGCATTTCTGCCAAAAAATCCCTTATTGTTTTTTGGTCAGATATACGGGGTCTTTGTCGGTTCTTTGCAATTCGACAAAGGTCTCTGTATTTTGGATTCCTTCAATTTTTCCAATCTTTTCAATTACAATTTCATGCAAAGTCTCCAGATTCTCAGTGAATATCTTTATCATCATATCAAATCTTCCAGTGACCTCAGATATTGAAACTACCTCAGGAGTATCCATGAGTTTTTTGTAGATTACCTCTTTTGACTTTGGATCACGGTTTATTCCAACTGAGGCCTTTACAGTAATGCCCAACAAAGAATCATCAATCACAATGGTGAATTTTTTGATAAGCTTCTTTTTCATCAGTCTCTTGATTCTGCTATACAGAACAGATGCGTTGATTCCCAGTTTTTTTGACAGGGTAGGGACAGAAATTGAGCCGTCTTTTGTCAATTCAAAAAGTAATTTCATATCCAAATCATCAAAACGATGCAATGCGATGAAAAATCATGTCTGCGATTTAATAAATGTAGATTTAGACCAAAAATAGGCAGGGAATTATAAAAATTTGCATCAAAACATGTAATTTTTTAAAATTAAATCAAAATCACAGTCGTCGATCTCTAAACGATTTTAAGTAGGCTTTCTCGAAAATTGTTCGTAATGATTACTGAGGTTCAGCTCGTAGACATGATAAAAGCTGCCAAGGAGGCTACAAAGCAACGAAAGTTCAAACAGTCAATTGAATTGATTACAGTCTTCAAGGATATCGATGTCAAGAAAGGCTTTGCCCTCAATGAAGTAGTTCAGCTTCCAAAGACTAGTTCACCGGCTACTGTTTGCGTAATGGCAACAGGTGAGATGGGACAAAAGGCAAAACAAGCAAATGCAGATGCAGTCATTGGAACAGATGAACTTGATAAATTTGCATCAGACAAAAGAGCATCTAGAAAATTCATTAACAAATATGATTTCTTTTTGGCAGACACACAAGTTATGCCAGTAGTTGGTAAGACACTAGGTCAGCTTTTGGGCCCTAGAGGAAAGATGCCAACACCAGTTCCATTTAACGCACCAATTGATTCATTCCTTTCAAGATTTAGATCATCAATCAAAGTCAGAGCAAGAGCAACACTCTCATGTTCTGTAAAGATCGGAGACGAGTCAATGGAAGATTCAGATTTGGCAATCAATGCAAATGCAGTTCTCAATGCAATCAAAAACAAGCTTCCAAACGGCGAGAAAAACATCAAAAGAGTCATGATCAAAACGACAATGGGCAAAGTAATCAAGCAAGTAGAAGAGGTCAAGAAGAAACATGCATGAGAACAGAACAGAATATCCAAAAAAGAAAGCCCAGATGTATCAGCAATTACAAGAGCTTCCAAAAAAGTACAAAGTTCTAGCTGTTGTAAAAATGACCAAAGTCAGATCAACTCAGATTCTTCCACTAAGAAAAACGCTCAAAGACGACGTATTGTTTTTTAGCATCAAAGACAAGATTGCAAAAAAAGCACTGGAGACACTTGATGTTCCAGGAATCAAAGACATTACAGATGAGCTAAAAGGACAATTGCTTTTCTTGTTTACAAACATGTCACCATTCAAGCTAAACGTATTGCTTGCCAAAAACAAGATCATGATGGCAGCAAGAGGCGGAGACACTGCAAGTTTTGACATTGTAGTTCCAGCAAAGAACACAGGAATTGCCCCAGGACCAATGCTTACAGAATTCAAGGAAGCAGGCATTCCAACAAAGATTGACCAAGGTACAATCTGGATTGCAAAAGACACCACTCCAGTAAAGAAAGGAGAGGCAATCAATGAGAAGCTAGCATCAATTTTAGGTAAATTAGACATCAAGCCCGTAGAGGCAGGAATTTCACTATACACTGCACTTGAGGACGGTCTCAAGTATGCTCAAGAAGAGATGGTCATCGATGTTGAAAAGATTGCAAACGAGTTTGCACAGGCACACCAAGAGGCAGTCTCATTATCAATTGAGGCAGCATATGTCACACCAGATAACATCTCACAAATCTTGGCAAAGGCAGCACAAGCAGCACGCTCTGTATCAGTAGAGTCTGGATTCATGACAGATGAAACAAAAGAGCAGATATTGCAAAAGGCAGACTCTCAGGCAAGATCACTTGCAGGCCAGGCAAAAGACTACACACCTGCATAAACAATTCTCATACACTCAAGGTTAGAACAAAACAAGCAAAAATTATTCAAGAACAAAAATCATAAGCAACAAATGAACATTATAAGAAACCAAAGCAATTCACAAATTTGAAAAATAAGAGAGGGTTAGATTTTTCCAATAAATTGAATTTTTGATTTTAATATCTAGTTTAAATTCATGACAAGGTATTTGAAATCATGAATGAAAGATTTGATTTTGAGCAGATTTTGGTACCATACAATGCAACTTTTGGTGCTGAAAAAGGACTAAAGGCAGCTGTTGATTTTGCAAAAAAAGTCGATGGGAAAATTACATTAATCACATGTGTTGAAAACCAGTCAATTCTGTCATTTTTTAAAAAAGGGAAAAATGAAAAATTCATAGAACAAAAAAAGATCATCGACAACGAATTAAGAAAAATAGAATCCAAGATTAAGGAGATAAGACCAATAAAACATGTAATTTTAAAGTCGTCTTTTGCTCCTGAAACCATCGTTGAGTATGCTCAAAAAAACAAAATGGACATTGTAATCGTAGGCCAGACACAACTAAGTAAATCAGATATAAAATACCATGAGAGCATGGCAAACTATCTCACAAAAGGTTTGAAATGCCCCCTTCTAATCATAAAATAAAACATTCAAAACCAGAAAGGCAAATTACTGAACCTCAAATACAGCATGAAGTTCTGCAAAAGAGTATTATTTCAGAGAGGAGGAAAGCAACAGTTTGCGTAGAATAGAGATTGTGTGTTATGAACAACAAGGGGCAAGTGCGGAGTATATTTTCAAAAAATACAAAATTCCCTTTCATATGGAGCTTGCAATTTCAGATGATCAGAAACTGTTAAGATACATAGGAGTTGCCCCCGATTCAATATCAAGTTCAATTACAAATGAGTTAAACAAAATAATTGATTCTAGAAAAAAAGAACTGTACGTAACAAGCCAAATCATAGAGGCAACACTATCAGACTATCTTACAAATTTAGAAAAAGAATATTCTGAGAAAGAAATCAAGGTAAAGAAGAAGAAATTACTTGAAGAGTATCAATCACTGATAGATCCAAATGTGGATTTTAACAAAAATCTCCTCTTCATGATCGTCATAGCTGCAGGAGTTTCAGTAGTAGGTTTGTTTGCAAACAATGCCTCTTTGGTTATTGGGGCCATGTTGATTTCACCACTGTTAGGTCCAATCTCTGCTTTCTCTTTCAATACGGCAGTAGGTAAAACAAACAAGATGTTAAAGGCGTTAGTCTCTGGCATGATTTTATTAGTAGCAGTTATCGGTACAGGTGCACTAATTACAATTATCGCATTGCAGTTTGCAGACTTGCCCCTCACCGATGAGATATTATCCAGAACCGTAATATCACCTGTTTTTCTGGGTGTGGCAATAGCATTGGGTTTGGCAGGTGGGATTGCAATGTCTACAGACATTCCCGGGATTCTCGTAGGAGTTGCAATAGCTGCAGCGTTGGTTCCACCAGCAACTGTTGCAGGCATCGGAATTGCACTTTGGGATTTGGATATTTTTTCCAGTGCGTTGACTCTGACTGCTGCAAACATCATAGGACTGGTTCTTGGAATGATGGTGGTATTTTTTATGGACGGAATTTCACCCAGAAAGTTTTACGAGAAGGAAAAAGCACGAAACCACATGATAGTTGCAATCACTATTTTTGTAGGATTAAGCATGCTTTTGGGAGTTTTATTGTTAAAATCATGAATATGCATAGTAGAACTCGCAGCACAACGCTCTAAATATTCCATCATAGATTACTCAAACAATAGATTACAATAATCAAATCAAAAAAAAGAATTTATCTTTGTCGAGATTGAAAAATAAATATGGAGACCTATTTCTCAATAGGCTCTAGTACTACTGTATAGGACACAGTAAATGGATTTGTGTTCATGCTATGAAATGCTATTCCATGGCCTGAAAATTCCCAAGTTCCGCCAGTTCTGTCAGCTTTTACGAACGTAAATCCGTATGTCTTGTCATCTGCAGTCCATGTAGGCTGTCCTTTGTTATCACCAGGTCCCAGAGGACCAATAAGTGAAACAAACTGGATTGGTTCGGATGCAACAAATGTAACCCTTCCGCGATAGAATTCATCGCCAGGTGGAAGTATCATTGCAATCTGGTGTCCTTCATGTCCTAATGCAGGGCTTTTACTTGAAGTCATGCTTGCAGAATGTATTGTCTTTGATGGTGTGATTTCCTTGTATGTAACAGAGTATGTAACAGTGAATGGTTCTGAACTCATAGAATGTATTGCAACTGCTTTTCCATTAAATGTCCATATTCCTGAATCAGATTTTTGATCAATCAGAGACAGACCATACTTTGTCTTTCCATCAGTAGTCCAAAACAATTGTCCCTTGTCATCGCCTTTTGCCAGAGGACCGTGTAATGCCACAAGCTGAACATTTTCAGATGCAGTATATGTCAAGTGTCCCTTGTAGATATTTTTACCAGGTGGAAGTATTATTGCAAGTTGGTGCATCTCATGTCCTATTCCAGGATCTTTTTGCGAGGTGATTGTTCCAGACATTGTCTTCCATACGGGCTCTTGCAGACGTTTTTCAGCATACTGCTTTGCTTCTTCTTCATGAGATTCTGAGGGTTCTGTGTATTTTTCAGATTTTGTGATTTCAGATTTTATTTTCTCTTCAGCCTTTTTCTCAGTTTTTACCTCTTCTTTCTTTTTAGATTCTGTTTTAGTTTGTGTGTCACCTGCTTCAGAGCACAAACGATCTCCACAAACTTTGTCAGACCCAGTCACAGGATTTGGGTTTCCTTTGCTTTTCATTGCATAGGAATCATCAAACAAGCTAAAAGTTCCCGCAAATGAACTTGTTAACAGAACAGTTGTTAGAATTATTACTTGAACAAGTCTAGTCATTGACATGTATTGTCTTGGTAATATTTTAAGATGATACATATTTTCATATATAATAATTAAGAGTCTTCAAAAAACAAGGCAAAATATTTTTAATCACTTTGTATTATGATCTTTTATCCAATATGGGATTTTTGTATTGTGAATATTTCATCTTTGATAATCATGAATCACATAATATTCCATCATAGGGTGAAAATTTCATGTCCGAATTAAAACGGCATATGGGATTGTTCCATCTGACAATGTATGGGGTAGGTCTAATTTTAGGTGCTGGAATTTATGTTCTGATTGGAGAGGCTGCAGGTATTGCAGGGGATTCTGTATGGATATCTTTTATGCTTGGAACTATTGTGGCAATCTTTGCAGGATTAAGTTACGCTGAGCTTACATCTGTATTTCCAAAAGCTGCTGCAGAATATACTTTTGTAAAAAGAGCATTCAAGAATAATTTTCTAGGATTCCTCATAGGGTGGTTAACTGCCATCACATCTGTAATAACTGCATCAGTAGTCGCATTAGGTTTTGGCGGTTACTTGTTAAAGTTCATAGACATCCCAATTATCTTGTCTGCAGCAGGATTGATTGTTGCGTTATCTGTTGTAAATTTTATAGGGATACGGGAGTCTGCTTGGACAAATACTGTTTTTACGATAGTTGAAGCCGCAGGCCTTATTTTGATCATAGTTATTGGTTTTACATTTGTATCTCCAGAACCGGTTGATTACTTTGACAGTCCTACTGGATTATCAGGAGTTGTCATTGCCTTTGTCTTGGTGTTTTTTGCTTTTATCGGATTTGAGGACATGGCAAATGTTGCAGAAGAAGTAAGACAGCCAAAAAAGAATCTACCACGTGCAGTTATCCTTTCTGTAGTAATATCAGGAGCAATATACATTCTAGTTGCTTTGGCTGCAGTTAGAGTTGTAAATTGGCACGAACTTGGTCTTTCAGCAGCTCCAATGGCAGACATTGCAAGTAAGGCACTAGGTGAAAAAGGAAACATCCTACTGTCGTCTATCGCATTGTTTGCTACTACAAATACAGTATTGATAACATTGGTTGCAGGTGCAAGAATTTTTTATGGTATGGCAAGAGATGGTTCACTACCGTCAAAACTAGGATTGGTACACTCAAAAACTAAGACACCTTGGATAGCAGTGCTCGGAATTATGATTGCATCTGCCATCTTTACGTTGGTAGGAGATATTGTTATTGTTGCAAACATCACTGTGTTTGCCATAGTCATTACATTTGCAATGATTAATCTTGCAGTTATTGTGTTGAGGTATACCGAACCAGACATCGAAAGACCATTTAAGATCCCATTTAATATCAAGAGATTCCCAATACTTCCACTATTTGGATTAGCAATTACAGTATACATGATGTTTCAGTTTGAATTTGAAATAGTTGTAGTAGGTTTAGGGATTATAGGGGCAGGTTGTGTCGTGTATTTGATCTATGGCAAGAAGAAAAGAAAATAGTTTTTTGCAATTTGGATAAGGCAAAACAAGAAATTGATTATCCTAAAGAAACATCAAGAATCAGCATGACTATCAAGCCTATCATCAACATGACAGTAGGCAATGAACTTGTTTTCTCCTTTCGTGTCTCAGGAATTATCTCGTGTGCAATAACAAAGACCATTGCGCCTGCTGCAAACCCCATTGCATAAGGTAACAATGTTGAAAATACAGATACCCAAATCGCACCAATAATGGCAAGAGGAATCTCCACTCCGCCTGACAAAAACCCATAAAAAAAAGATTTTCGCCTAGAATATTTTTCAGTGGACAGCAAAGAGAAGCTTACTGCCAACCCTTCTGGTATGTTTTGGATCCCTATTGCAAACATTAGCACCAACGCGTTTGCGATGTTTTCAGCTCCAAAACCCACTCCAACTGCCAATCCTTCTGGAAGGTTATGCAGTGTTATTGCAAACACAAACAACATGATTCCATGCATTTGTCGTGGGGAGAACTTGTGTGTGGGGCTGTAGCTATGAACGCCTGCTTTTCCAACCCATCTGTCACCTAGAAAAATGAAAAGACCTCCCAATCCAAGCCCCACAGAAACAGGCAAAAATCCACTCATCTCGGTTGCAGGAATGATCAAGCTGGTAAAGCTTGCAGCAAGCATTACTCCTGCAGCAAGACCCAGTGATGCATTGATGATCCTAGATGAGATGTTTTTTACAACAAAAACACTTGTAGCACCAAGTACATTCATCGATGCAAGAAAAATTCCTCCTAAAATTGCCAGATAGAGAGGATCAAAATCTTTGACGTATTCAATAATCTCCAAGCAACATCTTGAATTACATTAAAAAAATTAAATGCATTGTTTGCCACAGTACAGGAACATGCACAAAGTATTTTCCTAAATCAGCAAGATGCCTGTTATTTTAGGATAAAAAGAAACAAGATGTGAAAAACAGTCATCTTGTCGGATTCATCATTGCAGCTCGCTCTCTGACCTTTTTGTCAACTGGAACTACAAGGTATTCATCAGGTTCTGCATCACAACTGCCGATGTTTACGGCAAAACCATCCATGGTTTCAGCAATGCATCCATCTGCAGTAACTGCAATCACTCTTACTCTTTCCATATTTTCTTCGGGTGCAACATACCACATCAGATATGCAAAGAGAATAATCGCACCTGCTCCAATCACCCCACCTATGAGATATAACGAACTTCTGCCAGAGTTTTTTGCCCCTGAATTAAAAGACACATCAAATGTAGTTTCTAAATCACATAAAAGGAAATAGATGTAAAAAAGGAATCATTCTAGGATTCTAGAACAAGAATCAAAAATTGCCCATTAGTTAAATTAACTAACATAAATTTTTCATAACATGATTAAAGCAACAGCAATATTTTTCGGAATGATTGTTTTAGGAACAGCACCAATTGCATTTGCTGATTCTGAAAAAATAGAATTTGCTGGATATTTAGAAGAGACACTTGGACATTTCTGGGCACTGGAGCAAAACCTAGATGACAAAAATGCAGAACTGGCTTTAGTTCATGCAACACATCCAATTGCAGAGCTCTACGACCTGATGAGGCCACAACTGCAGACAGTTGATCCTCAACTGGATTCTCAAATCAAAGAAATTTTGTTGGATTTGCAAAACAAGGCAAACACCAAAGTTTCAAGAGAGCAAGCTCAGAGTGCAATTGATGATGCAAAGCAGGCAGTAAAGTCAGCTAGAAATGCAGTTGTCGGAGAGGAACTAAGCAGTAGCGTAGAAACAAAACTAGTTTTGATGAAGGGCCTTCTTGAGACATCCATTGCAGAATACGGTGAAGCAGTATCTGATGGAATGATAACTGAGATGGCTGAATTTCAGGACGGTTCTGCATTTGTCTGGAGATCTCAGCAAATATTCAACGAGGTAGAGTCAGAACTTCCAGAACACGAAGTCGAAGAAATTGACGAACTGTATGAATCACTTTGGTCAGCATATGACAACAAGGCAAATCCAGTAGATGTAGAAACACTGGCTGGTGGAATAATTCACGAAATTGACGAGATTCTTGGAATTGAAGACGAAGAGTCGGGATTGCTAGCATATGTTGATACCATAGAGGATCTGCTAGAGGAGACAAAAACAGAGTACAGTGCAGGTAATTCTGATGTCGCACTAAGTCTTGCTACAAAAGCATATCTTGACAACTATGAGTTTATCGAAGGACCATTGGCACAGTCTGGCAACGCAGAACTAATGCATGAAGTTGAGATCTTGCTTCGAGAAGAGCTTCGAAACATGATAAAGACTGATGCTCCTGCATCTGAGATAAATGCCAAAGTAGATTTGATCTTGAAAAAAATTGAATCAATAGAAGAGATCTTAGAAACAGTAGAGCCATCCCAAACATCATCAAAAATGATGCATCAGGGACAAATGATGCATAAAGGACAAGAAATGAGACATTACCCTCCACACATGCAGGTAAGAAACGGAATCAACCCATCGGATGTTACATGCAACAACGGAATGGAACTGATGATGAGAGTCTCAAACGGCGCACCAGTATGCCTCAAACCATCTTCAGTTGAGAGATTGATGATGGTAGGATTCTGTGACTATTTCTAAGCCTCTTTACTTTTTTTTCTCAATGTTTAATTACTTGAAAAATTAACGAGTTTCGTGAAATCACTTAGTGTTTTCTTTGTATTATTTTCAGCATCATTATTGTTGTTTTCAGGAATTGCATCTTCATCATATGCTGACATTGTTCCGCCAAAACACCAACAAAAAATCGGCATTCCAGCAGAAGATGTCATTTGTGATAGCGGGTTATTCAAGGTTATCAGAGAAAGAACAAACACAGTAGCATGTGTAGATCCTGCAAACGTGTCTAAACTAGTTGCAAAAGGATGGGCAAAAAAAGTAGATGAGAAATTACTTTCAGATGCAATGAATAGAAAAAGCATAGAGGTTGGCTCTATTACCGTTTTAGAAAAAGTTCCAGTCAGAGTAAATGTTGGCAAGCTTGCATCAGGCACTCCAATTTCCGGATACGACATCGTCTTTGAGGTCTGTGCAACTAAACCAATCTATGCACCAGACATTGTTATTCGCTCAGACAGTGAGACAAAAAGAATTGAAATGGTAGAATCAATCGGTGCAGACTCTTGTGAGTTAGGAGTGGCAAAAATAAAGGCAGCCGATAAGAGTACAATTACTGCAACACTGCTAAACAAAGGCGATGTTTCACAAAAAGTAATGGACTTGCAAAATGAGCTAAACATGCTAAAGCAGCAGCTATCAGAAACAAGACAGGGATTCAAAGGCGGACAAGGTTCTGACTCACAAAAACAAGGAACAAAGATTGCAGACCTGAGAAAACAAGTCAACGATAAAAGAGAAGAACTTCACAGATTATTGTTTACGATTCATGCTCCACAAACAGACAAACAAAAGCTAGAAAAATATACTTTTTCAGGTAAGGTAATTGAAGGAGAGTCCTCAACACTTCTTTCAGTAACTGAATCAATACAGACACCAGGACTGTATGACGTAGTCTTTGAAGCATGCGCAGGAAAGACAACTGTCAGATTACCAGTAGTTACAATAATTTCAGATACAAATTCTGCCAACATAAAACTGGGAGACAAGATATCTGCAAACTCTTGCCAGATGACATCAGCAAAAATTGAGGCCAATGACAAGTCATCAATTAGCGTAATGCCGGCAGGAAACGAGAAATCATCTAACAAGGCTGCAAATCTTGAGATGATGATAGGAAGCCTTCAAAACGAGCTAGTCCAAGAAAAACAACGCCTAAAGGCATTGATTCACAATTCAGACAGACCAGACAACTTTAAAGAATTACTTGATGCCCAGGTCTCAAAGATAGTTGAGCTAAGAAAGCAAATCACAAATGCTAAAGCAGAATTCAACAAGATTCTATACCAAACATACAACTAGAAAATAAGAAAAGAAGTGAAGTCTAAAGCCTCAATAATAATTGGAATTTCCATCGTAGGGGTAATGGTAGCATTGTTTTTCATTCCAACTAACGAGTTTGGTTCATACAATCCCAAGTCGCCGCCGCCAATTATTGTTCTAAGCAGCACCCCAGATGATTTTAAGATAAATCCGATACAATGCTCCATAGAATCAGACACAGTAGTTTTTGGATTTGCCATAGAAAACAAACTTGATGAAGACTATAGATTAGAGATTCACTTGGGACTAAATGACGAAAACGATCAGCCGTTATCCAAAGAGGCAATCCTAGTTGAAACACATGCAGGAGAGACAATCATTGAAGAACATGAAACACCATTTAATCCAGACATGAACACTTGTGTAATTGAACTAAAGCGTTCAGAGAAAATCAAATAGGGCAGACAAATCAAAAATACATTATTGGGAAATACATCTATGGAAAAAACTAATGGCAATGTTTTCTATATATATGTGTAATAAATTGGAAACAATTTGAACAAGTATTAATCAAAATTATGGATTATCTTAAATAATGTTCATGACCATTTTAGGTGATGGCTACAGCATATGTTTTGATAAATTGTCAGTTAGGCAAAGAAGGGTGCATAATTGAAAATTTGAAGCATATTGATTCTGTAAAAGAAGTACATGGAACGTTTGGTGCATATGATGTTATTGCAAAAATTGAAAATGACCAAAAAGACAAGGTACGCGAAACTGTAACATGGAGTATTAGAAAAATGGAAGACGTACGTTCTACACTGACTCTTATGGGCATAGAGGGACAAAATTAGCGCAAAATGTCTGAATATTACATATTGTTTGCAAACGAAACTGGAACTGATGATTCGGTAATATCCAAATTAAGAAACATAGATACTGTCAAGTCAGCACATGGTGCGTTTGGTCAGTATGATGTCATTGCAAAAATTGAATCAGACAACCAATCAAAAGCAGAGCAGGACATAACCAACAAAATTCGAAAAATCCCCCAAGTTCGCTCAACGTTAACTTTAGAAGTAAACGGAGTTGGATTTAGAAAAACAAACGAGGTTGAAAATGAAATTCTAGAAATGCACTCAGTGGTTGCATATGTTATGATTCATTGTAGCTCTTCAGACGAATCAGAAGTTATTGAAGAATTGAAAAATATTCCAGAGGTAATTGAGGCAAGTGAATTGACAGGCTCATTTGAGATAATTTGCAAGGTTGTTGCACCAAGCTACAATGAAATTTCAGAAGTGATCGCAAACAAGATAAGAAAAATAAAAAACATCAAATCAACTACGACCCTGAATATTGTAGGCAATCAAGGGTTTCAAAAATAAAACTCACTAGTGTGTCATTAGGTAATTCATCTTGTCTTTGACATGAGGCGTTGGATTTGCACATTGTCCACATTTTGGATTTACTACCTCTGCATCATAATCTACCTCACCTATGGTTTGTTTACATTTAGAACATCTAATGGGCCTGGTATCATAAATATTCATCACAGAACCTCATTGATCAACCCAACCGTTACAGGAAACGCAGATCATCATACCGTCTTCATTTTCATATACTTGTGAACCAGGTGGACATTCACATCTTAGAATTTCTTCCATACAATATGATACACACAGTTGTATTAGAACTCGAATTATTTGATCTAAAAGATTGTTTAATTATCGTAATTTTTCTAAATGATTTTTTAGTAAAAGCATAAGCTATGATAAATGTCATCAACTACAATATGTCACATGAAAGACAAGAGAGAAGATGAGAAAGAAAAACTAAAAGAAAAAATTGAGAAAGGCGAAATGATGGAATTCACATAGCATGGCATTTGAAAACCTGTTGCAGCGAATCATGGATTCAGATGTAAACATCAGACACAGTATTGTAACAGATTTGGAAGGAAACATCATTGCAGTGAATCATCGTGAGGGAATCACAAATTATCTATCTACAGAGGAGACTGCAGCATCATTGAAGAGAGCAGCTAGTGCATGGAAGGCAAGAAAACAACTCAGTCCAAAAATTGGAAGGGGTCTTTATGCAGTTGCTGCATTTGAAAAAATTACCCGAATCACTTTTCCACTAGAAGACACCAACCTAATTTTTGTCAGTTTAGGTTCAGATACAATTAGGATGGATCTTCACGAAGGAGGACAAAAGCAGATCATTGAACACGTACTCAATATTCTAAGTGGCGATCCAACAAAGGCATAGAAACTAGGATTGAAAAGTTCAAACTAAACAAATGTTCACAGATCCAAAGATCAAACTAAAATATTATTTTGTGATAATATTACAAGTGGGAACAGTAAACATGGAGCACTACCAGAGGTTTTTTTGCAAGAAATGCGGCAAGCTTGACAGGTATTGCAAGTGTTGTTTAGAGAACACTACTGAACAAATCAATACAGCATCATAATCAAGCCAAGATTTCAGCAGGGGTTAAAAGTTATCAAGTGCATATAATATCATGGATGAAACCGAGTCGGACTCTTCTGAAAAAATTTCTGTATGTGACATCATGAAGTCAAATACTTCACAAATAATAAAAAAAATGGAATCTCAAGTCCCCTCAAGAATACAAGAGTATTCTGATCTTTACTCAGCATATCTGCATACTTTAGATACAATGTTTAGTTCTTGTTACTTGTCTGAAAAAAAATTCTTCGAGGGTCTAGACATTGACCAAAATGCCCTTAAATTATTTCAACAAACATCACAAGTATTTTCAAAGTCAGTTATTGAACAGCTTGACATGTATGCAAAATATAGGCAAGAACTAACAAAAATGCAAGTATCTGGGATTAAAACATACGATAAATTCCTGCTTTCAATGATGGAGTCATATACACAGTATCTAGATCAGTTTAACAAGTTGGTTTCACAAAATAAAAAATAAATTCATTTCATGTCTTATTTTTGATTACAAAAGCACAATGTCCTGTGTGGGTTTTAATTACACTGTTAATATTAAGGGGACAGAAAGTTGCTTTACCTGATAAAATGACTCAACTAAGATCAATAATGAAAACGCCTATCTTCATTGAAGATACTGCATCGCTGTCTCATGCCATTTCCAAGATGCTGAAGGAAAACATCAGCAGGCTGATAATCAAAGGCAATGAACACCACGCAATTATCACTGAAAAAGACATTGGGTTATTCTTGCTAGGCGATGAATCTGAAAAGAACCTAGATGAGATTCCAGTTTCTCAAATAATGAATCGAATCACGTCTGTCAATGACGCAATGGATGTTGAGACATGCATTGAGATAATGCTTGAAAGAGGAATAGGCTCCTTAGCTGTTACAAAAAGCAATGAGGGAATTGTTGGAATAATAACAAAAACAGACATTGCACAATATTACATTCAAGAATGTGCAGGCAAGCACACTGTAGGGGATTTAATGACTGTAACCTACATTGCTATGCGCGATGAGGACTATCTAAAAGACGTTGTTGCAAAAATGATTGAAGAGAAAATTTCTAGAGTATTTCTAAAAAACGAAAACAACGAGCCGGTAGGAATTATGACGTTTCGGGATTTGTTTCATGTTGCATTAGAGCAGGGAAATTCTGATGCAGTGCTAGATAACTCAGATGATGCAATATCTGTAGTTTTTACACGAAAGGGATTTCTATCAGAATCTGGGTTTGGAAAAACCATCAAGGCAAAAGATGTGATGACTAAAACATTTGAGACAGTGGACTTTACAGAGGACCTTGTTGTGGCATGTGAGAGCATGGTTCAAAACAGGATCAACGGAGTAGGTGTGCGAATCAATGGAAAACTAGCTGGAGTAGTAAGCAAGACAGATATCATAAAGGCAATCCATGTAGATAACAAATCCAAATAGCAATTTGTTTTTTAATCCAATTTTTGAGTTAATGGAGCAGTTTAAAAATTTCAAAGACAATAGTATATGAGATTGAACATTAGAAACGCAACAGAAAAAGACATTCCATCAATTTTAGAGCTTCTCTACGAGCTTGGCAGACCAGAGCCAATCGACAACAAGGAGATTGCAGTGTTCAAAAACAAGGTCAAGGATTATTTTTCAGATCCATCAAAATTTATCCTAGTTGCAGAGACAGATTCAGAAGTCATAGGACTGGTAAGCATCATACTTCTTAGGAGACTAAATCATGCAAAGTTTGAGATGTACATTCCAGAACTAGTTGTAAAAAAGAAACACAGGTTTTCAGGAGTAGGCAAAAAATTAATCTCAAAGTGCATCGAGATTGGCAAAAAGAAAAGTTGCTACAGAATACGTCTAGAGTCAGGCAATCAGAGAAAAGAATCCCACAAGTTCTACAGCGGTCTTGGTTTTGAGCAATCAGGGCTGTCATTTAGCAAGAATCTGCTAGGAGAAAAGATGGGAATCAATGAAATGTAAGAATTCAATCACAGAGCATGACTGGATCGCAGGGGGTTTTTATTCAGTGAGAAATAATTTTCAGGGCGGAAGTAGGCTACCACTATTGCCATGTCAGATTCCCCTCTGACAATTACTTCCGCAATTTCAGATTAGCACATTGTTCATTTGTGTCAAGCTAATATCATACTTTGACAACAATACAACTATGGTGGATGCAACAAAGATGATGGAGAAATTTCTATTCAAATTTGCAAAACAATGGATTGCAGGAGACACAATTGATGATGCGTTAAAATCTGCAAAAGAGGCATACGAAAATGGCAGACATGCAATAGTCAACAAGCTTGGAGAGTATCACAAGACAAGAGAACCCATAGAAAAAACCATCACAGAGTATGAGAAGATAATTTCATCATTTAGAAAGTGGAAAGTCAGAGGGGCAATATCTGTAAAACCCACACAGGTTGGAATGTCAATTAATGGAAAAACATGTCTAGAAAGTTTTGAGAGACTGATTGATTCGGCTTCAAAATCCCATGTATTTGTATGGATTGACATGGAGTCATCAGATCATACAGATGACACAATTCAGCTTTACTACGACTTGTTTTCAAGATATGAAAGGCTAGGTGTTGCGATTCAGGCCAATCTAAAGCGCAGTGTTGATGATGTAAAAGATCTCATAAGACATGGAGCAAAAATCAGAATCGTCAAGGGCGCATACAGAGAAAATGGCAAAATAGCATACAAGACAAGAGACGAAGTAGATCAAAATTTTTTGAAAATCATGAGACTTTTGTTTAAAGATGCAAATGAGTTTGGCGTTGCTACTCATGACTCAAAACTAATCGACGAGGCCATTTCATTATCAAAAAAATACCAGAAAAAATTTGAATTTCAGTTGCTAAAAGGAGTAAGAGACGAACTAAAACCAGAACTTGTGAATCAAGGGTTCATAGTATCAGATTACATCCCATATGGAACAAACTGGCTCCCATATTCAATCAGGAGGTTGCAGGAAAGAAAGAGAAACATACTGCTTTTGGGAAGTTCGTTTATTCAATCGCACAAGGTTTGAGTCTGAGATCTCATAAATTGTTGCAAGTAATATTCCCCTCCTGCTCCTTTGCCAGTAATCCCAGAACTTTTCCAACCAACAAAGGGCTGACTTTGCACAAGAGCAGCAGTAGTAGCACTTGACTCTCTATTTGCATAGACAGTCCCAGCTTGAATTTTTTCAAAGAATTCGTTTACCTGGTTTTTGTCCTCTGAGAAAATTCCTGCAGTAAGGCCATATTCAGATTTGTTTGCAAGTGCAATTGCCTGATCAAAATCATCATACGTATCAATGCACAAGAAAGGCAAGAACAGTTCCTCAGTTACAAGTTTGTGATCTTTTGGAAGATCAGTGACAATTGTTGGCTGAACAAAGTAACCGTTTTGATGCTCAGAGTCTGCAATTTTGTTTCCTCCGAAAATTATTTTGCCGTCTTTTTTTGCAAGACTTACAGCGTTTTGGAATTTTGATACAGAGTCATTGTTAATTACCGGACCCAAAAATGTTTCACGGTTCCACGGCATGCCAATCTTCAACGAATTACTCTTTTCGACAAGTTTTTTGAGAAACTCTTGGGAAACATCCTTTTGCACATAAACTCGAGAGCATGCACTACATTTTTGTCCCCCAAACCCAAATGCGGCACGCATGACGCCTTCAGATGCCTTGTCCAAATCAGCATTTTTTGTAATAATTACAGGGTTTTTTCCTCCCATTTCAGCAATGTATGGTTTTGATGTTTTTTCGGTAAATTTTTTGAAACCAGACATTCCAACTGCTTGAGAGCCGGTAAATGCAATTCCGTCAACATCATTGCTTTCAATGAGAGTTTTTCCAACAACATCCCCATCACCAGTAACAAAATTGATTGCACCTTGGGGAATCTTGCCCACTAAAGAATCTACAAAAAAGTATGAAGAAAGAGGTGTAGCACTAGCCGGTTTTAGGACAGCGGTGTTTCCCGTAAGCAGTGCACCAGTAGTCATTCCAATTGCTATTGCAGATGGAAAGTTAAACGGGGCAATTATTCCCCAGACACCATAAGGCTTTAGAACAGTCTTGGTTTTTTCATGAGGGTTTGGATGAGGTGTTTGTTTGCAGAATCCTTCATTTTTCTCAAGTTGAAATGAATAAAATCTCATAAAGTCTATTGCCTCATCCACATCGTTTATTGCCTCAACCCTAGTTTTTCCATTTTCAAAAGACATCCAGGCTGCAAGTTCAAACTTTATTTTAGAAAATTCATCAGCAGTTTGTTTAAGAACATCAGATCTTTTTTGATATGGCAGGCTACTCCACTTTTCAAAGGCGTTTTTTGCAGAAGATATTGCTTTTTTTGTTTGTGATTCATCTAGTTTTGGAAAAGTGCCAAGTACAAGTCTAGTATCAGAAGGGGATCTTACATCAAAAGTATTTTCTGAGAAAATTTCTTTGCCATTAATTATACAAGGATATTGTTTGCCAAATTTTTTTTTAACACGGTCTACGGCATCATCAAACTTGTTGTGAAATTCATTTTCTTTTCCTTGTGAAACTGCCTTGCCCCAAGTATATTCATTTTCAAACATACCTATAGTTGGGATTTGTTGAATTTAAAGTCACAATACTATTTGATTGAGGATATTACCTCACCAATCATTCTAGATGCAAGATGCGATGTTCTGTTGTTGATGTCATATGGCGGACACACCTCTACCAGATCCATTCCCAAAATTCCACGGTCTGCAATCTTTTTGAGCAGATACATGGTATCTACACTAGACAGTCCCATTGGAACAGGTACAGAGACGCCAGGTGCATAAGACGGATCAATACAGTCCATATCAAATGAGACATAGACATCATCTCCAAGAATATCAAGTACCTGTTGTGATATTTTTGATATGCCTTTTTCAGCAATTTCAAAAGGAGTTATCACGTGAATTTGGTTCTCTTGCAGATTATCCAGTTCTTCTTGTTCAGGCGTTCTAATTCCTATCTGAATGCTGGTTTTGGGTTCAATACAATCCAAAACATCTCCAAAAACAGAGCCATAGTAGTTCTTAGTTGAAGTTACAAAATCAGGATGAGCATCAAAATACACAAGCGATGTTCTGTTTGATTTGTGTGAGAGTTGTCGGATAATCTGTGAGCTCATTGAATGATCACCTCCTATCGATATCGGAATTTTAGAATCAGAAAATATTTTTTCAAATGTTTGTGGAATCTCATTTCTAGCAATATTTCCATAATCACAAACATGTTTGGAAATTCCATTTACAGGCAGACCAAGTGATTTCTTTTCATTTCTTGTGTAAGAGTCCATGAGATTGGACGCAATTCTAATTTGATCAGGAGCTTTTGAGGTTCCCTCTCTCATAGAATGTGATTGGGACTCGTCTGGAATTCCAATAATAACAACGTCACTGTCAACGTATTGGGAATTATCCCAGCATATTTTTTCCATCAATCTAATGCAACATACATGGATAATAATCTGACTTGTTTGCCATCGGTGAGAAAATATTCAAAAATGCACCATGGCATGTTTGTGCATGCAGAACATTACAAAATATGTTTATAGTTCCAAAGGTTCACGGTTTTCTGAACCACATGCTGGACAGTTAGATATTGGTTTGAGTCCAATTTCACGATTAAAAACACAACCACAGTCAGCACAGACTCTAAGATCAGCTTTTACCATGATACAATATACATTTGAAATCTATTAAGCATTGTACTAGACAACTTGTCTGAGACTCTTACAACGGTTTCTTACAGTCACTTCTGTAATTCCTGCTGCATCGGCAATGTCTTTTTGAGTTCGAATGTCTCCTGCATAAACTCCTGCCAGATACAATGCAGATGCTGCAACACCCATCGGATGTTTTCCTGCCAAAATGTTTTCTTTTTCTGCTTTCTTTAGAATTTTTATTGCATCACGCTTTATTTTTTCAGATACATCTGCATTGCTTGCAATCTTTGAAATGCATGAAACAGAATCCACCACAGGCATTCTAAGTTCAAGTTCTCTGAAAATCAATCTGTAGCTTGTTGTGACTTCCTTTCTTCTAATCCCAATAGCATCAGCTACCTCATCAAGCGTTCGTGGTGTTTCAGACTCACGGCATGCAGCGTACATGGATGCTGCAACCACTGCCAGAATAGAACGGCCTCTAATGAGGCTCTTGTCTAAGGCTTTTCTGTAGATGTATGCTGCTTTTTCAGCTATTGCATCAGAGAGGGAAAGTTTTTCCTTGAGTTTTAGAATTTCACCTAATGCATGTCGAAGATTCCTATCGTCGCTGGTTTTAACCCTGCTTCTACTATCCCATTTTCTCAGTCTGCCAATAGAAGATCTCATGGATGCAGACAAGGTATTTCCTGAAGAGTCCTTATCAGCAGAATTAATCACAGTGCTCAGACCACGATCATGTCGAATCAGGGTGGATTTGTCACCTGTGTGAGATTTGTTTACAGAATCGCTAAAGGTCCTATCAGGTCTTCTGTCAGTAACTTTTTCATCCACTACCAATCCGCAGTTTGAGCAAACAATCTCCTGGGACTCTATGTCAGTCACAAGGGAATTTTTTCCGCACCTAAGACACGTCTTGTCCTGAGAACTCATACCAGAACAAGCAATTCACAATGTGATGCATACGTCTTCAATGTGTTATGTAGTTGAGGTAAAGGAAGATGTCGAGTAGAAACATCTGTAAAATATTTTATGTTAGTCTTGCCCATGTTGGCAAAACATTATCATGCAACCTGTTATAAAATCATCGATTGGATTTTTAGACATTCAAAAAATATTTTTTGCAATTTTTTATTGTTAAAAGAAAAAAATTAGGAAACTATGATTGTTCCTCGCATACTAGTATGCAATGCACAAAAATAGTCATAAGTTCCCTTCTCATTGAGAGCAAGTTCAAATTTTTCTCCATGCTGCAAAAGACCGCTATCAAATCTACCGTCAAATTCGGTAGTTCCTTGCTTGACAGATGTAACTGTATGCTGATTTCCATCTACGTTGTCAAAGGTAATGGTTTGACCAGCAGTCACCTTGATCATATTTGGGACATAAAATGGAGATTCTAGCCCTACAATGCCCACAGTGTTTTCTTTTGTACTTTCTACAGGTTTCATGTTTTGCATGCTTTGGAGCATTTCGTTTTCATGTACTTGGATTACAAAAATTGCTGATGACTCACCAAAATTTGGAACCGAGTACGGAATAGAGCTCAAATCTGCAGAAATTATGTAGGTTCCTGGCTGGGAAAATGTGTGGGTAGTTGCCATCGCACCTTTGTGACCATGGTATGCACCATGTAACGGAATAGGAGCTGAAGGCTGTTCTCCAGATGCAGATGGATAATGATAGTATCCACGACGTACTGTCAGTTGACCGTCTACATGTGTTGCGTCTTCCCCAGTTTTTGCATCATCCACATCAATGAGTATGGTGGTTGGTTGACCTACAACAATTCGTTCAGGTTTTGTAGTGAATTTCACCAAAACTTCAGTGTCTGGCTGAGAGCCTTTTAGAACAACAGTTTTTTCTTGATTTACCACATCAACTGTAAATTCAAAGGTTCTTGTGCCAAAATTATTTTTTGGATCTTGTTCAAACTTCAAAATATCCCCTGAAACTACTGCTCTAGTTTGACCTAGCTCAGGAATTGGCATTCCAAGCATAAAGGAGCCTGATGAGGAAACAGTGTACTTTATTGTATATGTTCCAGATCCAGGAAAACTATCTTTGAAGTTCATTACACCAAAATGTCCATGGAGCGTAGTTGATTTGTGAACAATCTCTCCATTTGGACCGCTAACAGAATATGCCCAATCAGTATGAGATAGATTTGCACCAAGATCTGAATCAAGTACTCTTGCATTAATTGGAACTAATTTCCCTGCAGTGATTGTTTGAGGAACATTGAATTCTAGTGAAATATTTTCTTGTGTTTGAATCTGAGTTGTCATTTGCATGTTTTTTTGTTCCATAGTATTTTGTTCTGCAAAAACATCTTGTAATAGTTCTGCTGAAGATGGAACAAACAAGGCCATCAAAGCTATTGATAGAATTGCTGTTGGTATTCCCATGAGTTTTGTTCTTGTCATTGTAAAATCAAATTACAAAATTGTTTAAGACAATTTTACCAAGTAAATACAGAGTAATACCCAAATTGTATTTTAAAAAAATTATACAGACATTCTTGAGATAATTTCATCGAAGAGAACTTTGTTTTCTTCAAATATCGTGGATGGGAAAAATGTTGCTCCATAGTTGGCATCAAACTTGTCAATGAGATTATTTTTCTCTAAAATGTCCATATGATGTTTTATTGCTTTGTAATCCATCATCAATTCCTGAGATATCCTATGGGTGTTGTAAGGATGACTCTGCAAAAGACGCATGATCTTAATTCGTGTTTTTGCACCTTTTGAAGTTGCAAACAGGTACCAAAATGTCATTTTTGTCTCAGGATGAGACTCTGTTTGGATTGATCGAAGCGTAAGTGTATTCATTTAGACCTATAAATGATAGCATGCTTTCAATTATAAGTATTATGCCAAATTGCTAGCATGCTATCACATTTTTATACTAATTCATTCTAAGAACATCATGCCAAAAAAGATCCTAGTAAGAGAAGTAGACGATGAAATACACAATCAACTCAACAAGATCGCAAACGAATTGGGAGTTTCATTAAACTCCATTGCAAAAGATGCGCTTGACAAATGGATAAAACACAGATCAGAGATGCCAAAAAAGCACGATCTTATCATTTATGGAGATGAGAAAGCACTCCAGAACTTACTAAAATCAATGGACAGGTTTGCAAAAGAAGGAAATTGGTTTAGAGCATTTTGTGGACCTCCAACAAATAGTGCAGTCAAACTACTATCAAAACTCAAGTGGTTTGATGGAACAATAAAACCATACAAGACAGACCAAAAGAATATCTCAAAATATTGCGGAAGTATAATTCAAAACATCGACAAGGAATCAAAAGAAAACAATGTTTGTTGTACTGATTTTATTTTAGAGGACATTTCCCGTTCTTCATTTAAAGATGCGTTGTTAATAGAAAAGTCATACAACAAATTTCGAATAAACGGGATGATGTTTTGTCTATATCATACCAATACATTATTGGGTGCAGGGATTGAGGACATTATGGATTTATTTGTGCAACATGATCAGATATTCATTCTAAAGGGTGACGAATTGCATAAATTGCATGTGACAAAAGAAAACCTTCACAAACTTTTCATGAATTAATTTTTTTATCAGGCCTCAAAAAATAGGTCTAAACATAGAGGAGATAGGTATGATGAGGCCCGATATAGAATCTATGAAAAGATAGTATAAAGTAGAATTTCCAAATAATATCCAAATTTAGTAAAAATAATGGCTTTAGACAAACACAAGCAGGTTAGACTTTTTTGAACAGGTCTTTCATCTTTTGAAATTCTTTTGGTCCTGGCTTTTCAGTAGAATATCCAATTGCCAGAATCGCCACAGGTCGCAGTTTTGTCTTTAGAGTTTGAGCAACTGCCTTTTCTTTGAAATGGCCTATCCATACGCTTGACAATCCCTGTGCAGTTGCTGCTAGCTGTGCATATGCTGCTGCAATTGTTGCATCCTGGACTGCAAACAGGTTCTTTCCACGTGCTCCCATGTCCTTGATTCTTTTTGGATCAGTGCAAAATACCAAAACCAGCGGTGCATCGACATATCCCTGGTCATGTGTTGCCTTGACTAGTTTTTCTTTTTTTGACGCACTGACAACCTCGTACACCTGATAGTTCTGCGTTCCCATAGACGAGGGGCTCATCCATGCTGCCTTGAGAATCTTAGATATCTTTGATTTTTCAACAGCCTTTTTTGAAAAGGATCTTGATGAGCGTCTCTTTTCAATTGTTTTGAAAAAGGACATATTGATACGTTTTAGGTATTGTCTATAACTTTTTTCAAAGGACTAATCTAGTTCATCTAGGTAAACATCCTCAGAGTCTGTCTCAGTCACAATCTGGTCAAAGCTTGTTCCCTTGCATTGAGGACATTCTGTAATGTTTGTAGCGCCTGCCTTTTTTGAAAATACATTTCCACATGATTTGCAAATTCGCAGCTGATCCAAAGTTGCCATGACATGATTTGAGCAAATTCCTTTTTGTGTATTGCGCTAAAACTCATTTTTGAGACAAGATTGTTTTGTGCCCATGTGTTTTGCAACAGTTGAGAATGGTATCCTGCCTTTATATCCAAAAATAGCTCAGTTAATCACGCTTGAAAAGATACATGCTTGTTGCAATAATTGCACTTGTTTTAGTTCCCCTGTCTTCTGCATATGCAGATACAGTCAAGGTTCAAATCCCATCTGGCTCATCTGACCCCAATTTTCCAAATCACTTTCTGCCAGCAGAAGTTTCTGTCAGGCCAGGAGACAAGGTAGAGTGGGGAAACGCAGATTCAGTTGTACACACTATAACTTCGGGTTCTTTGTATGCAGGACCTTCAGGACTGTTTGATAGCGGACACATGGGCCCAGGTGCCAAGTTTTACGTTATATTCCAAAAAGAGCAACTAGGAGAGAACCTATACTTTTGTACAATTCATCCGTGGATGTTTGGAATTGTAAACGTAGTTGACTTGTCTAAAGAATTTCAGATAATTCACAACGTTGGCTCTGATGTGTCTTACTTTCCAGTAGATGTTGCCTACAAAGTACAGAGAAATCTTGTTAGTATACAAGTTGATCCTACAAGAAGCATGTTGATTTTTAATTTTGAAGGCAAGGTAAACAACGACAACTTTGTTGTAAGACTAGATGAAAAACTAATCAAAAATCCCCAGTCAGTATGGATAAACGACAAGCAGACAACTGACTTTGAATTAAAACAGATGAATGGAATGACGCAGCTTTCAGTTTTGTTAAATGATTCTGCAGAGCAAGTCAGGGTTGTAGGAACCAGCGTGATTGGCAAGGCAGTTCCAGAAAACATTGTTTTGATAAACCAGATTTTTGGCGTGACAGATAAAAAATTCTACACAATGGGCGAAGACATTGTAGTATCAGGTGAGATAAAAAACCCAGTACAGTTAAGCCAGATCTCACTTGACATCATAGGTCCAAAAGAAAATACCGTGTATCACAAGAACATTCCACTTCCAGACACTACAAAGTTTTCAGATACAATTTCTACTAGCGGAGTGCTAAGAGACTTTGGGCAATACACGGTAAAGATTACAGGTCCTGATGCAAAGAACCTGTTTTTGCGCATAGAATACGGCCTTGCACCAAAAGAGTTTGAATCCCCACTAAAGCAGATGAAAAAAGGAATTGATGCAGGCGACGTAACGTGCAACGAGGGACTAGAGTTGCTAATGAAGAGCACCAATGGAAAGGCAGTGTGTGTCAGCGAAGCCACTGCAAACGTACTGCTAAAAAGAGGATGGGCAGACTATTTTTAATCAGCAAATTTTCAAACCCATAATCAAGAACACCCTTAAGTAAAGTCAGTTTTTTTGGTATTTGTGAAACGCAGATTTAGTTTCTTTGTGATATTATTTGCATTCTCTGGGTTGTTCTCTATCAGCTCATTTTCAGACGTGTATGCCCATTGGGATACGCCTCCAAGCGGGGAGCCATACCACATTACAGTAATTGTAGAGAGAATAGAATTCAATTCTGATGCAGACTATCTAGAAGACTGGACAAGCGGTGCGGACCTAGTCCTAGGATGGCGTGCTCAATTATCAGGACATGAGGATGCAACAGGTTCGGGCACATATGCCAGAAATGATCTTGATTTGGATGATGGTGGAATCATTCCACTTGATCTAACAATAATGGATCATGATGAGTGTACGCCTCTAGGAGACTTGAGAGTGTATGCATGGGGCGCAGAGTCTGATCAGGAAAATACTCTTGACACTGATAGAATCATGAAAAGAGTAATCCAGAACGGAGACATTTCCACAGGACCACTGGAGGCAGAGCAAGAGTTTGAAGAGTCAGAAGACGAATGGATTGGATTTGACACAAGAAATCTTCGCGGAAGCTCAGCTGAAGGATGGTACTATGATGCAGAAGTTGTTCTGAAACTAGATGAGGATGAAACAATCGGAGTAAAGATGAAGATTCTAAGAAACGAAGTTGAAAACACAGGCCAGTGTGATACAGCAGTTCAACCAAAAACTGCAATGTTGATTCCTGATTGGTTCAAAAACAATGCAAAGTGGTGGAAAGACGGAATAATCTCAGATGATGAAATTGTAAATGCACTTGAGACACTAATCAAACAAAATGTAATCTCACTTGAGGAGTTTACAAAAAAGCACCCAGGAATAGAACATGAAGGAGGAATGGAGAAAGGCGGCACGTTTGTGCAACCTGCAAAAAAGATCCCAGAGTACATCAAAACAGTATTTGGATACTGGAGTGATGGAAATGTTTCAGATACAGAGATTGCAACATCACTTGGTTTTCTAGTCAGTGAAGGAATCATCAAAACTCCATCATTTTCAGAGATTTCAGGATTGGAAATTGAAGAGCAGGATATCGAGTACCGTGATGGAGATGAAGACATTACAGTAAGAAAGATGCCAGGCATTCCAAAGTATACTGATATCGTTTTAAAACGCGGAACCATTTCTGCAATCAATGAAGCACAAGAGTGGAACAAGCTTGCATCATCGCTTTTGTTTAAGATCAAAGACGGAGAGTCAAAAATATACAAAGAAAAATCTGATGAATTATTCTCATTGTATGACTCTACAAAAGAGCCTCAATACCTCTCAGGCGCACTAGAGGCAAAAGAAAAAGCTGCAAAGGCAGCTGATGAGGCAGCAGCTGCAGTCCAAAACTACAACAAGATTAGCAATATTGCCGAGGCTGCAAATGATGCCTACATGCAATCAGCAGACATGCCAGTAGAGTTTGAATCAGAGTCTATAGATTCAGTCAACACAGAATCAGAATATCAGGAAGCAGTAGGAAAGATCAAACAGGCAGCTGACAATGCAATTCGCAAGGCAACAGAGGCTGTAAACTTATTTTCAATGCAGGCAATAGATGAGAATCCCAGAACCCATCCTGACTTTATCTGGAATCCAACATACAATCCAGATACTGAAATAGACGACCGAAATGTCGGCGTCAAGTACGAGGACATCAAAATAATAATAGAATCATCAGATCCACATCAGACAATTACAAAGATCAAGGTTCCAACATTAATTGAAGAGTTGTTTGATTATTCTATTTTAAACACACATCATATGATTGAGAATCTGGATGGTTCCTTTGATGTCAAAACATCTGAAGACACCGCAGAAGTTACCAGTTATCCAGACAATGTTGCAAGACTGCTAGAGGCAGACATTACATTAAGACCAGGACAGACATCAAAGTACTGGTTACCTACACCATACATGACAAGCCTCTTTGTATCTGATCCATTTGTGTCAGTGGGAATTTTTGATGAGAATGGAAATGACATTTCCCAGTCAGTGGAAATTTTTGCAGCAGATGATCATAATGGATTCTTTTTGCCACCATACCATGAATTGTTCTTTGTATCATTTACAAATGAAAACTCGTACCAGACAACTTTTGAGACAGCAATACAGTACAGCGGCATCAGAGAAGATCCAGAACTTGCAATGACAGTAATTGACTCTCCAATCATATCATGGGATACAGGAGATTACTTGTTTGAAGTGCCAGAAGGATTCAACTATGATTCGTTTGTAGATTTTGCATCAGAAGAGTTTGATTTTGATTCAGAAATGTCATTTATGGACTATCTAAAAGACGAGCAGTTGTTTTTCTCAGAATGTATGTTGCCACCAGCAGGTAGCACAACTAGCGGCCCAGCACCCCCAGACGGTGCAAGACATAACGACAACTATTGTGGAATCAGTGCATTTGTCCACTCCATGGAGACAACATTTCCAGGTGCATTATCACATGACATTAGAACAAGCAAGGCACAATGGGACAGGCTAGGTGACAACCTTGACCACTCTAACACATTTGGTGAGAGAGGAGGAAAGTTTGTCGATAACGTAAACAAGAACTTTGGAGACAGGGTAATCACAGGAGATAGGAAAAACTATTGCGCAGCTGAAATCGAAGACACCACTCCTGCAAACCTAGAGGCATGGAGCGATGTTTGTAATATCAAGATGCTAATCTATGACATTCCATCATATGGCCACTGGGTTGATATCAACTCCATTAGCGGAAATACCATCAATTTTCAGGATTACAATTACTCACATTCAGCAACATTTGATGGAAAGGTCGTAGATTTTTCAAGCTCAGGTACAGGTGGTCCAACTTTGAGTCACTTTAAGGGAAGCAACACAAAGGCAGGAGATGGATTCTTTGAGTCAGTGCAGTTTTACGCAGTATGCGAATGCGACAAGAGTTCTGAATCAAGAATGCCTACAACAAACTCAAAAGGCCAAAATCTAAAACTAGAATAAAATCAAGACTCTCTAACCTTTGGAAGATTCCAGTTGAACTTCATTGCCAACAGTCTGATTCCAGTAACCACTGCAATTCCAATCACAGAAGAAATTTGAGGGTCTACACCGGAGGACAGTATTGCATAAAACACAACAATTCCTACAACACTTGCAACTGCATACACTTCTTTGACAAATACAATTGGTATTTCCCGAACAAACACGTCACGCAATATTCCACCGCCAATTGCAGTCAACACTCCTGCAAACAGCATCGGAAGAAAGTTCAATCCAACTATCTGGTATGCAATTGATGCGCCAATAATTGAGAACACACCAAGACCTACAGCATCAAAGACAAGCCATGTTCCCATCTGTTTTTTTAGCTTGGAATACAAAAAGAACATCACCACACCAGCTGAAACGGTCAGAGAGATGTAGATAGGATCAGAAAATGCTGTAGGGAATCTTCCAAACACAACATCGCGCGTTATTCCGCCAGCTACTCCAACTACTGATGCCAAAACAATAATTCCAAAGATGTCAGCATTGTGTGCAATTGCTTTTGATGCTCCAGTTACTGCAAACGCAACTGTTCCCAAATAGTCAAGTATGCTAATAAATCCGTCAATCTCAAAGGAAAAATCTACCAAGATAACAAAACAACAACAAGATTGCTAATTAACATTGATGAAAATAAAGATCAAAATTATATTGAAAAAAGAAAAGTTGACTAGCCAAATAGAGAAGATAATCCTTCCATGGCTGCTTCTTCGGTCTTGCCTTCTTCTTTAGGTGCTTCTTCTTTCTTTGCTTCACCACCGGCTGCGGCATCTGCGCCTCCTGCTGCTGGTGCTGCTGCGGCTACTGCAACTGGTGCAGCCTTGATAGCATCCTCGATGTTTACATCGGCTAAAGCGGCTACTAGTGCTTTTACTTGAGCGTCATTGACCTCAGCGCCAGATGCTTTTACAACTGAGCTGATGTTTTCTTCATTGACGTCTTTTTGTAGCTTGTGAAGAAGTAAAGCAGCATAAACATATTCCATTGTATCGAGAATTTCTTAGGGCATAATATAAAACTATGGCGAATCCACGCCTGAAATCAGTTCAGAATTTTCAGACTGCGGCAAACAGAGTACAGTCTTCTTTTGAGATTCTTGTCAACTAGCGTATCCATTTTGTGTTTTAGGATTCGTTTTGCCTCATCGCGCTCTGCGCCTGGTGGCAATGACAACACGTTGTTGATTAGTTCAGGCAATGATTCTCGAATCCATCCATCTAGCATGTTGTAGATTTTTGGTGGAAGCAAGTCACACTTGTCTTTGTCCAGATCCAGTACATCTGCAAAGTTGTCATGCTCTACTCTATACACTAGTGCAAGTACAATGTTGTCAGGTGTTGGATTCTCAAGTATCTCATGTGAGCGCTCTCCTGCTTTTCCCTGAGCAATCTTGTTTTTCAGACCAACAGGATTTACAATTACGCCATTGATTCCAACCTTTCGTCCGTCAACGCCAGTGATAATTCCAAAGATAAAATCATTGTATTCCCCATTTTTTCTTGTAGAAAACACATGAACGCCTTCTTTTGGCTGGGGTTTCTTTCCAAACATGGATAGAGTGGCATATACATTGTATTTATTGCTATCAAAGAAGACAATACAGCTTCCAAATCATCAAACTTGTCATTATAACAAAACTTTGCAAAAACCCTACATTCTATCTTCAAATGTTAGAATGGTTGCATCATCTCTTAGCTCAGATACCAAATCTGATACCATCTGTCGCTGTTTTTGCAGTCTTAGAGTTTCTTTTAGTTGCGAAGACACATCCTCATAGACAGTGTTTTCGCCAATTTGAGATTTGATGGTATCAATGTTTTCATTAAAGAAAGACATTGCTTCTCGTTCACTAATCTGAATTTCAACATCAGAGATTTCATCGATTAGCATCTGGTTGATTACCATCTGCTCTCTGTACATCTCTAGCGTGTCATCATATGTAGAGCCAAGCTGGTCAAGTCTCTGCTCAAACTGTTGTTTTGTTAGTCCGTTTTGCAAATAATTCTCCTCTAGTTTTGCTGCTGCATCATCTAGGGCAACTGTAATTCCACGTTCTTGTGCCTCTTCTAGCAGCAGTGTCTTTGTAATTATCTGATCAAGTGCAGTAGAGTTGTTTAGTTGCTGTCCTTGCATGCTTGCCAACCTGATTGATTCGGCAACCTCATCAAGGAGAATTTTCTGGCCATTTACTTCTGCCACTATAGGATTTTCATCTGTCTGAGCTAAAGGAGTTGCATCATTTGATGAAAATGCAAGCAAGACGGCAATTGATATGATTGCAGCAGCTGCAATTCCAATTAGCGGTTTTTTGCCAAGTGGCGTTGTGACCATCCATAAACTGTCATTTGATTTTATTTATTACTTTACGAAACAGACCACATACAAGAAATGAAGATTGCAATCATACTTTCTATCATAATATCACTTGGAGTATCAAGTGCATATGCAGTGCCATATCCAGAATACGGAGTAAATGTCAAGACAGTAGCTGAGAATCTTTCAGTTCCATGGAGTATTGATTTTGCAGCAGATGGCAGGATATTTTTTTCAGAAAGAACAGGCCAACTCAACGTAATTGAGGACGGCATCATAAAGCAGGTAATGTCACTTGATGTTGGCGGAGGAGAAGGAGGGATGCTCGGAGTTGCACTGGATCCTGACTTTGAGCAAAACCACTACATCTACATCTATTACACATACAATGATTTTCTCTCAACAAAAAACAAGCTTGTCAGATATGTGGAATGGAATGACACACTGGTTGAAGACAAGGTACTCATCGATGAAATCCCAGGGGCACCATACCATGACGGTGGCAGGATAAAGTTTGGACCAGATGGCAAGTTGTACATTACAACAGGTGATGCAACACTGCCAGACTTGTCACAAGATTCAGATTCAGTTGCAGGAAAAATTCTTCGAATAAATCCAGACGGTATGATTCCAGAGGACAATCCATTTGGAAATGCAGTTTATTCTATGGGGCATCGCAACCCACAGGGAATTGACTGGGACAGATCAGGGGTGTTGGTTGCAACAGAGCATGGGCCATCAGGGTGGCGTGGAGTAGCACATGATGAAATCAACATAATACATTCTGGTGCAAACTACGGGTGGCCTGATGTAATAGGAGATGAAACATTGGAAGGTGCAACAAGTCCTGCAATTCATTCAGGCGATGACACATGGGCCCCATCAGGTGCTGCATTTTACTACGGCAACATCATACACTGGAATGGAAAGTTTTTTGCAGCAACGCTTCGAGGGGAGCACCTGCACCAAATAGAGTTTGATGAAAACTATAACGTGATACATCATGAGAAATTATTTCCCGGAGAGTTTGGCAGACTGCGCGATGCAGTAAACGGTCCAGATGGACTGTACATAATGACTAGCAACCAGGACGGACGAGGCAACCCAAAGCTTGGAGATGACAAGATTCTCAAAATAACACCATACTATGACACTGAGAATGGTCCTGCATGGATTCAAAACATCATAAAATGGTACAACCAGAAACTAGTATCAGAGCAAGAATTGCTAAACGCATTTTCAAATCTTGCAACAAGAGGAATAATTGCAACAAATTCCTAAATGCAATTCCCAAAAATCGACAATTCTTAATATCGGTACAAGGCAGGCTCTTCGTTGGACAAAAGAGAGATCCTAAAGGAGTTTTCATCAGATCCTGAGAGATATTACAATGTCAAACTATTTTCTGAGCAAGGATTTGAGCGCAAGTCATGCCAAAAGTGTGGCAGATTCTTTTGGACACTAAACTCTGGAAGGACATTGTGTCCTGATGATGCAGATGACACTTATTCATTCATCGGCGATCCTCCAACAAAAAAGAGATTTGACTATACCCAGTCATGGAAAGAAGTAGAGTCGTTTTTTGTAAAAAACGGCCACACGTCTGTGAGCAGGTATCCTGTTGTGTGCAGATGGCGTGATGACTTGTTTTTTACAATTGCATCAGTTGTGGACTTTCAGAGAATCATGGGCTCAAAGGTAGTCTTTGAGTTTCCTGCAAACCCGTTAGTTGTTCCGCAGACCTGTCTGAGATTCAAGGACCTGGAAAACGTCGGAGTTACTGGCAGGCACTTTTCTAGCTTTTGCATGATAGGACAGCACAGCATTCCAGAGAATAGCGGATACTGGAAAGACGAGTGTGTTGATTTGGATTACAGGTTATTGACTGACCAGTTTGGAATAAACAAAGACGAGGTTGTCTTTGTTGAAGATGTTTGGGCAGGTGGTGGTTCATTTGGTCCATCACTAGAATATTTTGTCAGAGGATTAGAATTAGGAAATGCAGTCTTTACAGAGTTTCAAGGAGAACTTGGAAAGCACACCACACTTGATCAGAGAATCATCGACATGGGTGCAGGCCTTGAGAGATTTGCATGGATTACCATGGGAACGCCAACTGCGTATGACTGTTGCTTTGGTCCAATAAATGAAAAATTATTCAACACAATTGGAATTGATTCAGATTCAGAAATATTGAAAAAATACTTTACAGAGATTGCAAAGGCAATTGATAGTTTTGATGATCTAAACGATGTCAGACGTCATGCAATAAAGGCAGCAGGAATTACTGAAGACAACCTAAGCAAAATGATCACACCACTTGAAGGGATTTATCTGATTGCAGATCATTTGAGGACTCTAATCTTTGCAATTACAGACGGCGCACTGCCATCAAACGTTGGTGGCGGATACAATCTTAGAATGATGCTGCGCCGAATCAACGGAACAATAGCTAGACTGAATCTGAAACTTGACATTGATGACTTGATTGATACTCACATTGATTATCTCAAGGATACGTATCCAGAACTTGATGAGAAAAGAGAAGACGTCAAGGCAATACTAAGACTGGAATCAGCAAGATATGAGGAATCAAAGGTTCACATGAAGAAAAAGGCAGACAAGATCCGAGAAAAGGGAGTCCCTACAGTTGATGAGCTAATTACATTGTACGAATCAGACGGAATCACGCCTGAATACCTCAAGGAAGTAAACGCAATTGACGAAATCCCATCATCATTTTACTCCAAGCTCTCTGACCTGCACAAGTCTGAAAAGAAAAAGGCAATTGCAGAGCTGCCACTTGACGGACTGCCTGAAACCGAGACACTATTTTACAAACATGATCCAATGGAGTTTGATGCCAAAGTCTTGCGAGTCTTTGATGACTATGTCGTACTAGACAGGACTTCGTTTTATGCAAGAGGTGGTGGGCAAGAGCCAGACCACGGAAGCATTGCAGGATTTGAAGTTGTAGATGTAGACAAGCATGCTGACATTATAGTTCACAAGTTACAAGGCGGAACTCCAAAGGAGGGAGAAACTGTACTGTGCAAAGTAGATGAGACAAGACGTAACAACATTACAAAGAATCACACAAGCACTCACATCATTAATGCATCATCGCGCAAGGTCTTGGGGTCATGGATTTGGCAGCACTCGGCATTCAAAGAAGACGATCATGCAAGACTGGACATCACACACCACTCTTCACTAACTGATGAGCAAGTAAAACAAATTGAAAAAGCTGCAAATGATTTGGTAAAAGAGAACCTTCCAGTAAACATTGAATATTTTGACAGGGGAACTGCAGAGCAAAAGTACGGATTTAGAATTTACCAGGGAGGTGTTGTTCCAGTAAAGTCTGTAAGGATCGTGTCAATTGCAGACAGGGACATTGAGGCTTGTGGTGGAACGCATGTAAAGAAGACAGGCGACATTGAGCTAATCAAAATTACAAAGACAAAGAGAATCCAAGACGGCGTTGTAAGACTGGAATATGTTTCAGGACCTAACGCATTTGAGTATGTCAAACTACAAGAACAAGAAGAAAAAAGAAAGGCAGCCGAAGAAGCTGCAAAAGCAGAGCTTGAAAAGCAAAGAGAAGAAAACAAGCAAAAGGCAAGAGAAAAGATTCCAAAAATTCTAGAAAAAGTTCTGGCAGGTGAATCTGGCGAAATTGAAGATGTAACTGTCAAAGACAAGTTGTGCTTTACTGCAAGTGAAAATTATGATGAGTATTTCCATCTTAACTTTGGCAAGAAACTAGTTGCACAGGATGCAAAGGCTGCAGTATGTGGAATATTTGAGTCAGGTCCGACTGTGCGTGTCATGGTGTATGCAGGCGCAGAATCAGGCGTAAATGCAGGCTCAATTGCCAAGGAGATTGCCGGTATTTTGGGCGGCTCTGGTGGCGGGGATGCCAAGTTTGCACAGGGCGGAGGAAAAGACACATCTAAAAAAGACCAGGCAATAGCCAAAGCAAAATCAATGATTTTAGGATGATACGATGGCAATAAACTGGAACGAGATAGAGACAAAGTGGAGAGCCAAATGGCAAGAAAGCAAGGATTTTGAGACAAATCCAAACGATATGCCAAAAAAGTTTATCACAGTTGCATATCCGTATCCAAACTCACCGCAGCACATCGGACACGGAAGAACATACACACTAGCTGATGTTCATGCAAGATTCTATCGAATGAAAGGATACAACGTCTTGTTTCCAATGGGATTTCATTATACGGGAACACCTGTACTTGGAATGGCAAAAAGAATCGAAGCTGGAGAAAAAGAGATCCTTGATGGATTAAGAAACATCTACCATGTTCCTGAAGATGCGATAAAGTCATTTGTAGAACCTGTAAAGATTGCAGACTATTTTCATGAAGAGATAAAGTCTGGAATGATCGAGATGGGATACTCCATTGACTGGAGACGGGAATTCACAACAATAGTTCCAGGCTATCAGAAATTTATCGAGTGGCAAATCACGACACTCAAAGAAAAAGGCAGAATCATTCAGGGTTCTCATCCAGTCGGGTGGTGTCCAGTTGATCAAAACCCAGTATCACAGCATGACACAATGGGCGATGTTGAGCCAAAGATTGATGACAAGAACTTTTTGATAAAATTCAAGCTAGACGATTATATTTTTCCAATTACGACTCTTCGACCTGAGACAATATTTGGAATTACAAATCTCTGGGTCAACCCAAATACTGTATACAAAAAAGTTACAGTGGATGGTGAGACATGGATAGTTTCAGAAGAGTGTGCAAAGAAAATTGAATTCTTTGAAAAGCAAGTCAAGGTAATTGGCGAGATTCCAGGAAGTGATGTTATTGGGAAATATGCAAAGAATCATGACGGACGAGATATCCCAATTTTGCCAGCTGACTTTGTAGAGCCTGGCATGGGCACGGGCCTTGTAATGTCAGTTCCTGCGCATGCCCCAAAGGACTACCAGGCACTGATGGATTTGAAGGCAAAAGGGCACGAATTAGCCTCAAAAATCGAGCCTATTCCAATCATAGTAACTGAAGGGTATGGCACCATTCCTGCAAAAGACATTTGCGAAAAGATGGGAGTATCAGACCAATCTGATGAAAAGCTAGAAGAGGCAACAAAGGAGCTGTACCTCAAAGAGTTTACTGATGGAAAGCTCAATGACAAGTGCGGACAGTTCAACAACGAAAAGGTCCAGTTTGGACGAGACAAGATTAGAGCATGGCTACAAGAAAACAATTACTTGGAAAAATTCCCAGTTTTAGAGAATGCTCCTGTAAGATGTCGTTGTGGAGCTGAATGTGTTGTCAAGGTACTGAACAACCAGTGGTTTTTGAATTATGGAGATGAGGAATGGAAGAAACTAGCTCGTAACTGCTTTGATGAGATGAACATTCTACCAAACAACATCAAGACAGAGTTTGTAGAGGTAATTGACTGGCTGCATGAAAGAGCATGTGCAAGACAGCAGGGTTTGGGGACAAAACTTCCATGGGACAATGACTGGATTGTAGAGAGTCTGTCTGACTCTGTGATTTACATGGCATACTATACCATTTCACGATTTGTAAATGATGGAACCGTTACTCCTGAGAATTTAACAAAGGAATTGTTTGATTATGTTTTGCTAGACAAGGGTGATGTGTCACTAGCTGCAAGTACTTCCAAACTTTCTGAAGACACAATCAATGTGCTCAAAAAAGAGTTCCAGTATTTTTATCCAGTTGATTCAAGACACTCGGGTCGAGACTTGGTACAGAACCACTTGTCATTTTTTGTACTAAATCATGTTGCAATATTTCCAAAGAAACACTGGCCACAAGAAATTGTTGTCAACGGTTCAGTAATGATGGATGGTGCAAAAATGTCAAAGAGTATGGGAAATATCATTCCATTGAGAACTGCAATTAGAGATCACGGTGCAGACCCAATCAGATTGGCAATAATTTCATCAGCTGAGCTGTTACAAGATGCTGACTTTAACATGGAGTCAGTTTCAGGAATACAGAGTAAATTAGAATCAATGCTAGAAGAATGCGGCAAGCATCAAGCATCAGATATTGGCAATTTGGAGGCTGAAGACAGGTGGATTCTCTCCAAAACTCAGAGTATGATCAGTCAAGTCACTGAAGCAGTAGAAAAGATGAGACTGCGAGAAGCATTACATGATATTTTGTTTACATTCGAGTCTGATTTGAGCTGGTATACAAAAAGAATAGGCGCTAAAGAACGAAGTGATGTTTCAGGAATTTTGCATCAGATAAACTCTGCACGAGTTGCAATGCTATCTCCATTTGCACCACATATAGCTGAAGAGATGTGGCAAAAACTAGGATACTCTGATTTGGTATCAAAGAGTTCATGGCCAAAATATTCCAAGGATGATGTTGATGCTACTGCAATTCAAGCTGAAGAATTGCTGAAAAGCACCATAGAAGATATTGCAAATATTCTCAAGGTTACAAAAATCACTCCAAAGAAGATCGTACTGTATGTAAATTCAGATGATACAAAATCCAAAGTTTATCGTAAGATACTGGAGATTATGGTTGGAGGTCAAAACAACATGGGAGTTGTGATGAAAGAGTTGCTTGCAAATCCTGAAACTGCTGATGCAAAAAAGATGCCAGACTTTGTACAAAAAGTAATCAAGGACTTGCATTCAGAGTCTGAAAACATCAAAAAGATGAAGTTGGAATCTGATTCATTTGATGAAAAGGAATTCCTAAAATCAGAGTTGGCAAGTATCGGTAAGAAAGAGTTTGGAGTTGATGTTACGATACATTCAGAGACTGATTCTGATATTTACGATCCAAAAGGAAAGGCAAGACATGCAAGACCTTTCAAGCCTGCAATTTTGATTGAATAGGTTTGAATTCGACCGGAAAAAGTACTATCTTGTTTCTGAGTTCCAATCGGATGGTTTCCGTGCTAACATCGGTTCAAAAACCAGATTTTGATGTCTATATTGTAGAAGATGCATTCCATCTTTGTTCAAATTTATTATTTAGATCTTGTAGTATGTTCCCAGACGTTTTTTTATCAAATTTGACGACACTGTTCAGTCTTGGGTAGATTTACCTGACTTTTTCTGACTGTTCATTTAGGGACATTTGGTGTTAAGTTAGGGTGATAAACTCAAGTTCAGAGTTTGACAACAGTATCAATCAACTTATGAAGTTCTTGTGCGACCTTGCTTTTCATCTGGTACAATTTTTCATATTTCTCTGCAATTTCTTCTTGCTTATCAATATCATAATCCCCTGTATTATTAATTGGGATATCTACAACCACACTTTGTAAATTGATTTTTCCTAATTTTTTGGTAAAACTATAACCCAGTTTTCTTACTTCCTTCTCCAATACATATTTCATGTAAATTGGATCAATTTTTCCAACTAATGATTTTTTGATTTTTAATACTCTATGATCTTCATTGGTGGAGAAAACACCTTCTCTGAAAAAGAATTTACCTACGGAACCGTTTCGATTCCATGTCAAACAATCACTATAATATTTTATGTTTGGAAGTTTTTTGATATGTCCTAACACCATACTTCCTGATTTGGAACATCCATAAACTGGGATTTTTCCTTTATTGTCATTACACAATCTTTTTGTCATTCCTGAGTTAGTTTCAGGGAAATCAAAAAGAGTTGAAACTTCGACAGATTTTTTCTTATAATTGTCATTTATTTCCAAGAGTGCATTTTCAAATTCATCTCGCTGTTGTCTTAATTGCTCTTTCAGTTTTTTTAGTGAGTTGTATTTTTTTACAAGTCGTAATTGCTCGTCCTCATCAAATTCACCAGTTGCTTTAACTGGGATTTCTACATTAATCACAGTCATGTTTGATAATGATGAACGTAAAGTGCGATCAAATCCCAATTCGTATTTCTTGATTTCTAGTTGATGTACAAGATATTCTGGAAGTATATTGGAATCAAGGATTTCAATCACACCACAATGATCGGTATTTCCAAATTTTTCCCCTTTATGCTTTACATTAAATTCAAAATTTCCATCTATCCCCCATAAGACATAATCATTATTGAAATTCTTGATATTTGAGGTATCCTTGTATCCCATAGGAACAAAGACATTAGCACTGTAAATTGGAATTTTTCCTGTGCTTTGAAAGACTTCGCTTAGAAGCACTCGTTTACCTATACTTAGTTTGAACAGGGATTCATCATTTAGGGAAACTTCTTTCATTGGAATTGACCTAACTCTTTAGTTAATTCATTGATTTTTGTTGCAACTTCTTGTGTTTTCTCTACAAATTCCTCTAGAGTTAAAACAGTCTCTTCTTCTTCAATGCCTAATTCAATTTTTTCATCTTTTGACCACCATCTATCTACAGCCCAATGTTGCTCAGGATCAAATTTCTCTATTGGTTGAATTTTGCATCTTTTATCATCAGTGGGGAATGTACTTCTTATACCCTTAAATTGATTGAAAAGAGGCACCATAGTTTCTAAGTCATTTTCATCAATTTGGAACCTATTAACATCCAACGTTTCTCCTATATCACTGACCAAATAAGTAAACACAGGTGTTGTCTGTTCATTTTTGTGTCTTTCATCATGTGACTCGTTTGGTTTTTTGGTTATGCATAAAATGTATGTCTTTTTAGGAGTAGTGTAAAATGCATTAATCGGGAGTGAAATTATTCCGTCTATAATACATTCATCTCTTACAAATGCACGTAACTTACTTTCATTTCTGTTGAGAATTCCATCAGGAATAATCACAAATGCTTTTTTGTCTGGCTTCAAACTATTGATTATCCATTCCAAAAATAGGCTTTCCACTCCTAAAGCGTTAATTTTATAAAATTTTTTGAGTGTTGCATTATTTTTTATTGCAGTTTTGTAATTACTGCTACCACTCGTTACATAGGGTGGATTAGTAAGAATCAGATCATACTTGTCATACTCTGTTTGTGCCAATGTTCCAAGAATAGTATTTGTTATGAGATTCATTGTAGAGTTAAATAAATTCGAGAATTCTTTTGCCATTGCATCATTTTTCTTCAATAATTCAGACAGAAAAATCAACATGTTGGCTTTGGCTAGAATTATGGTGAGTTGTTCTTCTTTCTCAAAACCTTTATCGAAACCAGAAAACTCAAGTCTAGGTATGATCTTGTTTCCTGTTATTTTGTAGTAAAAATTGACCCCGTCATCCAAAGTTTTCATTGGTTCAAGAATAAAACCGCCAACTCCACATGCTGGATCGCAAACTTTGGAGTCTTTATCTAATTTTTCAATATCTGACATCTTTATCATTGCATCTACAATATTTCTAGGAGTGAAATATTGCCCCCAATTTTTTTTACTAATGCTTTCTTTCATAAATTGTTCAAAAACCTTAGATTTGAAATCGGGATTGATATTCTTCATTTCTCCAAATGTGTTAAATCGTTTTAAGATTTTGTAAAAAGCGTCACTGTGCTCTGGAACTGTAGGATTAAGAACAGTTCCATTTATGATTGTGGTGTTATCAATCGTGGATGGTGGAAACATTTCTTTAAGATATGGTCTTACATTTTTTGTGTAATTCATGAATGCTTTAGCAGGATCTAACGCAAAAATATCTTTGAAATTAACTTTATTTCCACTATTATCTTCTGTTAAAATATTGAGATCACTTAGATATTTGAATATGAATAACTCAACGAATGTATAAAGACATTTTTCAGGCGTTGCACCACTTACCGACCATACATCTTGCCAAATTTGTTTTGCTAGTTTTGTAGGGTCTATTTGAATATCATCTACAATTTTTGAATTTTTTGGTGAAAGTATATTTCTAATTTTTTCTACATCTTCCAAAGTTTGTTTTGTATTGGATGTTAATTTTTTGACATCTAATTCATCTGTCTTTTGATTAATAGCAAATTTGTTTGTGAATGGTTTGTCTGTTGTATCTATGATTATGGAATAACTTCTTTTTGCTTTGGTTGTTCTATCCTCATATTCGGTTATTTTGTTTTTTTGTTTGGGGTTAAACCAGATGTAAGAATTATTATCCGTTGCAATGCCTATTTCAGCATTTAGTATCTGACATACATCATTACATTCTTCGATAGCATTTTTTTTATCTGCTTCCGTCTTAAATTTACCATCGTCCTTGTGTTCCAATATGCAAATAGTTTTGATTTTCTTTTTGTTTCTCCTATCAACCAATAAACCATCAGGTTTACGGGTTTCATATTTTTTGTAATCTTTATTTGGAATGATTTTATTTTTTTTTAATTGTTTTAGAGTGGTGTTTCCTAATAGATAGTATTCATAATTACCTATGCGTAATCCATGTCCATCAGGATATTTTGTATTTAGTTCTTCACTCACAGATACATTACCAATATCATGTTGAGATGTCCCTTTTAAAATACAGCGATCTTTCCTTACGGATAGATTGGTTAGCATACTAACTTTCCCACTTTTCTATGATTGCTCGTTTTTTCCCTTTTTGTTCTTCAATTTTCCACACTAGTAAATCACCTACATCTACTTCCAATTGTTCTGCAATATCTTCTGGTATTGTAGCCCTAACTGATTTAGAATTTGTTGATGCTCTAGCAACTTTAGAAAGTGAAGGCATTACTGATTTCATCATAATTACCTATATTACTATGTAGTCGATCTATTAAACATTACCTAATTAGAATAAATAGTAAGAATAGTAAAAGTAATGTTTATTACCTAAATTACCTATATAGTAATTATGACAGAATTACGAAAAGAGAAAGCAATTCAAATCTTCTCTACTCAATCAGTTAGAAAAATTACAAAAAATAACTATGTGGTTATGTCACAATCCAGTAACAGAGAATACATTGTTAGAAAACTATCTAATGCAGATATTTGGACATGCGAATGTCCTGACTTCACATATAGATTAACCCGAAAAGATGACAAACATTGTAAGCACATAATCAGTGTACAGATACTACAGAATTCCATAAATGATGAAAACAAGATTGAGAGAATAGAAAGACCAAAGATATGCCCCAAATGCTATTCAACTTCCATAGTCAAAAATGGATTACGAAAAGTGAATAATGGAATAAAGAGACAAAGATATGCATGCAAGCAATGTTCCTACAAGTTTGTCTTAGGTGAAAATGGATTTTCCAAAGTAAGTTCTGATCCAAAAATCATTACTGAATCAATAAACCTCTACATGTCTGGAATGTCTTTTAGAAATATTTCAAGACATATCCAAATGACACACGATCAAGTGATTAGTCATACTGCAATCTACAACTGGTTCAAAAAATACATGGGAATAATCCGAGAACATGTTGATTCCATCATGCCACAAACTAGCGATGTTTGGTCATTAGATGAGATGATGCTAAATGTCAAAAATACTGAAAAGCATGGCAAGGGATTCTATGACTGGTTATGGACTATAATTGATCCACATACTAGATTTGTCCTTGCAACAGAAGTCTCAAAAAAGCGAGAAATCATTGATGCAAAAAACATCATCAGAAAGGGAAAGAAAACCACATCAGTAAAACCAAACTATGTAATCACAGACTCCCTTCATTCCTATGAGAAGGCAATCAGACATGAACTTGATGCAAGGGTCACAGCCCACATCAAGACAAAATCACTTTCTGACGGATTCCAAAACAGACCAATTGAGAGATATCATAACGAGATAAGAGAGAAACTAAAGGCTAGACGTGGACTGGGAAATGACAAGTCAGCAGAAGAGTTTTGCGAGGCATATAGAGTCTATCACAACTTTGTAAGACCACATACAGGACTGCCAGACAACATCACTCCTGCACAAGCCTCAGGTATTGACCTTGACTTGGGAGAGGACAAAATCAGGGAACTAATCTCACAAAGCACAGAACAGAAAAACTTTGCAACCCAGTTAGGAAAACGAATCAAGAAAGTCTCAATCTCAAATGAGGGCGACTGTATCAAGGTGATTCCTAACGGATGGATTGACAAATCAGTCTGGCGAGAGATAAATGACATTCTAAAACTGAGTGAGTTCAGTTGGCTATCCAATGGTAAGGATAGTTGCTGGATGAAACTACTAGAATAATCCTAAATACCATTTCTTTTTTTATTATTTTATGTATAAAGCAATATGTGTACAATGTAGTTTTCAATTTAGAGGAAAAACCAAAGAAGATTTAGATTCAAAGTTTTTTCCACATGAAAAAGAGACTGGGCATAAACGTTACAAATGGGATCAAATTATAGAATAATTCCATCTCCCTAAGTTAACACCAAATGTCCCTAAATGAACAGTCAGAAAAAGTCAGGTAAATCTACCCAAGACTGAACAGTGTCTTAAATACATTCTCCTTTCAGCCTTATCCGCAGAATATTTCTCAATCTGTATTGCATGAATTCTTGAATTTTCTAAAATGTCTAAGTATGCCGTATAATCTCCTGTAATTAGATTACAACACTTTTCTTCACAAAATCTCCCTATTGTCTTATCTCCACTTCCTTGTTTTGGTGCTGGTTCTGTTCCAACTTTGTAAATTATCTCATAATCTTCTTCAACTTTTGATTGATTGTCTTTAATCCATCCTAAAGCCTGTTCATCGATGAGTACTTTGTGAACCATTTCTTCTAAAACTTCACATCGCCAAATTTTGTATTTTTAACAATAACAAAACCATCTTCCAATTTTACATGATTTTGCATTTCGGGGAATTTTTCTTTAATTATCTCATTTGTAATCAGTTTTTTATCTTTTAAAATCTCAACCAACCCTACTATGTCAAATTTTAATCTCATCATTTCATTTCGAATATTTTCAATCTGTTCATTTTCAAATTCTGGAGGGATATTATATACACTCAATGCAGGAACAGCTTTAAGATATTCTGATAACATCTCATCTTCCGATATTCTGTAATAATTGTCTGCTAACCCTGTGGCATGACCCATTAACATCTCAACATGAAGTGATTTCATGTGCTTTTCTGTCATTGTTTTGAAATATTTTCTAAATCCATGATCTGCCTTAAACTCATGTCTTTTTTCTCCATTTTCTAGAGGTTTTCTAATTCCCTGAGCCCATAATGCTCTTTCAATTAACTTTTGACTTTGAATTTTCAGTTTTAATTGCTTTATCTGTTTGGGCAAGTAAATCCAAATTCATTTCAATTAATTTATCAAAAGATAGAACAGTTTGGTGTATTGCAAGTTTTGTTTTTTCTAGTGCATCTTTATCATTTGAAATACCATCTATTGCCTCATGAATGTATTTGTAAACGGTCTTTTTGTCATACTTGGTTTTATCAATAATGTATGATGGTGAATAGCCTAAAGTAAATAATGTAACAATATTTTTTTTAATTTCTTTTTGTTTTTGAATTTCAGGTCTTCCTTTTCTCACAAAGTTGTATTTTTTTGGAAAAATATAAGAAAATCGTTATAGAACTATAAAATTTTGGAGAAAAAATTATAGAACTATAATGAAAAATTATAGAACTATAATGAAAAATTATAGAACTATAAAATTTTGGAGAAAAAATTCCTGTACCATTTTTTCCCATTTAATTCCAAAGTAGATTTTTTTACTCCAACAACAAAACAAAACCCAGTGAACTTCAACTGTGTATTTCCAGATTGTAGCTTTAAACAAAATAATATAGAAGAGAAAGACTTTGTTGATCATCTAAGAGAATCACACAAAGATCAAATCAAAGAGATTGCTGAAAAACAAGACATTCCGATTCACATGGCCGAAATGATAACGACATCAAACTCCAAGGTCTTCATAAATTCAGGCTAGACAAACTTCTCATACAGCTCACCAAGCATAGAGTTTATCTTCTCGTTTTCATGGTCCCCCCAAGAGTCTGACTTTATCCTGATGTGGATGCCGTGCGATTCCAGCTGCGACACAATCTTGGGATACATCATTCCTACAAAAAACGACTTTTTGTCCAAGTGCATCTGGTCTGCCTTGTGCTGAAAATAACTTACCCACTCAGACTCTGTGTCCTGAAACGTCTCCAAAATAATTGACTGTATCTTCTCTTCAGTTTCCCTGTCCATCAAACTAGAAACAAGAGATCATGCAAAATAAAGATTCAAGGTATTGCGTGGTTTTTCAAGCTCTTCGATACATTGATCAGCTGCGATTCAAGCTTTTTTGGGCTGGCAACATAAAAGTCGGCATAAAAGTACCCGTCGTCTTCGTACAGGCCAGTGTCAACTCCCCGCTCGTGCAGCAAAGACAGGGTGTTTTGCTTTTCTTTATCATCAGAGAATCTCCTCTGGCGGATTGGCTCTATGTCGCTTTTGACCAAAGAGTATCCATAATAGTCAAAGTTTTTCTGAATCTTTTCCATGTCAAATATTCTCAGTACAGAGAATGCAAAGTACGGCTCGGAGTTTGATTCCTGTTTCTTTAGCATCTCAAACAGATTGGAAAACGCATGGTGGCCAATGTAGCCAATGCAGCCAGTTGCTATTACCATGTCAAATGGCGGCACTTCTTTGATTGGAAGTTCTGTAGAATCAAGGTTTACGCAAATTCCCTTTTTGCACAGGCCCACATCTTCGGAGAATTTCAGTGCAGGCTCTGAGATGTCTATCTGGTAAAAATCCAGGTTTTCGTTTATTGGAAGGTTTGAAAAAAACTCTTTTGTGTCATCTTTTGTTGGAGGGTTTTTTCTCAAGAAAAAGTCATCAAGCTCGTACATCTCAAGGCCATACTTCATCAGTGCAGAGTTTATCCCGTAAGAGCTGCCAATGTCAAGTATGTTAATCGGCCTTTGCAGGTCTTCGCAAAGCTTGTCTGCAATTGCAAGATAAAGGGGCTTTGTCTTGTCAGGTATGCGATACTGGAGTCTCTTCATCTCCTCAAGGTACGCAGTAGGAAATTCTCGGGTGTAAATGTTTGAAAAATCCTTTTTTATCTCTAGCTCTTCCATGTGGATAAACGATATCATACCACCCGTTATAAAACCACCGGGAGGCTATCGGTATTCATCGCCGCAGTCGCCAATTATCTCAAAGAGGTCATTTGCTTTTGCAGTTACTGCATTGATTGCAGAAACATCATCTGAATCCAGGTTTAGCTCAAAGGTCTTGAGGTTATCTTCTCTGTGTTGTGAGATTCCAAGTCTTGCGCCAATTATCACACCTGCTACTTGCGGCCTGTCTAGTATGTAGCGAGTCGCAATGTTTGCAATGCTGCAGTGATGCTTTTTTGCAATTCCATCCAATACTGACAGCAGTTCCTGAAACAGGCCCCATCCTCCCCATGCATCGATCATGTTCTTGTATTTCTGAAGGCTTGCAGTAACCAAGTCCATCCTAGTTGGCTCATCTGCACCCAGGTACTTTTCAGAGAAAAATCCCCCAAGCAACGTGCCATATGTCAGCAGTTTCATCCCGTGCTTTTCAAAATACGGGGCCATCAACTTTTCAGGACGTGTATCCAAAATAGAGTACTGCACTTGGTTTGATGTTATCTCAAATCCGCTCTCAACCATGTTCCGTACTCGCTCAGTGTCAAAGTTTGTCAGCCCAATGTGTTTGATCTTGTTTTCTTGCTGCAGTTTTGAGAGATGGTGCATTGCATCAAGGTAACTCAGGTCGTTATAGTCCCACCAGTGAAACTGGACCATGTCAAGGCAGTCAGTGTTCATCTTTTGCAGTGACTGCTCGATGTAGTGAGTCACAATGGAGCTGCTCATTGGTCCGGGGTTTGGGACAAACTTTGTCAATGCCTCAAAAGAAGAGTCGACTCTCTTGCTAAACTCCCCGATAAAAGATTCGGCTGGCCCGTAAATGTCAGCCAAGTCCCATGTAGTGAATCCCGCATTGTGATAGTTTACCATCTCATTGATTGCAGTCTCTGTGTCAATCTGCCCATGTGTGCCAGATACCTGCCACATCCCGTTTAGTATTCTGCAAATCTCAAAATCTTTTGCAAGAAATATTCTTTCAATCACAATAACAAGTGTGATGATTTACCATACATAGTTATTTCTCGCATCCAATCCCGTCACCATCACCGTCAAACCGATGAGGATCAGAGCCTGTAACCTTAAAGTTTCTTTGTGGAATCTCCCCACAATCCAAGTCTGGCGGATAAGATGCAATGCATACATCCGGATATGACGGGTCACAATCATTTCGCATTGTATTTGCGATAGGTTCAGACACAGGTGTTCTAGGTTTTGTACATCCATAGTTTTGGGCCCAAGACTCGCCAGAAAACTCACTTGTCTGGCAGTATTGCATGGAAATTTCTGCATGTCCATTTTGCAGCAGCATCTCATTTATCATGCCAGTCTCACAGTACACCTTGCCCACCATCCTGTCATAGACATCAATTGGCTGCAAGTCATCTTGGTCTATTGTAACCAAGCTCCCAACAGGACAAGACATTGCAGTAAATGACTTTGCCTGATAGTACCCAGCCTCATCAACCTCAGGAGCATCAACCAAGGACAGTCGAATCTTTGCATTTTCAGTGTAGAGGGTATCACCATCAACTATTCTTGTGACCTTTTGAGTCAGACACATTGCAGCACCGGAGCACTGGTGTCTTTGCACTTGGGGTTCAGTATCTAGTACAATAGAACAGCTGGCATACTCCCATGTCCCTCCCCTTGAAAGGCAGTCAGTTCTTTTCTTGTTTTCATCAGGTGGTGCGACTCCTGCAAAATCAGTTCTCTTGTCTTTCCATGTGTCTTGAGGAACTGTTGCAAATATTGCAACTGCTGCAATCACGCAGACTCCAATTATTCCACCAATTACTGCAAGGTTCATTTTGAATTCAAGTGATTACTGCACGTTAAAAAAATTACCAGTCAATAAAATGTATTTTAGATGGAAATGCCCAACTAAAGATCCTTGAACCCATTATTTCAGCTAAGCACAAGAAAGTACGACAAGGAGATACAAATTGTAAGAGATGCACTAGAGCAGCTGCAAAAAGACTGCAACGTAACTGACGGATACAAGATAGAAGAGCCCTTTGAAAAGTTTGGATGGACTTTTTTTAACATCCAGATAAGCGAAGAGATGGCCCACATAATAGAGACGACAGGAATGATGGAAGGTGCACTTGGGTTTAGAATAGGAGAGCAGATGACTAATTTTATCGGACATTACCTAGAAGAAAAAGGAAGCAACGTCAGGATAAAAAAGATAGAGTACGGATAGTATCAAAGAGTAGCATCTATTATATCCCATCATCCCAATAATTATGCTGATGAGCTGGATGATAGTTTTGCCAGCTGGAGTGATTGTAGGAATATTGTTTTCAAGTGCATTTCCAGACATGGCATCAGGAATCAACGAGGCGCTATCGCCTCAGCTTTATGCACTAGGGGACTTGCTAGTTGACAGAATCAGAGATGCAGCATCTTCGATTCTAAACTAGAATTGCCTTACTTTTTATGTATAGAGCGAACATTATGATACATGGTACTATTGCTTGTTGCAATTGCAGTTGGCATCATCATTGTGACAGTACTGATTGTAAAGTACACAAAGACAAACCCAAGGGCAGTGCTTGGCATGGACAGAAAATGCAACAGGTGCGGAACTATAATTGACGGAGCAGAGTGTCCAAAGTGCAAAAATAACAAAATGTCATTTGGCGTCTAGGCCTTGTGGTTAGAGTTTTTCAGAATCTCCAAGACATCATTGTTGCTTTTAATCCAGGTTTTAAGATAAGAGTAAAACAGATTCTCCAGGTCATCTACCAAGTCCTTTAGCTTTGGGTCTAGCTTCAAGTCAGCCAGATTATCGTCGATGTGCTCAATGATTACCTTGAGGCCCTCATTTGAGGTCTCCAGTTTCCTTATCGCATCATCTATGCCCATACAGATATGCAGATTTTTTGTGATATTAAAACTTCTAATTCAAAAATATGACAATTGATCGCTTAAATGAAAACAAATAGGAAAAATCAGTCACAAAAGGGATTACTCAGACTTTTGCTTTGCAGTGTCAATACCAAACATCTCTTTTCTTTTCTTGTTTGATAGTTCACAGTAGAAAACTTGGTTTTCAAACATTTCTGATTTGAGAGGTCTGCATCTGTATTAATACATTGATTATTGATTCAGGAATCTACGTCTACAGGTTTTCGATGTCAAGCAAGACTACAGGACATGTGACATTTTCAACGATTTTTCGTGACACGCTTCCAAGACTGAGTAGTTTTTTGACCCCTTTTAGCTTTCTTCGTTTTGCCATGATCACAAGATCAATCTTTTCGTTTTCTATCATATCCAAGATCATCTCAGCTGCATCGCCAATGTCGACTTTGATTGCAGTCTCGATGTTGTTTTCCTTGCACTGTAATGCCTTTTTTTCTATCATTTTTTCAGCTTCTTCTTTTATGGAATCATTGACATTTTTTATCCTCTCAAGCAACACATTTCTTTCTGACTCGGCCAGGCTCCATGTAGGGGGGCTGTGTACTTGCTCAATTATGTGCAAAATGTAAATTTGAGACGAGAACCTTTTTGCAATCTCTATTGCATGTCGTAGTGCCTCATCTCCTCCAGCAGTACCTGCATGCGGCACTAGAATTCTATCGTACACAAAGTACAAAACAAACAGATCATAATTAAACTATCAAGTGATTTTTCAAATCTAAAACGAGTTCTCAAAGACAACCTCAGATAGCGGCAGCTGTCCGCCACGTTCTAGTGCAGGTTCTGCCTTTTTTCCGACAACTACCATCATTACAATCAGGTGATTCTCTGGCAGCTTGATTATCTCAGCAAGCTCATCGTACTCAAATCCAACCATCGGACAAGAGTCAAGTCCCATTTCTCTGGCAGACAGCATTATTGTCTGGGCTGCCATGCCACAAGAGCGGATTGCCTCATCGCGTCGGGCCTGCGGGTCGTCTGCATACTTTCTCTCAAGTGCTGCCTTGACATACTCTTGCTTTTCGGCTGGATGGTTCTTCCAGTATCGCAACGGCTCAGTCTTCCATGCATCCATGTCACCACACAGTATCACAACTAGCGAGCCGTCCTTTGGCTGGGCCTGCCCGCGTGCTGCAACGCTGATCTTCTCTTTTACTTTCTGATCAGTTACTGTAACAAACCTCCAGTTCTGCTGGTTGTAGCTTGTCGGTGCAAGTATGACATGTTCCATGAGTTTTGTAACGTCTTCAGGACTCATCTTGTATGTAGGATCAAACTTTTTGATTGCGCGTCTTGTCTCAATTGCCTCAAAGACATCCATGGAAAAACAGGACAAACAACCAAATTTAATCCAATAAAAAAAGAAAGGATTCGAACTTAAGACCAACTTCCATGTGGAATGTTTGGTGACAGTTCTCTCGCTTAAGACCAACAACGCAACTGTTGCTTGGTGACAGCGATTGTCTTAAGGCCTGAAGCGTTTTGCAATCAGACGACAGACTGACCTTTTCATATTGACTATGGCAATTTGGTATTTAACCAAAACTACACAATTCTACTAGTGCCAAAAAAGATACCGCACCACCAGATAGTGTATTTATTACGCCTCTAGGAACCAGAGAACATCTTGAAGATAGCAGTAATGGGAATGGGAGTAGCAGGTTCCTATCTTATGGCAAGACTCAAGGATTCTGAACACGAAGTTGTAGGATATGAGAGAAACCCACAGGAAAGACACGACTCTATCTGCGCATGGGGAACAATAAAGCCAATACTAACAGAGTTTTGCAAAAAGACTGGCAGGGATTTTAATGATTTTCTAATTCATGACGGAAAGCAAATGCATGTCAAGATGAACAATGACGTAAAGTTTGACATCGGACTGCACGGGCTTTGCACATATGACAAGCTAGCTCTAATCAAGGATTTCATCAAGGACTCAAAAATAATCTATGGTCAAGCCCCTCCACTTGAGGAGCTGGAAAAAGAGTACGACATGATAGTTGACTGTACAGGTTTTTCCAGATCATACTTGCCAAAACTAAAGGAGGATTTCTACCTGCCAACATACGAGTACAAGGTAGAGTATGAAAACGGATTGCCATATGATGACTTTTACATAGAGCCGTTTCCCGGAATGTCAGGATACTTTTGGTATTTCCCGCTGGGTGAAAAGTGGGCCCACATCGGAGCAGGAGACTATAACAAGAACCACATCAAGGCAACTGATGATTTCTTAAAAAAACACGGAGGCAAGGTGCTGCAGACAAAGGGACGCCCCATAAGACTTGCAACGCCAGACAGGTGCAAGCCGTACTATTCAGGAAAGGTTGTAGGTGTTGGCGAGTCAATTGGCACAGTTTATGCATTGCTTGGAGAGGGAATCATCCCATCAATGCAGTGCGTTGAGATATTCCTTGAGAACATGAACGACTTTAAGGCATATGAAAAGGCTGTAGAAGAGCACTACAAGGTCTATGCAAAGGTTTTCAATTTTGTTCGAGCAAAAATCAAAAAAGATTTCAGTTTTTTCAAGTCACTGCCTGACTTTATTGCAATATTTCGCTACATGAAAAAACACGAGGCAAGGTTTGGCATGGATATCAAGATGGCAGACCTGATGAAAGTAGCCAAGGCATAGCTAGCCGTTTCTTTTTGGCAGGTATGGAATTATTGCACGAACAAATTCCATGAAGTTCTTTGTCTGCAGAAATACGGTTCCAGGTCCAGTTATCTCAATTACCAGCGCCTCCCCGCCAAACAATGTTGTCTTGAAGCTGCCATGTTTTGCCACGCGGTATTGAGCAGTGGAGCTTAGGGCAACTAGCTGATAGTTATCAAGAATCATCTTTTCTCCTGCCTCTAGTTTTTTTTGCAAGATACCGCCCCACGCGTTGACAAACATATCACCAGTGCCCATCGTCTTTAGCATGAACAGGTTGCTTCCAAAGATTCCTTTTGTGAATCCCTGCCATTTTGTATCAAGTGTCAGTCCGCCAGAGGATCCAACAAAGGAACCAGACTGTACGATAAACTCCTCATCGACGTGAATCACCTCAATGTCACCAAGCATGTTTCCTGTCAGTCCTAGCTTGCAGTTGTCCTCATGTGCGATAAACTCATTTACAAAAAATGATTCCCCTCCAAAGGCAGCTGCCTTGAGGGATTTTAGAAATCCGCTCTTTCTCATTCTAGTGTTTGTCTCAACATCGCCTTTGATGAAAACCATTGCAGCAGCTTCGGCAGTTACAGACTCGCCCTTGTTTAGCGTAAATTCAATTAGCCCCATTGGGTTTTTTACGATTTCATATTCCATTATTCCATTACAAAATCACTAGAAATTAAGAATTTGGCAGAATGTTTCTATCCAAAACTAGTAGAGCTAAAGTTCTCCCTGTTTGTTCTACTTGATGCCATGTTGTACTCGTAGATGATTTTAGAATAGTCCCTTAGTTCCTGCTTCATTGGGGAAATGTCATCGGCCAGATAAAATCCAGGGCAATCCCCTGTAAACTGGTATGTCGCATGGACTCGTGCAATGCCGTCGTTGTTTTCAAGCCACGTAGAAAACGGGTACAAATAGCACACGCCAGGCCTGTCTGGGTGCATGGAGCAGCCTCCCTCTTCATCTAAGAATCTGCAAGATATGTGGGTCCCGTCATCGGCTTCTGTCTCGTCTTTTTTTCTTTTGAGATTAATCGTAGTCATTGTGGTCATTTGTCCAGACGGTCCAGGTTCCTGATAGGTCACAGTTAGTGTTTCATTTTTTACAAAATCAGATGGCTTTTGGTATTTCAACCCCTTGCCAATTGTAATTAGATCATCAGATGTTAACGGAAGCCTTCCTTGTCTGTCACAGCAGTTGTGGCAGTCAGGCCAGTAGCATTTCCACAAGACGTATTTTTTCTCAGATGTAAGATACGGCAAATGAAATATCACATCTTTTACTTTTAGTGGATAGTCAGATACTGCAGAAATTTTTCCAAGCATAAAGTCTTTGAGAATAGGATCAATATCCCAATCCTTTTGCAACAAGTCTAATGATTCTTGAATTTCTTTCTGAGACAACTATTAAGTTATAACATATTTTGCAGATGTTATTAATGTTGAGTGAAAAAGGCAAGTATGCATCAGCTACACAAAACAGAAGATTTGTCTGGAAAGAGATTGTATGGCCACTGATTTTAGAATTAAACGATGTTGCATTCTCACTAGAACAATACCAGAAAAAAAGAGACCAAATATGCAAGGAAAAAAACGTAACAATCACTCAAACATCAAGAGGTTTGGCATCACTGCTGCAAAAAGGAATCATACTAAAAGAAGACAAAATCTACTCAATTCATTTTAGACTTATTCCATACATGAGACTAAAAGCAGAATGCGATTACGCTACTGCAATTCACGAAGTCAGAATAAAATAATTTTTCAGCAAATGATTATATTCTTTGGTTGTAGAATTTTTCTTGGTAGCCCGATAGTCTAGCGGTCAAATAATAATTTTAGATCAAGGATTCTGCCCTCTGGATCTCAAGAGTGGATAGGCGGAGACGGCAGTTCGAATCTGCCTCGGGCTACTGGTTAAAATTTCTAAAACGACTATCTGGATGCTTGTGCGATTCTTTCTAGCTCGTTTTTCTTCTTAACAGAAGGAGCGTTTGGATCGTTTGAGGCAGCCATGATTAGCTGTTCGGCCATGTGTTCCTCAATTGGTTTTGGATTGGAAAATGTCGCCTCCTTGATTGCATCGGCGATGAATCTAAGGGCCAAGTCAACTCTTCGGATTGGGGCAACGTCAACTGATACGTGGTAAACTGTACCACCGTAAACAATTCTTGTAGTGTCTTCATTTGGTGCAGAGTTTTCTACTGCCCTAACCAAAATCTCTACTGGGTTTTGTCCAGTCTTTAGTGAAATAATATCAAATGCAAGTTTTACGTTGTTTAAAACTCTGGCTTTCTTTCCAGTCATTCTACCGGTGTTCTTTGCATATTTTTTACCAAAGTGCATTGTCTTGTTTACCAATCTCTCTACAATGTTAACATCTGCTTTGTTGAATCTCTTTAGTGCAGAGCGACCAAAAGTGTAAGGCAGAATTTGTTTTCTCAAAGAAATCGCTGTCTTGAGTCCTGGGTCTTTGACTTCAATGTCAGACATGTCCCATTTTCTAAATAATAACAAGTTCTTTGTTTGTGCCATTTTTCTATCTCCTTGGTTTCTCTTTCTTTCCTATTACTAGTTCATGAAGTGATGTTCCGTTTACTTTGAATACTTTGAATCGTACACCAGGAATATCTCCCATTGCACCACCTTGAGTTGCACCCATACCTTGAATGTGAACTTCGTCGTGTTCATCAATAAAGTTCATTGCACCGTCTCTTGGCAAGAATGCTGTAACTGTTTTACCGTTTTTGATTAATTGTACACGAACACATTTTCTAACTGCAGAGTTTGGCTGCTTTGCTGCAATACCAACTTTTTCTAAAACAATGCCTCTGCCTTGGGGAGCTCCTCCAAGAGGATCTGCCTTTTTATCAATACCGAGTTCTCTTCGCTTGTATGTAGAGATTGCCCATCTTTGGCGCTTTCTTTTAGCGATTAAAACTCTGCCTGCAAATAATCCAAGTGGTGATTTTGTCATATCTTACAACTCCATTGTTTGTTTTTCAGGACTGTTAATCAGTACGCTGGTAATATCAAAATATCGCTTTGCAAGCATTCTTGCTTTCTCAGCGTTTCTTCCTTCACGTCCTACTACGATTCCTTTCTTTCTTGGATCGACCATAACTATTGCCTGTTTTGAACCGTCTGCACGATTATTTATTTTTACTTCAGAAATTAGTTTAGAATTTAGCAGATTTGTCAAGAATTTTGCTGGATCCTCATCAAACTCTACCAGCTCGACATTTTTCTTTACAATGTTTTGTAATGATTTGATATGAGCACCGCCCTTGCCAATTGCAAGACCCATCTTACCTGTATTAACAACAAAGATTACACGGTTTTGTTTTTCATCTTCAACACAATCACGAGCAGTTGCCCCTGTAACATTTTGGAAAAGCGACATCATTCGCATTTGATCAGTAGTTAGTTTGATTGATTGTGTCATTAGAATTCCTTTTTATCTCCGAAAAAATTTGTCTCATTTAAACTTTCATTAGATGTCTTACACATTATCATTCTTTTACCTCAGTTTCTGTATCTTTGAGAATTGATTTGATGTTTGCATCAGATATTGATGTAAATGATATACTGGAAATTCTGAACTGTAAACCGCATAACTTGCCAAGTGCGATAGATGTCCCTTGAAAGTTGACTAATGGTATCTTTTCTTTTTTTGCATCTGATTCAATTTTCTCAAACATTTCTTTACTTACAGATTGAGATAATACAATTAGTTTGGAGTTTTTTACAGAACTCAATACTTGTTTAGTGCCAATTGTAACAGCGCCCTCTTTATGGGCATCCTTCAATTGCTTTTCAAGTATCTTACTCATGTTTTACCTACTGTCAATTTTCCATCAGGGCTTTATAGGTTTATGGAAAATTTGTGCGTAAAAATATGAATGCTATTTGAATCCAAACAAAGAGGAAAATGCCATAGTTAGTTCATCAAAAAAGTTTGGAGTTTCTTTTTTTATTTCCACTTGAGATTTTTTTGGTGTTATTGGTTTTTCAAATGCCAAAGGTTTTTCTTCAAGATCAATGTTTTGAGCGCTTAGAATTTCATCAACAGTATCAGATTGAATTTGGTTTAATTGCTCATTTACTAGTAAAAGATTTGTTCTTGCAGTAACATAGTTTTGATTTTTCTCAAGTGCTAATCCATAGAGAGATTTTGCATCTTGCAGGTTGCCCATGTTTGCAAGTGCATTTGCCTTGTTGTTAATTGCAGGTACATAATCTGGAGAAATAGCAAGTGCTTGATCATAATACAGTATTGCCTCAGAATAAAATCCAAGTTTTCTCAAGGCAGAACCCTTGTTTACTAGAATCTCTACGTTTTCTGGGTCTTCCATAAGAGATTGATTAAAGAATTCTAGTGATTGATCAAATTTGCATAGTCTATACAATGCGGGTCCCATTCCATCATAGTATGAAATAGAGTCAACATACTTGCTAGTGTCACATTTTAGATTGATTTGGTTTAACATTATTCCAAGTGCAATGTCTTCAACGCTCAGATTATCTTCGTTTTCATTTTCTTTAGATTTTTTTTCTGCAGTTTTCTTTATTGGAGTTTCTTTTTTGATTTGTTCATTTTTTGATTCTTTCTGTTTAGTTGGTTTTTCTTGCGGCGTAGTTTGAATTATCGATTTTTTTTCTGGCGTAGATTGTTTTGGCGTTTCTGTTGTTGGTGATTCTATTAATTTATCATCTTCAATCAGATTTGTCTTTGTTGTTTTTGGTTCTGTTGTTTTTGGTTCTGTTGTTTTTGGTTCTGTTGTTTTTGGTTCTGTTGTTTTTGGTTCTGTTGTAGTTGTGTCTGATTTTGTTGTGTCTGATTTTGTTGTGTCTGATTCAGTAATTGGTTCGTTTTGTGGTTCGTCTGTTTGAACTTCTGGTTCATCAAAAATTATTTCTTCTTCAATGGGATCTTCAATAATTTTAAAAAAATCAAATGAAACATCTTTTGATGATTCAGCATAGTGTGCCTTGATTGAATAAGTCCCATCTACCTTAAAGTTCACACCTGCAACTGCAAGAAAGTTTGTAGAGAAGCTCAAATCAGAGTTTACATTTCCAAAATAAAATCCGGCAGGAGAACCAAATGTGTCATAGATGCCAATCAACACAGTTGGCGAATCCATGACAGACACTGTACCTAAAATTGTGATGGTATCACCATCAGTATACTGCGGTTTATCAGTGGTCAGCGTGATAATTTCAGGAGTCGCTGGTTCCTCAATGACTTGCACTCCATCAGAGTTTGTTATTACAAAGTACTCGTTTTGCGTGATTTGCCCATAGGCAAGCTTGATTTTGTACTCTCCTGATTCCTCATAAAAGGGAGAATCTAAGAATATGGTCTTTGTAAAGAGACCATCAGGTTCAACTTCGACACTGTTTGCTGAAAGAATTGTTCCGTTTGGATCATAGATGCTCATTGCAATGACAGGCATTCCAACATCAGATATCTGTCCTGTGACTTTGAGCGCATCTCCTGTCTGGTATTCACCTTTGTCAAATTTGACAAAGATAGATTCGGCAAATGCATCAGAGGCAGTTGTTGCAAAAACTACGGTTAACACTAGCAGTGTTACCACTTTGTATCCAAGCACAAATAAAAAATCGTAATTTTGTATTTAATACTCACTGAGAATTTGTACTATTGCACAAAGATCTCAGCTGCATTTACTGGAGACAGTGCAGTTGGTTCTGAAAGTGAAGACCATACAAATGTCTCAACAGTATGCTCGCCTGTTGTCTTTGGAATCCAAGATTGTGATACATCAAGACTTTGGTTTGGCGATACCTGTCCCTGTATCCAAGACACAGAAACTACAGTGTTTGTCGAATCCCTTACCTGAAAGATATAGACAAATTCCTGTGCAAAGTCTTGCGCATTTGAGATAGAGCCAACAATTTGCATCTGCTTGTTTATTGAAAATTCACTTATTTGGTTTCCAAAAGAGTCTGAGAACAATATTTGTGAATTGTTTATTCTCTCAGTGGCAGGAACTGCAGAATCCAGTTTTGCTACATCAGTAATTTCCTGATGATCTGATGTTGTGTATGGTTTTGGCAATGTATGATCATTGTATTTTGCATAAATGTTATTACCAGGAGTTGCAAACAACCTGTTTCCACTAGACGGAGTGTTTTGTGTAAAGAAAATATTTGCAGCAAAGACACCGGAGCTTTCAGATGTTTCGATTGCATCAACTTCTAGTCCTGCAACATCAGCATCAGATGATACCAAGAGAGGCAAATGATCAAGTGATTCAGGATTGAGGTTCATGTCCTGGTCAATGATGCGGATTTGTGCTGTCTGGTCTGTCAAAAAATGGTCTTCTGCAAACTCTATTGTCCCCACATTCCATCTTACAGGCACAGACTCTGTTACAATAACGCCATCGGCAAACTCAAAGGATATCGTTACTGCCGAATCCCTACCAACTTCCAAAAATCCACTGGTAGGCCCGTTTCCACTGGTTCTTGGATTTGTGTCAACGGTACCATCACCGTCTGCATCATGCAAAAACCCAGTAAGAATTACTTCGGCAGAAAATATTCCAGAGTTTACATCAGTTTCTGTAAATCGATATGGCTTAAGGGAGTGCTCCCTTGTTGAGACCTTGATTGGGTTGTCATTATCACCTCCAATAGAGTCAATCAAGTGATTGTCAGTGTTCCAGCTTGGGGCAATGATCTTCATCTTTATTTTGTCAGTCCATGTGTACACTGGCTTGTCAGTAAAGATTGGAGAGTATGGCTTGTCATAGTCAGGTATTGGCTCAGCATATGCAGGAAAAAGAAACAATGAAAAAATCAGAAAATATTCTATCACAAAGAAAATAGATGCTGTTATGATTTAATGTTTGAGAATAACTTGTATCTAAGATTCTTCGTCTGGTAGAGATACTGCCAGGATATTGTCCCCACGTAACAAGACGGTTCCAAGTGGGACATGTTTTTCTTCAGAAACGTCTTCAGCGTCTTTTAGTGTAAGGTTCATGTGAATGTCAAAGTCTTGCAAGCTTCCTTGTATTGTTTTGTTGTTTCTTAATCGAAGCAAGATTACCTTGTCTTTGCTATTGCTCATAAGTGTGGAAATTTCATCGGCCATTTTTTACTCAGCTAACTTCCTGCTTTTTTCTTTGATACTTGCATGTAAAGGTCAACAGTACCACTTCCAATTGGAATGTTGCTTCCAACAATAACGTTTTCAGTGATACCCTTTAGTTGTTCAACTTCACCACCTAATGCAGCATGTGCAATTGTTGGGACTGTAATTTCAAATGCTGCTCTTGCAAGAACACTGTCTTTGGTTCCGGCAATACCGTGTCTTCCGATTTGTTGCATGTATCCGCGTGAGCACATCAAGTCAGCTACTAACATAATGTAACGATTGTCAACTTCAAGGCCTTGGTCTTCTAGTGTGCTGTTTAGTTCATTAATCAATGCGTTTCTTGCAGCCTCAATTCCAAGGGTTCCTGCAAGCTCAAAGACGTTGTTTGTTCTGACGTTCTTCTTGTCAATTCCCTGGACTTCCAAAACTTTTGCAATGTTTGAACCAGTGGTCTGAATAACCCATTCATCGTCTTTTTGTACCAGGGTTACACGTTCAATTTCTGGAACGCCCTTTACGGTTGTGTTTAGCACTTTGTTTCTAATTGCAATTACAGTTGGGGCATCAGATTCCTCAACTAGTTTCAGTGTGATTAACTCGCCAGTGGTTTCCATCTTGAATTTCTTGTTAGAGGATAGTGCTGCTTCTACTTCTCCAATAGTGCATCCTCTTTCTCTGAGTCTGTTTGGACTCAGGATTAGTTTAATTTCAGAATTGTAATCAGTCTCGCTGTCTGAGATTAATGCGCTAACTTTGGTCTGCAAAACATTTCTTGCAACCTCAATTGCCTTTTCTCTTGATTTCTTAGAGTCTTCATCAAGATAGATATCCATAGTGGGTGTAACTGGTTTCTTTCTTGCATCTACAAGCTCAATGAGTCTTGGAAGACCCAAGGTTACGTTTCTTTCTTTGATTCCTGCAAAGTGGAATGTTCTTAGTGTCATCTGAGTACCTGGCTCACCAATTGACTGTGCAGTGATAATTCCAACTGCTTGTCCTGGCTCTACCTTTGCCTTGTTGTAAAGTGTTAGTCCCTTCTTACAGACTGCCTCTACTCCATCCTTGCTTAGTTTTGAGTCAAGTAGTGCATCAGTTACAATCTCTTTGAGTCTTGGATTGAAGGTCTTTGTGTACTTCTTTGCCAAGTCAGTAATCTCATCTTTTGTTGCCTTCTTTCCAGAATCGACAATTGTTTGAGATTCGATTAGTCTGTCTACGTTAAATGCCTCACCGTGGTCAGATTTTGCAACATCTATTCCGTCCTCACCATACAGGAATTGGACGATGTGACCGTGTGGGTCTCTTACTGTTCCATCATATTCCAGTCTGATGTGTTCAAGTGCATTGATGAGTCTACGCTGCATGTAACCACTTTGTTGTGTCCTAACTGCAGTGTCTACCAGTCCCTCTCTACCTCCCATTGCGTGGAAGAAGAATTCAAGTGCTGAGAGTCCCTCCCTATAGTTTGATTTTACAAATCCATGTGCATCAGGATTGCTGTCGTGTTCCTGAAAGTGTGGCAATGCACGATTATTGTAACCTGCATGCAATCTGTTTCCACGACGTGATTGTTGTCCTAGTGCTCCTGCCATCTGACCGATGTTAAGTGCCGAACCTCTTGCTCCAGTTGTTGCCATGATTCTTCCGGCGTTTGCTTGATCAAGGGATTGGTCTGCAGTAGAGCCTGCCTTGTCTCTTGCTTTACCCAGTTCATTTACAATGTATGCCTCCAGAGCCTCTTCGGGTTTCATACCCCTTGTGAGTTTTAGGGTTCCCTTTTCATATTGAGAAGTAAGGTCTGAGATCACATCATATGTCTCTTGAATGTCATCTAGGATCTTTTGTTTGTCCTTTTCAGGAACTTCAAGGTCTGCATATCCATAGCTGAATCCGTAGTGAGTGATGAATTGTTTTACCATAATGAGAATAGAGTTTAGGAAGTTCTTTCCAACTGCGTTGCCATAGTCTTTTGCAATTCTGTGCAACACGCTTTCTGGCTCTTCTGCACCAATTGATGATTTGTCAATTACGCCGCTGATGAGCTCACCGTTTTTGATTACAACATCTTTTGGTTGTCCATGGGTTCCCTTGGACCATTTTGATGTAATGACATAGTTGAAGTCTTTTGGTAAGAATAATGAGAATAGTTGTTTTCCAGTGTATGCAGGACCGTCTTTTGTTTTGGTTCCTGGTTTTGGAAGTTCTCCTGCATAACCACCAAGCATTGCAAGGTTTGAGAATTCTTGTACAGAAAGTACAGTATCATCTTTAGTTAGAAGATATGCTCCAGTTACAAAGTCTCTTAGTGCACCGATGATTGGGCCACCATATCTTGGAGAGATCAATTGGTCTTGAACTCTCATCAACAAGATTGCTTCGGCTCGTGCTTCTTCGCTTTGTGGGACATGTAAGTTCATCTCATCACCATCAAAGTCTGCGTTGTATGGAGGACATACAGATGGGTGCAGTCTGAAGGTTTTGCCTGGAAGTACGCGAACATAATGTGCCATAATAGACATTTGGTGCAGTGATGGCTGTCTGTTGAACATTACAATATCACCATCTGCCAAGTGTCTTTCAACAAGATAACCAATCTCCAAAGTTTCAGCAATAAGAGAACGGTCCTCTACAAAGTCTAGTCTAATTTTTACGCCATCAGGTCTGACGATATAGTTGACACCTGGGAATTGGTTTGGGCCGTTGATTACAAGTTTTCTCATTCTTTCAATGTTCCATTCAGTTACGATTTCAGGAATTGTTAGTTTCATTGCAACTGCTTCAGGGACACCTACTTCAGATAGGTCCAAGTTTGGATCAGGCGAGATTACAGTTCTGCTTGAAAAGTCAACTCTCTTTCCAGATAAAGAACCTCTGAATCTTCCTTCTTTTCCTTTGAGTCTTTGAGTTAAGGTTTTGAGAGGACGTCCTGAACGGTGATGAGCTTGTGGAATTCCAGACACTTCATTATCAAAGTATGTGGTGGTGTGATATTGTAGCAAGTCAACGAGGTCCTGTACAATAAGAGGCGGAGTTCCGGCTTCTTTGCTTTCCTTTAGTCTTTGATTAACCCTAATGATATCTACCATTTTGTGTGTAAGATCATCTTCTGAACGGATTCCAGTCTCTAAGATAATTGATGGTCTAACAGTTACTGGTGGTACTGGCAGGGCCTGCAGAATAAACCACTCTGGTCTTGCAGTTACAGGATCATAAGATAACAAGTTTAGATCATCATCAATGATTTGTGAGAATCTTTCCCTAATTGTAATTGGTAATAATCTGTGTTCACCGATTTCAGTTTTTTCTACAAAGATTGTTGGTTTTGTAAAGATTAGTTCGTATTGGGTCTTTCCACAGTGTGGGCATTCTTTTGCCTTTTTTGCTTTTTCAATGATTTGCTCTGGAATTCTCTTTTGAGAAATTACAGTGTATGCTGCATGTTTTTCTTTGATTTTTCTAAACTCATCAAGGTCCTCTTGGGGAACTTTGAGTCTAGCACAAGAGCGGCATGTTGATTGTAATAATTTGTAGATATTATCAATAAATGCAATGTGCAACACTGGTTCTGCAAGTTCAATGTGGCCAAAGTGTCCAGGACATCTGGCTGCTGTGTTTCCACAAGTGAGACATTTTTGTCCAGGCTCTAGTGTTCCAAGGCGTCCATCCATAAGACCTCCTTGTACTGGCATTCCGTCCTCGTCATATGTCTCAGGTGCTGTGATTTCAGCAACAGAATATTTTCTGATTTCAGTTGGAGACCAAACAGAGAATCTGATTCCGTCAATTGATTTGATAGCTTGAATCGACATTATACTTTCTCCTTGATTAACAGTCTAGGTGCGACGTTGAGGCTTTGCATCTCTTGCAGTAATAGTTTGAATGCATATGCAACAGATACTGATGATACTTTGGCCTTGTCACCACATACTCTGCAGACATATTTTCTTTGTTTAACATCATGATAAGCTACAAGACCACATCTCTCACAGACAAAGATATCTGATTTGTCTGATTCATCTAGCAGTCTGTCTTTGAGGATCATAGATGCACCGTATGCAATCAAACAGTCTCTCTCCATTTCTCCGAATCTCAAACCACCACCTCTTGCTCTTCCTTCCGTTGGTTGCTTTGTCAACATCTGAACTTGACCACGTGCTCTTGCGTGTATCTTGTCAGCAACCATGTGGTGTAGTTTTTGATAATATACAACTCCGATGAAGACTTCGACTGGGAATGATTTTCCAGTTCGTCCATCATACATCTTTTCTTTACCTGAATATTTGAAACCTGCAGCATCCATTACTGCCCTAACTTCTTCCATCTTCTCTCCAACAAATGCAGAGCCATCAAACTGACTTCCACGAAATGAAGCAGCTTTGCCACAGATTGATTCCATCATCATTCCAACTGTCATTCTAGATGGGAAAGCATGTGGATTAATCAAAACGTCTGGAGAAATTCCATCTGCAGTGTATGGCAAGTCTTCATTCTTTGCTAAAATTCCAAGTACACCTTTCTGTCCGTGTCTTGATGCAAACTTGTCACCAATCTCTGGAATTCTCATATCTCTAACTCTAATCTTGTACATCTTTCCACCTTCATTTGATTGCGTCATAACTACAGTGTCAACAACACCAGTTTCAGAAGGCCTTACACCAATTGATGTATCTCTTCTATAAGGACCAGATGATTCAAACTCTCTATATTCTTCCATGAATCTTGGAGGACTAGTTTTTCCAATCAGGATGTCTCCTCCATGTACTTGAGCTTCAGATGCAACTACACCGTCTTCTTCTAGTAATCGGTATGACTTTTCACCCTTGTAGCCTCTGATGTTGTCTTCAGCGTTTGGAATCTCAAAGTTGTCTCTCATTCCGCCTGGGTATTGTTTTGCTTCTGCGTCATAGATTCTAAAGAAGAACGTTCTTCCAAGGCCTCTGTCAACTGATGCCTTGCTTAGAACAATTGCATCTTCAATGTTATAACCATCAAAAGGCAATACTGCAACAACACAGTTCTGACCTGCTGGCCTGTCTTCTAGTCCAAGCAGTTTCATTGCCTTTGTGTTTACGATTGGAGTTTGAGGGTATAGCATAAAGTGCTGTCTGACATAGGTACTGGTATTCATCATCGGTGTTGAGAATCCCAGGCTCTGTTTTGCCATTGCAGATTCGTAAGTGTTTCTTGGAGACTGGTTGTGTTCAGGATACGGAATTATTGATGCTCCTGCACCCAAGATTGCAGGTGGGAAAACTTCAAGGTGTGTGTGTTTCTTTGCATCTTTCTCATCTAGTGTGATGTAGCAGTTTTCTTCTTCGTTTGCATCAATCATTTCTAATACTCCCATTCTAAGCAAGTCGCTCCAGGAAAGCAGTTTCTTTGAAATTTTATCTAAAAGATCTTGTGTAAGTAATGGCTTGTTATCTTTGATAATAATTAATGGTCTTAATACACGTCCTGCATTACAGTTGACATAGAGTCTCTTTGTTGCACCTTCAATTTCGGATTTGTGGAAAGAGATTCCAACATGCGGATGAATCTTTGAGTTTCTTCTCAACTCTCTTAGGGATTCGGCTAGTTGTTCACCATCTTTGTAATACCCAATTAGTTTTCCATCAACGAAAATTCTGGTTCCGTCTTTTTTGACATCTTCTTTTGCATCAAAGAAATGAACAGTTCCCAAGTCGTATAGTTTTTCTACAATTTCTTCAGAAGGAACATTCACAGAGATAATTCCAGATAATGCCAAGTTCTTTACAAGACCACAGTTAGATCCTTCAGGTGTTTCGCTTGGGCAAATTCTACCAAAGTGAGTTGCGTGAAGATCTCTTGCCTCAAAGTTTGGCTGAGTTCTACTAAGGGGAGATTGTATTCTTCTAAGGTGGCTGATTGTTGAAAGATAGTTTGTTCTATCAAGTAATTGGGTAACGCCAACTCTTCCTCTGCCCCAGTTTCCTGTAGCAATTGCGTTGTTTAGTTTATCAGTAATAATACCAGGCCTTATTGCAGCAGCTACTGCATTTATTCCTCTTTTTTGACCAGATCTTTCCAGCTGGTATTTCATGTCCCTTACAAGATTTCTAAATGCAGTTCTAAACAAGTCTGCAAGCATCTGTCCTGCAAATTTGATGACTTTGTTTCCATAGTGGTCTTTGTCATCAGGTGCAATCCATCCAAGCTTTAATTCTAATAATTTACATGCTGCCTCACCAAGGAATTGTGCCTTTTCTTTTCTGTTTTCAGGGTGTTTGCCCAAGTGTGGCAATAGACCCCAATCCAATAGCGTCTCAGCACGTTTGATTTGGAACTCCTCTAACATTCCAGGTGCAATTCTTTTACTGATGTAAACAATTGCGTCTTTAGATGTTGGAACATCACCTGCTTTTTCAAAAGAGCCTTCAAGCTCATCTTGGATTTCATCAACAAGCGAAACTGCAGCTGCAATCTCTCTGTCAGATTCTAATCCAAGTGCTCTCATCAAAGTCACAACTGGGATATCAACTGGAGAACCAGGAATCCTTGCAACAATCAATCCATCGTTTTTCATCACAAGTTCTAGTTTTGCTCTGTAACCAACAATTGAAGAATACACCTTTGCCTTAAAGACAATATTTCCTCCAACTGTTTCTCTATCGACAATAATTTTATTGTAAGAAAGATCTTCTAGTCCTACAATTACTCTTTCAGAACCATTTATGATAAAGTAACCGCCAGGATCATTTGGATCCTCACCATGTTCAACTAATTTTTGAGTTGAAAAGTTGTGTAAGATACATGCATTTGATTTTGCCATGACCGGTACATCACCAATGTGAACAAATCTTGATTCCAAAATTTTTCCATCTTCTACAACACTTGCCTCCATCATAACTGGGGCAGAGTATGAAACATTTCTCAATCTAGCTTCTGCTGGAGTGATGTGAGTAATGGAGCCGTCAAGTTCCATCATTCTTGGTTGTTGTAGTTTTACTTTACCTAGTTGAATCTTGTACGGATATTCAGCATTTTCAATTTCAATTTGTCCTACTTCGTTGATGATGCTTTGTAGTCCTCTTTCTAAAAATTCATCAAAAGAGTTTAGATGTTGTCTTGCAACTCCTTCACGTTTTAAAATATCCTGAATTACAGGCCATCTCTTTACTGAAGGATCTGCCATCTAGACTTCCACCACGTATCTATAGTAAAAGCTCTCACCGGCAGTTGGGCTTTTTCTGGTAATTTTTATCATATCACCTGGTTTTACACCAAGCCCCAGAATTGCAGGATCGTTTACGAAAATTAATGGTAATTCAGTTGGTTTGCAATTATATTTTTTTAAAACTTCCTCAGCTTCTTGTTTTGAAATGATTTCATGTTTTGGGACGTAAACATGATCGGGAACTAAAACTTGATTCTTTTTGGTTGCCATCTAGAGATCACCTCGAAGAACATAAGATGTAGATGAATAGAATACACACAAACTGTCAAAAATTCACTGTGAGGTTAATATATATCTAATCTGAAATTCGTCAAAAAATCTGTGTTTTTTTCTTTTTAGTCAACAAATTTTTTCACAACCTTAAATAGTATAAATTTAGGCGTAGAATTGATGAAAGCTCATCTATCGGTGTTTGCCTTATCTGCAATTATTATTGCAAGTATTGGAATGGCACCAGCATTTGGACAAATACAAGACCCGATCGTTGTTGCCACAGACAAGTCATCCTACAAAGAGGGTGAAACAATCTTGGTGACAGGAGAAGTCAAAGCACTTCTTGGTGGTGAAGCTCTAAGTCTCATTGTAACTGCACCAAACGGTAACATCGTTACTGTTGATCAGTTAACAGTTGGTTCTGATAAAAAATTCAGTACTGAGTTAACTGCAGGTGGTTCACTAATGAGAGCAGCAGGAACCTACACGATTACAGTCCAGTATGGAAACCAATCTCGAACAGCAGAAACCACATTTAGCTTTAGCGGTTCTTCAATGATCCCAAGCACTGGTACTGGTAAAGTTACCGGAACTCAGATTTCAATTGAGGGCTCTGATGAAATGATCGGATACAAGATCACAGGTGGAAAACTACTTAGTGTAACACCTGATGTAGACGCAAATTCACTCATCATCGCTATCGAAGCAACAAATGACGGTACGCTAACCCTCACAATCCCAAGATCTATTATGGATGCTACAATTAATGGTGAAGATGATACATTCTTCGTTTTAGTTGACGGGGAAGAAGTAGACTTTGAAGAAAAAACAACTTCAAAAGACAGAACATTAACCATAAACTTCCTAGCAGGTGCTGAGGAGATCGAGATTATAGGTACCTTCGTTGTTCCAGAATTTGGTACAATCGCAGTAATGATCTTAGCAGTTGCAATTATATCAATAATTGCAGTATCTGCAAAATCAAGACTTAGCATTATGCCAAGATACTAAATTTTCATCTTTTTTCTCTTTTTAAATATACATAAATACCAAGATAGCTGGTGTTGAGATAGGATGAATTTTAAACGTTCTACAACATCAATGGCACTAGCCCTTTTGGCACTGTCATTAATTTCAGTAACTTCAATTCAGCAAGATGCTTTTGCTCAAAGTATGGGTATGACAATTACCGCCACTGCAGCAAAAGGCTCAGACACAATATCAGTAAGTGGACAAACTGCATCAAAGGTCACAGATGTAACATTTAGAGTAACATCTCCAAGTGGCAATAATGTAGTAGGTATTGGCCAAGTTTCACCAGATGAAAATGGTAACTTTGCCAAAGAATTCAGAGTAGGTCCAACATGGACAGAAAATGGATTCTACAAAATAACAGCTATGCAAAGTGTTGGTTCAAACTCATTGTACACAATGTCTGTTCATGTTGAAGTAAAAAACGGAATGACTGCAAAAACTTCTGTAACCAATTCAAATATGGAGACAGGAATTTTCAAACCAGTCAATAACAACACAATAGAAAGAGGATTAGAAATCGAGGCAGAAGCATTGATCGGATCCACAGAAATTGTAATTACTGGAACCACAGACAGAGTCAGTCAAGATGTCACATTGACAGTAACAGCACCAAACGGAAACAAAGTTTCTGTTGCACAAGTATCACCAAGCATTAATGGTGACTTTGCAAAGACCATCGTTACAGGCGGTCCGCTATGGAAACAAGATGGATTCTATACTGTTACAGCAAAACAATTTGAATCAGAAGATTATACAAAATCAATTCAAGTTGACATCAAAGAGGGAGTCGTAGTTCCAGAATTTGGTACAATAGCAGTAATGATCTTAGCAGTTGCGATCATCTCAATTATCGCAGTATCTGCAAAATCAAGACTTAGCATTATGCCAAGATACTAAATTCACAACTTTTTTCCCATTTTTTAAATATACATAAATAGAGACATGCTCAAAACGCTAACAAGATGAACATCCGTACGTCGTTCGTGCTACTAGCCGTTTTGACTGCAGTCGGTACTTTAACCATGTCATCAGCATATGCTTTACCACAAGCATGTCCTGATTGTGAGGGAGAATCTGCAATGACAGCAAGCAAAGTTTTGCGTCAAGAGCTCCCAGTCACTATTTGGACAGATAGTGAATCATATGATCACAATAGCATGATTGAAGTTTCAGGCCAAGTAGCAAATATAGCATCTGGTTACCCAGTAACAATTACTGTGGTGAGTCCATTAAATTCAGTTGTAACAATTGCTCAACTACAAGTAAGTAGCGATGGAACATTTGGAACAACACTCAACACAGCTGGTGCAATGTGGAAATACGACGGTACCTATACCATCAAAGCTCAATACGGCGAAAACAAAAGCGACAAGGTCCGTGTTGAATTAGCTGGTGGTCAAGCATACAAACCAACTACCCCAACAACATCTGTAAAATGTGGTGCAAATAGCGTTGCAGTAGCAGATGGAAAATGTGTTAATTACACAATCACTGGAGGAATGGTCACTGGTGCAAAAGTTAACACTGACGATAATTCAATTATCGTTAGAATTAGTGCAATGAATGATGGAACAATCACATTATCTCCATCCAAAGAAGTCCTCGACGGTGTCTTTATGGTACTTGTTGATGACCAAGAATGGGATGATGTAGTTATTGATGGCAACAAAGTCACAGTAAGTTTCCTAGCAGGCACTGAAAAGATTGAGTTAATTGGTACATTTGTAGTTCCAGAATTTGGTACAATAGCAGTAATGATCTTAGCAGTTGCGATCATCTCAATTATCGCAGTATCTGCAAAATCAAGACTTAGCATTATGCCAAGATACTAAATTCACAACTTTTTTCCATTTTTTCATTTTCACATAGTGAAATAGCATTAACGTGTTTTCTATCACTCCAACTAGAGGATTCAAATATCAGAATTCAAGTCTTGAATTAATCATGGCATTCAAGAAAGGAATTCACAAATGTGTAGAATGTGAGAAGAAAAAGAAAGAAGATCCTGAAGATATGGGATTATGCAGCAAATGCAGTGCAGCAGAAACCCGACTTGAAAAAACAATGTACAAAGAAATGATAGATGAGGGAAGTTTTCCTTAGATTTAGTCAAAATCAGTCTAAAAAGATTCCAAACTCGTAAAAATCAACTTTAATCTATTAGAAAAACTATCAGAAAACATTGGAACAAGATGACAGGTATGAAACAGTAACAATTGAATCAAAAGTCAGAGAAGGAGTATTTCATAAAGTCATTAAAGACTTGGAAACGGGAAAGGCTGTTTCATGTTCTTGCAAATGTTGGAGTAAAGGGAACAAACCTTGTGTAGGTATGAGAACTGTCGGTTTTGATAAATAGATTCCAAACTGCAAGTATTGAAATTGTTGTAAATGAAGATTAGTCAATTTTTAGATAGTAAAAGAAATATACAAACATCCAAGATAGGATGATGTATGAATAAGATTTTTTACATAGCAGTAATTTTATTTTCAATTTCATTTTTACCTGTTTTTGGTCAAACTAATCCAATTACAGTTCAGACAGACGATAATAACTATGATGAAGGAGACACAATAGTAGTATCAGGACAAGTAGAAACAGTAGTAACTGGAACTCCCATTGTATTACAAATATTCTTTGAAGGAAACATGATAGATATTGCTCAGATCACAGTAGCCCAGGATGGAACTTACAGCCACACAGTTATTGCAGAAGGGCCTCTATGGAGCAAAGCAGGAGACTATCTAATCAGAGCATCATTTGGGGAAGGAAACATTGCAGAATCAGAATTTAATTTTGCTCCAAAAACAGATGTACCTGAGACGACCAATATTTTCGAAGTCGATGCAGGAAGTTCAGGAACATTTGATGTAGAATATACAATCAAAGGCGGTTCTGTTAAAAACATGGTAATTGATCCGGATATTTTTGCATTAATAGTTCAAATAGATTCTGCAGATGAAGGAGTGATAACATTGGACTTGCCCAGAGAATTTATCGGTGCAGAAAAACAAGATGGAAAAGACGACCTTTTCATAATACTAATTGATGGAATCGAAGTCCCATACCAAGAATCAGTTACAAACTCAGATTCCAGAATAATCACAATTAATTTCGAGCAGTTGGATTCAGACATAGAAATTATTGGAACATATGTTGTTCCGGAATTTGGTACAATTGTGATGATGATTCTCTTGGTAGGAATTGGAACTACAATTGCAATTTCTAGAAGTAAGTTTCAAGTAAGAGTCTAATTAAAAGAATATTTTTCCTTGAATGGAGAAACAGAACGCAATTCTTTAACGACATTTTTCAACACATCAACGGTTTGTTCAATTTCATGTTGTGTGTTGTACACACCAATTGTTAATCTCAAAGAACCTGTAATTTCTTCATGAGAAAAACCCATTGCTTGTAAAACATGTGATGCTTTTTGAGTGTGGACAGAGCAAGCTGAGCCAGTTGAGGCTGCAATTCCATTTTCGTCTAATTTGATTATCAAATCTTCGCCATTAACTCCAAAAAATGTAAAATGTGCATTACCAGGCAATCTATGTCCAGGATGACCATTTAATCTAGAATGAGGTATGTCATTCAAAACTTTTGAAACCAAATGTTCTCTGAGTTTGGTTATCACGGAAAAATTTTCTTCAAGATTTGATTTTGCAATCTCGCATGCCTTACCAAACCCAACAATGTTTGCAACATTTTCAGTACCAGAACGCATGCCATGTTCTTGACCCCCACCTAAAATCACAGGATCTATTTCAATTCCTTTTTTGACAAATAATGCACCAATTCCCTTAGGACCATTAATTTTGTGAGATGAGATGGACAGTAAATCTATTCCTAGTTTTTTGACATCAAGGGGGATTTTTCCAACTGCCTGGACAGCATCAGTGTGAAAGAAAATGTTTTTCTCATGACAAACAGATGCAATTTCTTGAATGGGTTGAATTGTTCCAACTTCATTATTTCCAAACATTACAGATACAAGTGAGGTGTTTTCAGAAATTTTGTTTTTTAATTCCAAAATATCAATCAGGCCGTATTTGTCGACAGGCAAATACTCTACAGAAAAACCTATTTCTTCTAATTTTTTACACGGTTCTAAAATTGCATCATGTTCAATAGACGAAGTAACTATTGAAGAGCCAGGTTTTTGTAAAACAATACCACGTAATGCAGTATTATTTGATTCCGTACCTCCAGAAGTGAAAAAAATTTCTGAGGGTTCAGCATTAATCAGTTCTGCAATTTGTTTTCTGGCCTTATCAATTGCTTTACGTGCCAAACGACCATATCGGTGAATAGATGAAGGGTTTCCATACTGTTCTTTCAGATACGGCATCATAGAAGTTAGAACTTCGTCATGAAGTTGGGTGGATGCGGCATTATCAAGATAGATCAATCTGCAATCACGTTTATTTTTCCAGGTTTGTATCCATCTTTGTCAATTTCAATACTTGAAAAACCAACAAGACGAAGTTTATCAAAAATTTGATTGATCATATCAGGATTGAAAATTGGAATATCATTTTTTTCTACTTCAATTTTTGCCAAACCACCAATATCTCTAACCCTAACTTGTCTAACTTTGGTCATTTGTTTAACAACATTTTCACCATATTCAATTCGTGCAAGTCTTTCTGCAGTAATTTGTTGACCCCAAGGGATACGAGATGCTAGGCAAGAGTTAGAAGGCTTATCAAAAACAGACAGTCCGACTGATTTTGCAAAATCTCTGATTTCTTTTTTTGAAAATTCAGTTTCTACAAGTGGATTTCTAATTCCATTTTTTTTCAATGCCTCCAGTCCAGGCCTATAATCTCCCAAATCGTCAATATTTGTGCCATCAACGATTACATTAGCACCATAATTTCTTGCAACATCTAGCAAATGTGAGCCCAATTCCAACCTGCAGTAGAAACAACGATTAGAATCATTTCTGATAAATTCTGGGTTTTCTAATTCATCATAATCAATCAAAATATGAGATATTCCAATTTCAGAACAAATCTGTTTTGCAGAATCAAGTTCTTCATTTGACAGAGTCTTGTAATCAGCAGTAACAGCAATTGCAGAGTCACCTAATTTTTTATGAGCAGCATAAGCAACTAATGCACTGTCAACACCGCCTGACAGTGCAACAATGACTTTGTTTTTATCATTAAACCAATTAATCAAATTCTCAAGTTTAGACATTTTATTCCTCAATCTTTTCAATTTCTTTTCTAATTAGTGATTCTACTTGCTTTATTGACATGTTTAATTTTTCGGAAACATGTTTCAAATCTTCAAATTCAATCTTAAAATCAGATTTTCCCTTAAATGATGCAGTTTTGTATTTTATCAAAAAGGACTGACCTTCAAGAGAAACATGGGTTTCGTTTATCTCCCTAGGCAAGATAAATCGTTTTGAAGTAGAAACACGGATTCCCAGAGTCCCAGTTTCAGAAATTAAAGTATCAACAATATCATGCATCGTATTATCATCACAAATTACAGATACCAAGTTAGTTGGCCTTCCTTTTTTAGTAATTCCATGATATATTGATACGTCTTTAGCTCCTTTTTTCATAATTGTCTCAATCAGATTTCCTAAAATTTCTCCAGAAACATCATCAACATTAGTTTCTAAAATTTTTACTGTGTCCATTTCAGTGGAGTTTTTTTGAGTCCCTCTAACAATTTTTAAAACGTTTGAAAAGGAATCAAAATCCTTTGTTCCTGCACCATATCCAATTGATTGAATTTCCATGAGAGGATAATACTCTATACAGGTTTTTGAGAGATTTGCCAATATGCAAGCACCAGTAGGGGTTGTGAGTTCATCTTTTACTTGCCCGCCCTGAATCAACAAGCCAGAGTTTTTTAAGATTTCAAGAACAGCTCCAGCGGGATTTGACATTGTTCCATGAGAAAACGTAACACTACCACTACCAACGCAAACAGGCAAACATACAATGGTCTCATCAAAAAATCCTAAATCATCTGATGCAATTGCAGTTCCAACAATATCAATCAAAGTATCCATACTTGAGGCTTCATGAAAGTGAACTGATTCGGCTGAAACGCCATGAATTTTAGATTCAGAATTTATCAGAGTATCAATACAAGATATTGCAAATTTTTTTGCAGGTTCAGATAGGCCCAAATCATTTACAGAGTCAGATATTGCTTTTTTGATTTCAACGCCCTTTCTTTCATGTACATTTTCATTAATTTTTAAAACCAGTTGGGTGGAATGAACTCCATGTTTTTCAGTTTTTTTAAAATCAATTTCAGATATAGTTGAATTTGGTAAAAATTTCTCAGAAGACATTATTCCATTAATGATCTTTGTTTTATCAGCGCCAATATCCACCAAAGATGAGAGAATCATGTCTCCAGAAATTCCAGCTATTTGTGGATCTATGACAATAACCATAGTCTGAAAATCAGCAAAAATGCATATAAATTCTGTCTAAAATTAAATGAATTTCATTAGATTTAATTATTGAAAATTAAGAGCGATTAGCATGATTACTATTATAGGCTCAGGAAAAGTAGGCGGAGATGCAGCATTATTTTCTGCATTAAAGAGATTAGATGATCAAATTTTGCTATTAGATGTTGTAGAAGGGCTTCCACAAGGAGAAGCAATGGATATCAACCACATGTTATCAGAGCAAGGAATAGATGTCGAAGTAAAAGGCTCAAATGATTATGCAGATATGAAGGGCTCAGACGTTGTTGTTGTTGTTGCAGGATCTGGAAGAAAACCAGGAATGACAAGAATGGACCTTTTGAAAATTAATGCAACAATTGTAAAAAGCGTGGTTGAAAATATCAAAAAATATGCAAACGATTCCATGATTATACCAGTAACAAACCCTCTAGACCCAATGGCCTACATTACCTACAAAGTATCAGGTTTTGATAGAAGCAGGGTTTTTGGAATGGGAGGAATGCTTGATTTATCAAGATTCAGACAATTTATTCATGAAGCAACAGGGCATTCTCGTGATTCAATCAGAGCACTTGTGATTGGAGAGCATGGAGAAAATATGCTTCCATTACCAAGATTTTCATCAGTATCAGGAATTCCATTATCATCATTTTTGCCTAAAGAAAAACTAGACGAACTTGTAGTAAATACAAAGCAGGTAGCAGCCAAAGTTATTGAATTGAAAGGTGCAACAGTTCATGCACCAGGAAATGCAATATCTGCAATAATTGAATCAGTAGTAAGGGACAGAAAGCAAGTCATCCCAGTTGCAACTTATCTTGACGGGGAGTATGGCTATTCAGATGTAACAATAGGAGTTCCAGCAGTAATTGGAAAGAACGGTGTTGAAAAAATCATAGAGCTGGATCTAAACGATGAAGAGAAAAAAGTGTTTGATACAGCAGTTCAAAGTGTAAAGACTGCAATATCAGGCATTGAAATCTAAGCCTTTTTTTATTCATTAAGCAGATTACAATCTAATGGAAATTAATGAAATTCTTGAATCCCTAGAATCAGGAAAGATAACAGCTAAAAATGCAAAAAAACTATTATCACTTTATTCAATTGAAGAGATTGGAGATATTGCAAAAATCGACATTAACAGAAAAAACAGAAGAGGAATACCAGAGGTAATTTTTGCAGAAAATAAGGAATTAGACGAAATAAAAAAGATCATAAAGAAAACAATAGACAAAACAAATTCAGTTGTCATATCCAGGATTAACAAAAAAGATTATCAAAAAGTAGTATCATTTGTAAAAAAATCAAAATTCAAGTTAAAGACAGGAAAAAAGACATCAACGGTGTTGTTGTTCAAAAAACCCATTAAATTCAAAGGCGGTAAAGTGGGAATAATTACGGCAGGAACCTCAGATATAGGCGTGGCAGAGGAAGCTCGCTTAATGTGCGAGGCAATGAATTGCAAATGCATTACAAGTTTTGATGTAGGAGTAGCAGGAATTCAAAGAGTCTTTCCAATTTTGAAAAAAATGATAGAAGAAGAAGTAGACTGCATCGTTGTAGTTGCAGGAATGGAAGCAGCTCTTCCTACTTTGGTTGCGTCTTTAGTAGATATCCCAGTGGTGGGCGTACCTGCATCAGTAGGATATGGGTATGGAGAAAAAGGAATTGGTGCTCTTGCATCAATGCTACAAAGTTGTGCATTGGGATTATCAGTTGTCAACATAGACAACGGTATAGGAGCTGGAGCAATGGCAGCAAACATTGCAAATAGAGCATCTAACAAAACTAAACCATAATGTGGCTACAATAACAAGAAAAATAATCAACTCGTGCTCGTAAATCATATATACCATAGTAAAACGAAGATGGGTAATATTGTCGGGCAAACGTATTGTATTGACTGCAGATCGTAGTTTAATGACAAATTACAGAGGAAATTTTCTTTATGGATTTATTGCCTGTGGGCCATACGAGGTTCTTCCAGAATGGGTATTTGATAAAGTGTTTTGTCCTGCAGTAGAAACAGACCCAATTACAGGAGAAGTCAAAGTAGCCCAAGTTGGATTAAGAAGAGTAGAAAGTGCACTATTACAAGGATACAACCGAGATGAAGTATTTGTAGCAAATCCAGAAATGTTAGAAAAATCAATTGGTCCAGATACCAAAGTGGTTGGAATTAATGTTATGGATCCTCTAGGAATGGCCCCAGTTACAACTACAATGTCACCAGAAAAATTATCCTATGTTGCTATGAAATTTAAAAAAATGTGTGCAAGTATAATTCAGTTAAAGAAAAAATATGATTTTCATGTAGTAGTTGGTGGCAACGGGGCATGGGAGCTTGCAAAATCAGACAGAATGAAGATTCATGGAATTGACACAGTTGTTGTAGGCGAAGCAGATGAATTAGCTTTAGATTTGTTTAACGATTTAGAAAAAGGAGATGCCCCTGAATTAATGCATTGTTTTGTAAAAAACATACAAAACATCCCAGAGATTGAAGGACCTACAATTAATTCACTAATTGAGGCCATGAGAGGATGTGGTAGAGGATGTGACTTTTGCGATGTCAACAAAAGATCAAAGAAAGATTTACCAGTAGACAGGCTTCAAAGAGAAGCAAAAATTAACTTAGATTATGGATTCGATTCTGTTTGGTTGCACTCAGATGAGATGCTACTTTACGGATGCGATAACAGAGATTTCATACCAAACAGAGATGCAATTACAGACCTTTGGAAGAGCCTTAAAGGATTAGGAGCTAATTTTATTGGAACAACACATATGACATTTTCAGCAGTAGCAGCTGATCCAGTGTTAATGCAACAAATTTCAAAAATTAACAAACAAGATGAAACTGGAAGATGGCTTGCAACTAATTTAGGAATTGAAACTGTAGCACCAAAGATGGTCAAAAAACATTTGGGTGTAAAGACAAGACCATTTGCACCAGAAGAATGGGGCAGTGTTGTAAGAGAAGGTGCAAAAATTCTAAATGAAAATCATTGGTTCCCTGCAGCAACTATCATCATAGGTTGGCCAGATGAAACACCAGATGATGTTCAATATACGATTGATATGATGAGTGACTTTAGACAGATGAATTTTAGAGGTTTAGTTGCACCATTATTGTATCAAGACTTTAGTGAGAAAAACTCAATGCATTTTGGAAATCTCAATGAGGCACAGTTTACCCTCTTTTGGAAATGCTGGGAGAATAATCTCAGGGTAATCAACGATATCATCCCAATCATCCTGAGAAACAAAACATATGGTCCACCAATGAAAGTTTTCATGTATGGAATTTTGAAAGCAGGTACTTGGGCAATAATGAGATACTTGCGTGGATTATGCAAAGATCTTTTCAACGGCAGAACGCCCGATGAGATCATAGACAAGTATGCCAGAAGCAGATCAGTGTCTGCACCAAAAATTCAAACAAAGAAATTATAGATGTTCAATAGCCTTGTCAGCTATTGTGTTTCTTTTTGGAGTCAAAGAAATAAAGTAGTTTTTATCTGCTCGTTCAATTCCTTCAACTTTTTTGTATGATTTTGAGGTCACATCAAATTCATAAATTCCTGGTTCAAGAGTTCCTTTTGCATAAATCATCAGATATGTATCGCCAGTAGATGGACTCAAGGGAATAAATGCCATGACATATCCTTTGTAGGAGTTTATAGGCATAGTATTTTTCATTGGAGGCGCAGCTGAGGCCATATATAGAAAGATGTCTTCGATGGTGTCAAATTCCTCATATTCAACTTGCATGAGAAATAGTGATTTGTTTCAGTATAATAAGTTAGAGTGGTTTTTGTGAAAAAATACCAAAAATTATCACGGATTATTGGATTTTGACTTTTTGTTTTTTATGACTTTGACAATTACTGCAACAGCAAGAATCATAGCAACAATAAAGAAAGCAATTTCTCCAATTTCAAAAGTCAGCAAGTACAAAGAAGAAATTATTGCAAATAAGAGATTTTCAACAAACATGCAAACACCTAATCAACTTTCTAGAGAGAACATCAATTGATGATCCCTTCTAGGTTGTTGGCGTGCAAACCAATTAAACATCAAAAAAGATTGTTTGGCATTAAATGTTTTGAATGTAAAGGATTAGTTTCTTGTCTTAAAGTGTCTGTGTACTTTGAATCCAATAAGTGCAGGTGCTGCAATATACATTCCCAAGTTCAATGCAATTACAGATAATCCTAATCCAAGTACTTCAACTTCAGAACCATCATCTGCCAAAGTCATTATTGAAAGGGTTGAAATCATAGGAGTGATGAAAGCTCTAACTGCTTCTTGGAACATTGGATTTTCTCTTTCCATATCAGCAATTGTCGGTGAAAATGAATAGTACAATTGGTTGAATCCACTCATGAATGCTGCACCAGATGCAGTACTCATTACCGTGTTATCCCTAACTTCTCTTAGGAATTGTATTTGTGGTGCCAATTCAGAACCGAATGCTGCAGTTGCAATCAAACACCCACCACCTTTTTCTTCTGGTTCTTCAGTCTTGATTACTTGACACATTCCATTTACTAACTCGGTTCCTGGGCCACAAACTGGTTCTGGTTCTGGTTCTGGTTCTGGTTCAGGTGTTGGTTCTGGTTCTGGTTCTGGTTCAGGTGTTGGTTTTGGTTCAGGTGTTGGTTTTGGGGTTGGTTCTGGTTGAGGAGGAGGTGCCTGAAACTCTCCACCAGTATAAACAATTTTTGCCTCACCATCTTGAGGCCCATAATGTAATTCAATGATATAATCACCATTAATTTTCCAAAGTGGTCCACCGGCTACAAACGAATTAGAAAACGTACCGTCAGATTTTGGAGTTAATTGACCAACAGCAACCAAGTTGTTGTCGGGTGATTTAATAACAAATGTTAATGCAGTACCAGAATCTGGATCATAATCTCTTATACTTCCAGTAAGTTTGACCCTATCACCATTTTCATAGCTTGGAAGTTCAGTTTTAGCAGAAATTGGAGGAATGTTATGAGAATCTGCAAACGCCATTCCACTAAATCCATAAGAGAATATAGAAATCGCTAACAAAGATAATGCCAGAAAACCCGTGAGCCTCATTTTCATTTTGAATCTGGTTTGAGAGTATTTATGTATTCAATGAAAGAAAAATTGACCTGATTATACTCGAATTATACCTTTTTTGACTAAGTATTGAATTGATTTTATAAAATCACTATCAGAGATTTTGTTGTCTGACCACCATCTTGCATTATTCTTTACCCAATCTGGAATAGATCTTTCTGTTGATGAGTTTCTTTCAGTAGGAGATATTGAAATTATTCCTTCATCAATCAAGTGTTCAAGACTTTCAGCAAATTCACTATCAGACACAGTAGAAGAAGACCACCATCTTGCATTATTCTTTACCCAATCTGGAATATGAGGGTCATGTACAACAAATGAAACAGTTCCAACATTCACACCACTATGAGAAAGTATTATCTTGTAAGTTCCAGTTAACGAATTTTCATTTATTGAAAAAACGGTTCTGTATCCCCCACCGCTTGAAAGTGTTGCAGCAAAGTCCTGAATTATTCCATCAGGTCCTGTAAGCGTGATAGTTAGTGGAACGCCTCTCTTATGATTTGTCAAACTTCCAGACAAGAAGATCTCTTCAATATTTCCTGAGATAGGCTTTTGAACACTAGTACTACTCAGAACAGGATTTGATGAAAAAGAAGTCGTAGATTTGCTACGTAGTAAGCTAAAGATGTTAGAATTTCCAGAGCTGTCACGAGAGTCATGATATTTTGCATCAAGACTGCCTCCAGCAGTTGAGATTAATTTTGTTCCAGATTTGTCACAAATTTTAGATGGCATTTTGAAAACGCCTGTAAAAACTCCAGAATTTGGAGAAGTTTCAACCAGGGTAAAACCAGTATCGGCCAAACCTCCATGTTCTACTCCATCTACAGTACATCTTTTGTATCGTATGTCTTTGATTAGCACTTCAAGTAGAACAGTTCCATCTTTTCCAACAGTATCAACATATGGAGAGTTCGGATCATCAATTACAAAGTAGATATCAACTACATCATTTTTCAAATTAAGATCAGGATCATTTAGGGTCAGAGTAACTGGTTGACCAAATCTAAATGAAGATGAGCTTGCATATACAGTTCCAGAATTTGTGAATATATCAGATTTTGTTGATGTTATAGTTGTAATGCCAACTTGATCAAGATCAGAGTATGAAACTGAAATTCCTTCATCATCAATCAATCTATCAGTTACAATGAATTTTACTTGATCATCAATTGGACGAATTGTTTGGATGAAATCAGAATCTAAAATGTTTAATTGGTTTGTTACTGCATACTCAATTGTACCAGTAAATTCTGAAGAGTTGTCACTTGTTTCTTCTAGTTCAAATCTATAGATAGCATTATTGATAGTTGTACCATCATCTTCTATTCCAAAAGAAAAGAAATCAAAAACTACCGGTTGGTTATTTGGCTCATTTGAAATAATTCCTGATGAACCAAAATCAATGACAACAAAAACAGTTCCACTTTTACTTGAGATCGACTGAATGTCGTCATCATCTAATTGAAAAAATCCTTGGGACGAAGACAAATCTCCAGCGTCAACAAGAGTTACAGGAGACGAACCTAATGAGCCAAAAGAGAGTTGAATACTAGTATTTGAAAAATCAGTCAGACCAAAGTCTTTCTCAAATGATCTAAAATCATAATTAAGCCAATTTGTCCCATCAATTCCTGAAGTGGATTGATCAATCAAAACAGAGTTTAATTCCGAGGCAGAAAGCCCAAGATTAAAGGATATTTTCTCAAAAGAACCATTGGCAACATTTGAAGTGTCAATATGCAAAATGTCTGAATTGGTATCAGGTAATGAGGAATTTGCATCATCGCCTGTGGTCAAGGGATCTGCTGAAAGAGAAAAAAATTGGAAGTCAAATGCATTTTGTAAGGTTATTGGATTTCCAATTTGTAGGCTCGGAAGAAGCGCAGAATCACGGAAAACATCAAGATGATCCCTAGCGCCAGAATTGATGTTTTGATCAGGATCAATCAGAGACAATTTGTATTTAGTTCCAGGATTCAACTGTTGGGTACTAGAAACAATTGTCAATTGTGGTTCACCTATTGAAACTGACGCAGTAGAAAATCCGGTTAGAACAGACAAAGACTTTCTATCATACTCTATTCTACCTGTTTGGCCTCTTGGGGCATTATCCAATATTTGTAGAATTGAATCATCGTTGTCATCTGCAGAATCAAATATTCCGGAATTTGGTCCATCTTCAACGAGTGTAATTATTTGTGAAAAAGAGTTCACACCATTTGTAATAGAATTTGTTGGCTGTTCAGAATTAACATCTAATTTCATTATAGAACCTAAATCCAGAAATAATTTTCCATTATCTTCAAATCCCAAACTAGACAAAAAGGAGTTTAGGTTTACCAAGCCTGCTCCACCATTTGCAGAATTTGCACCGTTGCTGTCAAATGCTTGATAAAATGTTGCAGAGTTTGAATCGATGTTAAATGTCCAAGAATCCTCATCTGTAGGATCTTGATTTAGTTGAAAATCAGTTAAAGTAAGAAACACTTCAGAGTTTTCAGGATATCGTTCTCTATCAATTTTTATTGAGATATTGTCACTTTCATCATATTCCAAGTCTACACTTTGTATACCTCCACCACGATTGTATTGAACTGTAACATCATCAAAGGAGAATAATTGGATTAACGGCCAAGCATCAGAATCAAGTCCAATTTGTCCTGATGGAATGTTTGGATTGGTGTTGATGGATTTTGCATTTCGGACAACATTGTTTAGATTAGCTCCACTTGAGAGACTTCCAGTACATTGAGAAAATCCAGTATTTCCATTTGTGAATCCCGAAATTCCAGAATCACGAGGAATGGAAAATCCATCAGTTTCCGATAGAGATATTCCAAAAACAGATGTTGCAGTGTTTCTGCTACAGAAAACGCCAAAATCCAGACCTTTGCCAGGTAGTCCCACAGTAGAATCAGCAATCTTGGCTTTGTCGACATTTGCAAAATACGCATACCAGTTTCCATCAGTTGCCTGAACCATCCTGAGAGTTTTTCCATTGATTGTTACATCAGGTTCTCCTTTGCCCTCATCGGTATCTTGTAGATTTGAATCTCGTATTACAACTTCAACTACCATAGAGCCAGAAAAGCGATTGTTGAATTGCGGGTTTTCAGCAGAAACAAAGAGGTTTGGATTGCTTGCTGCGTCAGCATGGGTGACAGGAATTAAAGAAAATAGTGAAAATAACAAAAAAGCATGAAATATTTTCAAATCAATAAAAATCATGCATTATCACAAATAATCTTGTCGTATGATTCCTCTTTAGAATAGTTGTAATACATGTTAAAACAACCCATAGGAGCAATGTTTGTTCAAAGAACTCGGGTTTTACAGATTTCACTTGTAGCTATATTCTCTGCGTTTATAGTAGAATTTGTGTTTGGAATAACCTCTAATAGTTTAGGACTAATCACAGACAGCATACATGCACTGTTAGATAGTGTTGTAACATTAGTTTTACTTTTAGCTGCCAGAATGGCGATAAAACCTCCAGATGAAGAACATACCTATGGACATGGCAAAGTAGAGTCACTCGGAGGGTTAATTGGAGGAATAGCAATTTTTCTTATTGCAATATTTTTCATTTACGAATCCATCCAGAGATTGCAAAGTCCACCGCCAAGCATACTACCTGGAATGTTTGCGATAATTGGAGGATTATACACTATAGGGATTGACATTTTTAGGATCGCTTTACTGCGAAGATCAATTAAGAGAATCGGAGGAAGTACACTCAAGGCAGATTTCTACCATGCTTTCATGGATTTAGGGTCTACAGGAGTGGCAATAGGAGGAATAGTATTTGCAATGTACGGGTTTTACAGTGGTGACTTTATTGCAGCATTAATTTTAGGAGTTGTCCTAGCAATTCTAAGCATAAAACTCGTTTACAAGACAGCACAAGATCTTACTGACATAATTTCTCCAGACCTTGTCAAAAAGGTTAGAGATATCGTGACAAGTACAGAAGGAGTAATTGATGCAGATGCAATTCTAATGCGAAGATCAGGAGATACGATTTTTGCAGACATTACAATTTCATTAAGAGGAGATGCAAGTTTTGAAAACGCTCATGAAATTAGTGACAAAGTAGAAGCCAATATCAAAGAGAAAATTTCAAATGCATCAATAACCATTCATTTTGAACCAGATTGGAAAAATGTACCATTAGATGCAAAAATTCACGACATTGCAAAAAACATACCAGGTGTAAAAGGGGTTCATAATGTTAGCACACATAAGTCAAAAGGAAAGACATTTGCAAATTTGCATGTAATGGTAGACAGAGAAATCAATCTGTATTCAGCACATAAAATTTCTGAGACAGTAGAAGAAAGCATTCAAAAAAGCATACCCAAAGTTGAACATGTTACAATTCATTTAGAACCATTTTTGACTATACCAAAAAATTTCAACGTAGAAGACAAGGAAACTGAAACAAGGATTCGTAGAATTCTAGAAAAATATCCAGAAATTAAAAAAATAGGGAGAATAGTTTCGTTAAATTTTGAGAATATTCTTAAAATCGATATTGATTGTTCTTTTGATAGAGACTTGTCCATTGAGAAGGTTCATGACATAACATCAAAGATAGAACATATCATCAGAGCAGAAATAAAAAATGCAGTAATTACAATTCATCCCGAACCCATATGACTAGATCAAAATACTTGTCAAATACATAATTAGCATTCCAAGTGCAAATCCAGAGACTGCTGCAGAACTTGATAGAGTCCCGTCTCCTTCCTCACGTATCCATTTGAGAATAACTACAATGACCTGAAAAATTGCCCCGGCGCCAATTGACAGAAAAATGACCGCAGATAAAGGAGAGTAACTAAAACCTCCCATCCAGCCTCCAAAAATGGCAGGAGAACCTGCAATCAACCCCAACAGAATTAGTTTTCCTACCTGTAATTTACCGCGTGACATCGGAGCTGCTATGGCTAATCCTTCAGTAGTATTGTGCAATGCAAATCCAACTATCAAAAATGTGCTAAATGCAATGGAACCCAAACCGACTGCAGCACCTATTGCAAGACCCTCACCAAAATTATGCAATCCAATTCCAATTGCAATCATTAATCCAATTGCAACAGGCTTGGAAATTTTTAGAGAATCAGCTTTACTTGTTAGTTTTTCAGAAGCATAGTAAAGTCCCAAAAAAGAAAGCACAGTTGTTGTTGCAATAAGCAAAACGCCGTTAAAACTACCACCTAAATTTTCTGCTGTAATATCAAATGCTTCTTCAACAGAATCTATTGCTAAAAACAACAAGAGGCCAGCCGTCAATGCGAGAAAGAAATGATATTTGTTTTTGCTGATTTTTTTGATAAAGGGCAACCAAAGCAAACCAATCATCACAGGCACAATCCCTACATATGTTCCAATAATTGCAAAAAATCCTACAAACTCTAAATCAGGTTTTAATGCAGGAGCTGCTGCCTCTATCTCTTTTTCAAATCTTGTACCGTCATCAATTGTCAATCCAATAATATATGGTTCTGCCTCATTCCATTCAAAAGGGATTCTCACCAGTGCAGTTTCATATCGTTCCAAAAATCCATCAGGTTCTATTGCTGCAGGTTGAATTCTGTCATTGACATCGGCCATAGTAATTTGTACTGGAATGGGACCAGTGTTTCTTACAGTTACATGGATCTCAGATTTTTGAAAATCAACTTTTTCCATATTTATTTCAGGTAAAGGAATACCAAGATCTAACAAGTCTGCACCAGGTCCAAAAATATAGGCAATCATCAAGACTACAAAAACAAATGGAATCACACCACTTGCAATAACTCGGCCTCTTGAGGTCGTATTGTTAGTTTCCATATTGTTCTCCCTGTGATTTTACAGAGTCTTTTACCATAAACAATCCCACCCAGCCTTTTTCAGAAAATTCTACCTTGTGGGCATGAAAGAGATATTTTCCTGGATAGTCATATTGAAATTCCATGATTCCACGCTCAGTTTGAGACAATGTTATCATATCAGTATAGGTTGATGGCACCAAATCAGTGCCAGTTGGATAGTATTGGTATAGATTTCCATGTAGGTGAAAATTGTTTATCGGATCAAACTCAACCATATTCACTACATAGATTCTAATCAATTCGCCAGTGTTGATTTGAATTGGATGATGCTGATAATAGAACGGAATAGTGTTTGCAGCATAAAAATTATTTTCTGTATCAAAATCCGTATCAAAACCATTTAGAACCATCACCATCTCATCAGCTGGTGCTCGCCCTTCTTTAGGATCAACAATAAAAACACCATACAATCCATGAACAATATGTTCTTCTAATGGCATCACATGGCAATGATATGGATGCACACCTGCTGGACCAGCAACAAACTCATAAGTAAATTGTCCACCGTTACCTCCAACAATCTCAAACACACCATCCATTTCGGCCTGATGAATTCCGTGAAAATGCATTGTATGTGATTTGGATCCATTATTAACAAAATGGATTCTTACCAGATCACCTTCTGTTGCACGAATGGTAGGACCAGGAACAGTTCCATTAAAAGTCCAAACATTATAAAACACACCGGGAGATATTTCTTGAATTTTATCATCTTCAGCAATTATCGTATATTCTCTGATAGTTTGACCGCTTTCAGATTCTGATACTCGTCCATATTCAAAATTTCGCAAAAACGCATCAGGATCAAAATCTACTGTTGAAACAGAATAAACTGGATCTAATATCTCACCAGAAGTTTGAATAACCTGACCTGAATGAGTAACAAATGTTTTTTCTTCTAATTGGGCATTTGAAAAGACAGGTAATAAGATCATCACAGATAATCCCAATATAGCAAACAAGGAAATTCCCATTACAAGTGTCCTACTAGTAATCATAGTTCAGAATCAACCGGTTCTTTATTTAAAATTTAGCCTAGGCTAACTTTTTTAACCAAATCTAACTTTATACACAGACAAAATTAAGAAAATTAGGTTTAAACTAAAGATCATTTTTTTAAAAAATATGCAAAAATCCAGCATTTTAATGGTAATAGTAGGAGTAATGGTAGCAATCGGTATTGTTTTATCATTTTATGGTAATCAAGTAATTTTCCAGGATCTTGCAAAAGAAGAAGGTGAAGTAAGCTTTGGACAAGAGTTGATAATAGAAATAGAATTAGACCAAGAGCAAAATGACAATGGGATTTACGCCGTACAGATTCTCAGTTTTAAAGAAGGAGTGTTTTCAGCAGAGGTGTACGATCCATTAGGAATTAAGATAGATTCTCAATCAATAAACGAGGAGGTATTTGAAGGAAGTTTTGATATTTTTTCATCTGGAAAGTACCAACTAGTTATCAAAAGCACTGATCAAGAATCAACAAAAATTTTCGGAGTAATAGGGCCAGAACCAGATGCAGGTGCAAAATCAATTGGATTTATTTCACTTTACATTCTAGTTATCGGATTAATTGGAATGGCAGGTGTTGGGATTTATGCAATTAAGAATCGAAAAAAGTGATCTAGTTAAGATAACTATCCATTTTTTCTAGTCCTTCAATTGTTGCATCAAAGTTTTCGTTATCTTCTACAATTTTAGTTAGTTTTTCAGAATTTGCAGTGAAAAAAGGGTTTCCACCATCAGAAGATTGATTAACAAAATCATGTTCAATCAAATAAGATAATCGTTCTACAACTTCACTTTCAGAAACAAATGCCTGTTCTGCCAGATAAGAGCATGATTTTCCACCATCCTCCAATCCTGCCAAAATTGCAGATGTAACAGGATCAAACATACAATCTACTACTTTTTCACGATCAAATTCATCTGTCATTTTAACAAATTTATCACGTTATAATAAAAAACTTTTTCAGTATTTTTCAGATCAATAAGATAATTAGTAAAAAAAACCCACATATGTGACATATGCAAAAATTGTGTGGTAATGACCCATCTGGCAAAGGAGTCCACTGCTATTGTATAGATATTGATTCTCAGAGAGGAGTAAAGAAATGCTGCCAATGTAACCAATGGAATGTTCAAGGAAAGGATTGGACTGAGGATTCAGATTTCAGATAAACTATATTTTAGATCTAACTAGGAGTGTTTTCATATTTTAACCCAGAAATTCAGCCAGATGACGCCTAGCATGGTTTTTATCGGGGTAACCTAGAATTTTTGAATACTTGAGCACTCAAGAATACAGACACATTGTAAGGATTGTAGGAAATGATATTCCTGGAGCTAAAAAGGTTCTCGTAGGCCTGACCCAGATTAAAGGAATAGGATACAATTTTGCCACTGCAATATTAGATACTTTGAAAATTAATACAAATTCAAACATTGGGTTTTTGACAGAATCAGATGTACAATCAATTGAGAAGTTAATTACAGATCCATCATCTGGAAGATTTCCAACATGGTTCCTCAACAGAAGAAAAGATGTAGAAACAGGAAAAGACATTCATCTGCTGACATCTGATATTGATTTTACTTTAAGAAATGATATTGAACGTGAAAGAATCACTGCCAGTTGGAGAGGTTATCGCCATCTAAACGGCCTTAAAGTCAGAGGACAAAGAACCAGGACTACAGGTAGAAAAGGTGGAGCAGTAGGAGTTGCTAAAGGAGGAAAAGTAGCTCCAGCAAAAACTGCGGCACCAGCAGCAGTAGCTGCACCAGTAGCAGCTGGCGCAACAGCTGAGGCAGCACCAGCAGAAAAGAAAGAATCTCCAGCGGAGAAGAAAGAGTAGGTGAATTAGATGGGAGATCCTAAATATCCACGAAGAGCTTGGAGAAAACCAAAGAGACCTCTAAATTATGAATTAAAGATGGATGAATTGAAAATTCTAGGAACATTTGGATTAAGAACTAAAAGAGAATTGTGGAAAGCACATACTGAACTGTCACGAGTCAGACATCAAGCAAGATCATTACTTGCATTAAGACAAGACGAAAGAGAAGAAAAAGAACCAATATTGATGAAGTCACTAGAAAGAATAGGATTGGTAAGTGGCGGTTCAACGTTAGATGATGTTTTGAATTTACAAGTTGATGATTTGCTTTCACGCAGATTACAATCAATAGTTACAAAGAAGCTAGGCTTCAAAACACCATACCAAGCAAGACAAGCAATTATTCATGGACATGTTATGATCGGAGATAGAAAAGTAGACATTCCATCATATGTTGTTACACTAACAGAAGAAGACAACATTCATTTTGCACCAGAATCAAAATTACCTGAAATTTTAGAGAAAACAAAACAAGAAGAACCTAAAGCAGTTACAGAGGAAGCAGAAACAAATACAACAGAAGAAGCAAAGGTTGAGACCACACAAGAACCGGCAACTGAGGCCAAGAGCGAAAGCCCTTCAGAATAATCCAATAATACGCTTTTTATCGGTAAATAATCTCAGGAGATAGTATACTGTCATGTGTTCAATAATAGGGTATTATGGAGAGGAAATAGCAGCACCAATAATTGTCAAAGGCCTAAAACGAATGGAATATCGTGGGTATGATAGTGTAGGAGTGGCTACAGAATCTAACAATCAGATTGAACTCAAGAAAGGAACAGGTAAAGTAGACGAGGTAAATTCTAAACTCAACTTAGAGTCATTGCCAGGCAAAATAGGAATAGGACATACAAGATGGGCAACTCATGGAAAAGTAACAGATGTAAATGCCCATCCGCATAAAAGCACATCAGAAAAGATTGCCATTGTTCACAATGGAATAATTGAAAATTTTCAAGAATTAAAAGCCAATTTAGAAAAAGATGGATTCAAATTCAAAAGCGATACAGATAGCGAAATAATTGCAAATTTACTGCAGAGAAATTACGACAAAATACAAAATGTTAAAGAAGCAATCATCAAAACAGTCTCGGAATTAAAAGGACATTATTCTTTTGTGGCGATGTTTGAGAACGGTCAACTTGCTGCAGCAAGATTTCATGAACCGTTGATCATAGGAGTTGGGAAAGAAAATTTCTTTTTGTCTAGTGACGTACTAGGATTTATCGAATACACAGATGATGCAATTTACATAGACAATGGAAATTTTGTTTTAATAGATAACAATAAGATGGAGATTTTTGATTTCAGAGGAGAATCAGTAAGATCAAAAATCACAAAAGTTTCAAAAGAATTTGCAGATGCATACAAAGGCGAATTTGCACATTTTACATTAAAAGAAATTCATGAACAAAATGAGAGTATTCTTGATGCAGGAGTAAAAACAGATGATGCAATTGAAAAGACATCTGATTACATCAAACACGCAAAAAACATCTATGTTACTGGAAGTGGAACAAGTTATAATTCTGCATTAATTGCAAAACAAATCTTATCAAAATATGCCAAGATAAAAGCAGAGCCAATTATGTCTAGCGAACTCCAATTTTCACCAGACAGCATAGAATCAAATTCAATCCTTATTGCAATATCCCAAAGTGGTGAAAGTGCTGATGTTTTAGACGCAATAAAGATAGCAAAACAAAAAAATTGTAAAATTATTTCAATCGTAAATATTCTTACGTCATCTTTAGCAAGAGAATCAGATGTTGTTATTGGAATGAACTGCGGTCCAGAAATAGGAGTAGCTGCAACAAAGAGCTTTACGTCACAATTGGCAATATTGTTTAAGATTGTTCAAAGACTCGATGATAGTTTCAGAGTGGATTTTGGTGAAATTTCTCAATCAATATCAAAAATTTTAGAAAATCCCTTAAAGATTCAGCAAATAGCCAAGGAATTGAAGAAGGTTTCAGATATCTATGTACTTGGAAGAGGTATGCATTATCCAATTGCAATAGAAGCAGCACTAAAACTAAAAGAATTAACATACATTCATGCTGAAGGGATTCCGGGAGGAGAGTTAAAACATGGGCCTCTTGCCCTAATGGACTCAAATGTTTTTGTGATTATCATCAATCCAAATGATTCAACATACACAGACACACTTACTAGTGCAAGAGAAATCAGTGCAAGAGGTGCAAAAGTCATTGGAATCTCAGATACAGAGAGTGATGCATATGACTTTTGGATAGAAATTCCAAAATCAAATGAAATATCATTTTTAATTTCAGAAATCATACCAATTCAACTGCTTTCATACTATGCAGCATTAGAAAAGGATACAGATCCAGACTATCCAAGGAATTTAGCAAAATCAGTTACAGTGAAGTAAATATTCTATGATATTCTTTTTCGACAAGTTCCAAAAATTTTTCAGATGAAAGTCCAGACTTGATCATTGATGCAATAATACTTCCACCTGCACCTACACCTTCTTTTGCAAATCCCTCAGAGAATGCTTTTAGTCCAGAAAATTTAGAATTTTCCAAACCAGGATTGACAGATAATGCTGGAATGTCAGCAATTTCTGAAATAATTTTTGTAAAATTTGCGTTTGAATCATTTGTGATATAGGATGTAGTTCCAATTGCAGTGTTTTCCTCATTAAATCCAATTTTTGATGCAAATGCCAATACGGCAGCCATTTGAGTGCCACCAGCTAGTATTACTTTAGATATTTCAGATGCAGAACTTAACATTCCTGTCACAAATGCAATCATTGGATCTCCAACACTTGCAACAATTTTGTAGGGATGTTCTGAATCAATTCTTGCCAGTGCAGAAGTTACAATACGATTTTTGAGTTCAACAGGATTATTTGGAATGCTAGAACTTACCTTTGCCTCAAATCCCAAACCTCGTAAAACTGCAAGAGCAGTAGTCGTTCCACCCGGAATACTTTCTCCAATCATTAAACAATCAGTCATAGATGCCAAGCTTCGTCCAACAATTCTTCCATAATCAACTGCCTGAATGATTTGGGAATCGGTCATTGCAAATTCTTCTGAGATGTTTTTTCCATAAGTCAACCCAGTTTGAATAAAAGGTAATTGAGGTGAAATTTTGCTTCCTGCATTAATTACTAGATGAGGAATGCTAGACGACTCTAATGCAGTTTTTGTCAATATAGCAGGAGTGGGTTTTCCATCAGGAGTCATAGGAATATTTTTGATTGTTTTGCAATATCCATAGTGAAGATATTCAGCGTCTGCAGGAGGAGTAAATTGAATTGAATCTTTATCTGCACCTGCAAAAGTGATTCCAGGAATTTCACATGTTTGAGTATATGAGATTACAAATGAGAATAAGAAATTTCCAGTTTTGATCGAGTCAATAAAAGATTGAGCCTTACCAGTGTTTCCCAGTAATTCAATATCATTCAAATCTCTAACCCATCATATCAACAAATTCTTGTTCTGTTCTTTTTTGCATAACAAGATTTGTTGTTTTTTCACGTCCAATAGTAGATGTTTCAGCATGTCCATAATTATGACCAGGGTACAAAACAAGATTATCATCTAAGGAGTACAAGACATCAAAAAGACTGTGATAGAGTTCCTTTGCACTGCCGCCGGGTAAATCAACTCTTCCACAGTTACCAACAAAGAGCGTATCACCAGAAAAGATCTTCCCATCACCAATTAAACACATACTGTCTTTTGAGTGACCAGGAGTATGATACACAGTTAATTTTGAATTTCCAAACTCTATCACATCTCCATCCTTTACCGAGACATCATGTTGTAATTCGGACGCTTCATGTTGAATGATTTTGGCATTTGTGGAATTTACCATACCTTCATTTCCCAAAGTATGATCAAAATGATGATGAGTGTTTACAATGTATTTTACTTTAAGATCATTTCTTTTGATGATTAATTCTAACTCAATAAGATCCCAGGAAGGATCAATGACTATAGCCTCCCCAGTATCCTCATCTTCAACTACATATGTAAAATTCTGCATATTTCCTACTTGGATTTGATGGACTTTCATAATACTCCCTCTTCAGCTTCGGGTGGAATTCCTATTTTTTCGGCAAACAGTTCACCTGTCAAATCTTTTCTTTTTGGAATCCCTTGTTTCATTTTGTGAAAGGTTACAGTCATATCGCATTTTGTAACAATATTTGCTGTCTCACCAGTTTGTGGATCTAATCCAGATGGCACATCTACTGCAAACTTGAAACAATTCTGACTGTTGATGTAATTAATTGCAGTTGCATAAGGTTCTCGAATTTCTCCTGAAATTCCAGTACCTAAAATACCATCAATAATAATGTCAGGAGTTAAATCAAAATTCATTTCATTTCCAGTAAGAAGTTTAACGGAAGGCATCTTTTGCAAAATGGACCAATTCCATTTACTTTCCTCTGTTTTGATATTTTCTGGAGAGCCAAGTAACTTCACAATAGGTTTAGCGCCATATCCAGCAAGATGTCTTGCCATAACTAAACCGTCACCACCATTGTTACCCATTCCTACAAAAATCAGAATGTTTTTTGATTTAACATTTCCAAATTTTTCAATTAGTCTTTTTACAGCAGCAGCTCCTGCATTTTCCATCATAAATTTTTTCAAAAAACCCATAGCATGACCATTATTTTCAATCTGATACATTTGATCTACAGTAATTTCCATAATTTACAAAATCTCACACCAAAATAAGAGCTTTAGGAATGATTTGACAGAAATTAATCATAAAAATTACAGTTGAAAAAGATGATTTTCATTTTTATCTGGTATAAATGTAGAAAAAATATGTCCGGATACAATAACAAAGCAAACAACTCATCTAACAAAAATTCAATTTTTATGGTTGGAGGTATAATTTTGGTTGGTGCAGTTATACTGTTTGCTTATTTAATGTGGTACGTATCTCCAGAAGAAAACATTGAAAGAGTAAGAGTTGTTGCAGTCACCGAATCAGGATGCATTGCAGAAACAATGGATGGTCACGCTGTAAACATAGGGGATTGTCAAGCAGAGCCAGACGAATACATAATGGCCTTAGTAGATCAAAAGCTAAAAGAACGTGCTACAATGATGAATCCAACAAGATAACCCATAAAGAAATAGCAGTATAGAGCAAACGACTTTATCCTAGTTTTTTGGAAACGTTGTATGACACTAAAGAATGTAAAAACATCTCTAAATAAAATATCAAAAACATTATCAGAAGTTCAGGATTCAAGAGAATTTTTGTTGAAAAACACTAGAGAGGTTATCATACTGTGTAGCAGGGCAATTATAGCAGTACACAAAGGAGATAAGAAATCTGCAAAAACAAATCTGAAGAAAGCAGAATCATTACTAAAAAAATATCAGAAAAAAGCAAAAGGAGATCTTAGAAGATATATCATTACTCCCGAACAAGAATTTGTAGAAGCATCTTGTCTAGTCGCAATTTTTGAAAAAAAAGAAATTCCAACAGATAAGAAATTGAATGTGTTACCAGAATCATATGTTCTTGGATTACTAGATTGCGTTGGGGAACTAAAAAGAATGATTTTTGATAAAATCAGGATCGGTGAAATTTCTGATGCAATAAGAATTTTTGAAATTATGGAAAACATGTATCTCAACTTGTATCCATTTTCAATGTATGATAAAGTGGTAAAAGAAACTAGAAGAAAAATAGACGTAAATAGAATTTTGGTGGAGGATGCAAGAGGTGCCATAACTGAAGAGAAAAGACGATCTGATCTCATTAATGCAATTAACAAATTGCAAAAGTAATTTTTTGTAGATTTTGTATGCGGGCGATGGGATTTGAACCCACGAACTCCTGAGAGACTAGCCCCTCAAGCTAGCGCCTTTGGCCAGGCTGGGCGACGCCCGCAAGGAAAATTTCTTGCATGGTTTTTATAATCCTTGATTACTTTTTCGTTCGTATGTTAATTCCTGTCAGATGCTTTACTTGTGGAAATTTGATTGCAGACAAGTATGATGATTATCAAAATAAAGTTAGATCAGGAGAAGATCCTGCAAAAGTACTAGATTCTTTAGGAATTTCTCGATATTGTTGTAGAAGAATGTTGCTAACATCTCTTGAAACAATTCAGCAGATAATTCCGTTCTACGAAGCAATACAGAGAAGAAATCAAGAAGTACAATCAGAGTTAGAATAGATTGCCCAAGATCACATCTATTGAAGGACGTGTGTTATACAATAGCAGAGGCAGTAAAACAATCGAAGTAGACATTATTTCAGATAATCAATTTCTAGGAAGAGTTTGTGCACCATCCGGTGCTAGTGTAGGAAAATATGAAGCAGTAAGTTTTCCAAATGGAAAGCCAGAAGAAAGTCTCAGAATATTAAAAGAGAATTCTCAAAAGTTTGTAGGTTTAGAATCATCAGATCTCAAATCAATCCATGATACATTAAAGAGTCTTGACAGCTCAACAAATTATTCAGATATCGGAGGTGCACTTGCATTTGCTGTAACAATTGCATCCATGGAATCAGCTGCAAAAGCAACAAACCAACAAATGTTTCAGATATTATCATCAGAATCATCTTTCAAATTCCCATTTCCCCTAGGGAATATTTTGGGAGGGGGAGCTCATGCAGGTCCAGGAACACCAGACATACAAGAAATTTTGATTTGTGCAACAGGCTCAAAAACTATCAGAGAATCTATTGAGACAAACCTACAGGTCCACAAAGAATTACGAAGTGTTTTACAAAAAGAAGATCCAAGTTTTACAAACGGTAGAGGCGATGAAGGTGGATGGGCACCAAAAGCCAATAATGAAAAAGCGTTAGAATTATCTGCAAAGGCAATTGAAAATTTAGGATTTACTTTGGGAAAAGAAGTTTCATTAGGAGTTGATTTTGCGTCATCAACACAATGGAATGAAAAAAAACAAAGATACATTTACGATAGAGCAGGATTTGAAAATTCCCCATCAGATCAAATTGAATTTGCATCTGGCATTATTGAAAAATATAAGCTGATCTATGCCGAAGATGCTGTTCATGAAGAAGCATTTTCAGACATGGCAGAAATTACTGCAAGATTTCCAAAGACTTTGGTTACAGGAGACGATCTTACAGTTACTAACAAGAATATTTTGGCAAAGGCAATCGAGGCAAAATCTTGTAATGCTGCAATTCTCAAAGTAAATCAAGCAGGGAGTCTTTTTGACGCAATAGAATTTGCAGATTTGGCAAATCAGAATAATATTCGATTAATCACATCACATAGATCTGGAGAATCCACAGATTCACACATTTCCCACATAGGACTGGCTACAAAGTCAAAAATGCTCAAAGTTGGTGTTGTTGGAGGTGAAAGAGTAGCAAAACTCAATGAGTTGATACGCCTATCAGAGCATGATTTAATACGCGGTATGGTTGAGATTTAAAATCGCTATGAGTCAACAAGCAGAAGCAACAGACATCAAAAAGAAGATCCTATCTACAGGGATCAGAGTAGGAACTCAGGTAAAAACTACATTCATGAAGCCATTCATCACAAAGGCTAGTCCAGAAGGGCTTTACATGCTTGATTTAGATATCACATTAGAGAGAATTCAAACCGCAGCAAAATTCATCAATCGTTTAGGTGCGGACAAATTAATAGTGTGTTCAGCAAGACAGTATGCAAACACACCAATTGAGAAGTTTTGTGAGGTTTTAGGCTCAAAGAAACTATTGGGCAGATTCATGCCAGGTACTTTAACAAATCCTTCATTGCCATATTATATTGAACCAAAAATTTTGCTAATTTCTGATCCTCAAGTAGATGAACAAGCAATCACTGAGGCAACAAACGCAGGAATTCCAGTTATCGGCATTGCCAATACAGATAACATTACATCAAAATTAGATGTAGTCATTCCAGCAAACAATAGAGGAAGAAAAGCTCTTGCCACGGTTTATTGGCTTTTGGTTCGTCAAATTCTCATAGAAAGAGGAGAATTAAAAGAAGACGATCCAATGAAATACGAAATCGATGATTTTGAAACAAAGATTACGGAAGAGGAAATAGAGTAATGCAAATTAGAACACCGGCTGTAGCCGGAATGTTCTATCCAGGCGAAAAAAATGAATTAAAACAATCAATCAAAGAATCATTTTTGCACAAATTTGGACCAGGAAAATTTCCTCCATCAAATGACAGAAAAAAAATTTTTGGGATAATTTGTCCACATGCAGGGTACATGTATTCAGGTCCAATTGCATGCCAATCATTTTATGCAATATCATCAGATATTCCAGAACTTTTCATAATCATAGGGCCAAATCATTGGGGTGTTGGAAGCAATGTTGCAACAATGAAAGATTGTAAATGGGAAACGCCACTAGGGCAAGTAGAAGTCGATTCAGATACAGCAGAAAAGATTTCAAAGATTACAAATATTATAGAAATAGACAGTTTTGCACATTCAAGAGAACACAGTCTAGAGGTACAAATTCCATTCTTGCAAGAAATGGCATCAAATTTCAAAATTGTTCCAATCTCATTAATTGATCAGAGAAAAGATGTTTCCATAGAAATTGGTAAGTCAATTGCAAAAATTGCTAAAGAAAAGAAAACAATGATTGTAGGTTCATCAGATTTTACACATTATGAACCAAATGAATTTGCTCATGAGCAAGATTTGGCTTTAATTGAGCCTATTTTAGAATTAGACGTAGATAGATTTTATGAGATTTTACAGGAAAGAAATGTTAGTGCTTGTGGATATGGCGCTATTGCATCAACAATGGTTGCATGCAAAGAACTTGGTGCCACAAAAGGAGAATTGCTAAAGTATGCTACAAGTGGAGACATTACAGGAGATAAGAGTTCTGTTGTTGGATACGGGTCGATAATTTTCACTTGAAATCTAAAGCATCTGCACCAGGCAAAGTAATTCTTTTTGGAGAGCATTTTGTTGTATATGGAGTAAAAGCAATTCTTTGTGCAATAGATAAAAGAATTACAGTTACGGCCGAACAAATTCCAGAAGACAAAATATCAATAAAATCCAATATTGGAAAATTAGAGATTCCAACAAACGAATCAATCACAGAAATAGATTCACCATTAAAACCATTTTGTTATCTGGCAAGCAAATTGATTCAAAAATATAATTCAAAATCAGGCATAAATATCACGGTAGAATCTGAAATACCATTAGGAGTTGGATTAGGTTCATCATCAGCTTGTTGTGTTGCAGGAGCTGCAGCAATTTCTCAGTTATTTGAAGAAACAAGTAAGGAGAAAATTTTAGAGTTAGCAATTGAAGCTGAAAAAACGATTTTCCAAAATACATCAGGTGCAGATTGTACAGTTTGTGCCTTTGGAGGACTAATGGAATATGATAAGAAAAAGGGATTTTCCAAGATTGATACAGAATCAAATTTTCATTTGGTCATAGTAAATTCAAACATAGAGCATTCCACAGATGCAGTCGTGTCAAATGTAAAAAAATTCAAAGACAGTAATGAGGAACAATTTTTGAATTTATGCAAAAAGGAATCAGAGTTGATCAATAAAGTAATGAAAAATCTAAAGAACAAGGATTTGAAAGAGCTTGGAAATATGATGCATAAAAATCAAGAGTTTTTAGAAACCATAGGCATCTCAAATGAAAAACTTCGTCAAATGATCAACGTTGCAGAAACCATAGCATACGGTGCAAAAATTACAGGTGCAGGGGGAGGAGGATGCATTATAGCATTAACAGATGAGTCAAATCTTGAAAAAACCATCTCTCAATTGAGAGGGAAAAATTATGATTGTTTTTCTGTAAGAATTGATCATAAGGGATTGGATACTTTTTAATGGACTAGATATTTGGTGACAGCATGATTCTCATAAAACTTGGAGGTTCAATTATAACAAATAAGGAAAAACCATTAACACCAAGAAAAAAAGTTATTGAAAATATTGCAAAGAAACTAAAAAAGATAAATGAGCCAATAATAGTTGTTCATGGAGGCGGCTCATATGGACACTATTGGTCTGTCAAATATGATATGCACACAAAACCAAAAAAATATGACATGCATGGGGTAGCAATTGTAAAAAATTCAATGATTGATCTTAACAAAATTATTGTAGATGTATTTGTAAAAAACAAGTTAAACCCATATTCTCTCCCACCAACAGATTTCATGACAGGAAACAAACCTATTTCAAAAAAAATCAAAGAAATTGAAAAAATTGCAAAGGCAGGATTAATTCCAGTAACTTATGGTGATGCTCTTTGGTATGGAGAGAAAAAGACATACATTTTATCAGGTGACAAAATCATGACACATTTGTCCAAAATTCTAAAACCAAGATTAAGTATTTTTGCATTAAACGAAGATGGGCTTTACTCAGATCTTAAAACAAAAGAGTTGATTCAAGAATTGAAAGGAGAGAACCCTACAATCTCTGAAAACAAAATGGATGTGACAGGCGGAATGACTAGAAAAGTTGAAGAGGCATCAAAAATTGCAAAATTCGGAGTTAGTGTATTTTTTGTAAATGGCAACAAACCAGAAAGGATTGTGAAAGCTGTTAAAAATAGGAAATATGAAGGAACATTGTTTAGAGGAAAAAGAAATGGCTGAATATGTAATTTTAGTAGATGAAAATGACAAGCCCATAGGTTCTGAAGAAAAAGTCAAGTGTCACCTACCAAACGGAAAACTCCATAGAGCATTTACAGCATTATTGTTTGATAAAAATGGCAGGCTGGTATTAACTAGAAGGGCAAAGGAAAAAATGCTCTGGCCAGGAGACTGGGATGGAACAGTTGCAAGTCATCCCAGAGAGGGAGAGACATATGCATCATCTGCAGAAAGAAGAATGCCTGAAGAATTGGGCATACCCTGTAAAATGGATTATTTGATGAAATTTGAATATCATGTCCCATACAAAAACATAGGCTCAGAAAATGAGATTTGTGGAACATTAATAGGAATTGTTGATGAATCAACCCAATTCAAAATGGTTGAAGGTGAAATTGATGAGATAAAATGGGCATCAGCAAATGAACTTTTATCTGAAATCAAAAGTAATCCAAAAATTTATTGTCCATGGATGTTAATTGCATTAGAATTCTTAGAAAAATCAGACAAACAAATGCTTGAAAAGCACCAAAAGATATTATCATCATGGATAACTGATGAAATGAAAAATGAGTTGCTCAAAGCAATCAAAATTCATCTTCCAGAAGAGAAGTGGAGGTTAGTAGAGTGAAAAAAACAAATTCAATTGAAAAAAATGCCAAAGTTGTAAATCGATATTTGAATTATAAATTAAAAGGAGACCCAAAAATGCTCTATGATGCAGCAGGTCATCTAATAGTTAACGGAGGAAAAAGATTACGTCCATACATGGTTATGAAAAGTTGCCAGATACTTGGAGGAAAAGTGTCAAACGCCATGCCAGCTGCAAGTGCAGTTGAGATGGTTCATAATTTTACCCTAGTTCATGATGACATAATGGATAATGATGAAATGAGACACGGAGTTCCAACTGTGCATAAAAAATTTGGAATGCCAATTGCAATACTTGCAGGAGATGTTTTATTTTCAAAAGCATATCAAGTGATTTCAGATTCAAAGATATCTGAAAAATCAACAATCCAATTGATTTCAAGACTAGCAAAAGCTTGTGTTGATGTTTGTGAAGGTCAACTACTAGACATCAGAATGGCAGAGCAAAAGAAAATCCCATCACAATCAGACTATATTACAATGATTGGTAAAAAAACAGCAGCGTTATTTGATGTGTCTTGTGCCATGGGGGCAATTTGTGCTACAGATCAAACAAAAGATATTGCAAACCTTTCGACGTTTGGAAGGAATTTGGGAATTGCATTTCAGATAACAGATGATTTGATAGGAGTGATGGGAGATTCAAGGATCACTAAAAAACCCGTAGGAAATGATCTAAGAGAGGGTAAGAAATCACTACCCATACTAATGGCAATAAAGATGTCAAAAGGTAAAGACAAAAAGACAATCTTAAGGGCATTTGGAAATCCAAGAGCCACCAAAAATGATCTTAAAAACGCTGTTGAAGCAATTCGTAGGCTCGGAATCGAAGATAATGTGAGAAATCAAGCTCTAAAATACGCAAAAAAGGCAGAAGATTCACTCAAAAAATATTCTGGAAGTTCAAAAAATGAATTAATTTCATTGTTAGATTTTGTTGTAAAAAGGAGTTTGTAACTTGAATGAAGATTTAGCAAAGGAAGTTAGGAAATTAGCATTACAGAATGCTTTTGAGCATGAAGGTAAAACACAAGATAAAATAATTTTGGCAAAAATTCTTGGGACACAGCCAGAATACAGAACAAAAGTAAAAGAAATCATTGAAGATATTTCCAGAATTGTTGCTTCGGTAAATGAATTACCATTTGAACATCAAAAAAAAGAGATTGAAGAAAATTTTCCAGAATTATTAGCCCCAAAAGAAAAAATTGAAGAAAGAGAGGGACTACCTCCATTAGCTAATGCAGAGCAAGGAAAAGTCATTACAAGATTTCCACCTGAACCGAATGGGTATCCACACATAGGACATGCAAAAGCAGCCATCATCAATGCAGAATATGCAAAAATGTATGGTGGAAAATGTATTCTAAGAATGGATGATACAAATCCAGAAGCAGAAAGAATGGAGTATCATGCAGCAATAAAAGTAGGACTAGATTGGCTTGGAATTGAATTTGATACTGTAAAGAGTACTTCTAATGATATGGAATTATTTTATGAAAAAGGAATGGAACTGATAAATTCTGGAAAGGCGTATGTATGCACCTGTAAAAGAGACGACATCAGTAAAAACAGAAGAGAAAGAAAGGCTTGCAAGTGTAGTTTTGAAGATATTAACAAGAACAACAAAGGATGGGAAAAAATGTTTGATAAATACAAGGCAGGGGAGGCAATTGTCAGATTTCGAGGAGATATGAAAGCAGATAATGCAGTTATGAGAGATCCAGTATTGTTCAGAATAATTGACGAGAAGCACTACACATTAGGTGATAAATACAGAGTATGGCCCAGTTATGATTTTGCAGTTGCTATAGAAGATAGCCATGATGGAATAACGCATGCATTTCGTTCAAAAGAATTTGAGTTAAGAAAAGAGTTGATTGATGCAATTTTAGACGCATTAGGCATGAGAAAACCATATCAGGGTTTCTTCTCCAGGCTCGAATTCAAGGGAATGCCCATATCAAAAAGAATTCTCAAGCCATTAATCGAAGAGGGAAAAGTTTCATGGTATGATGATCCAAGACTTCCAACATTAGAAGCATTAAGAAGAAGAGGAATAAAGCCAGAAGCCATAAAGAAATTTGTTCTGTCATTAGGATTAACAAAAGCAAATACCCTAGCACCATTTGATGCTCTTGAGGCATTTAACAGGAAATTTGTTGATGCAGATAGTATCAGGTTGTTTATGGTGTCAAGACCAAAAAAAATCACAATTAAGAAAATACCAATGTCATTTGTAGAGATTCCAAATCATCCGATAAAAGATATCGGAAAACGAAGGATTGAGATTGATGAGAATTTTTTGATTGCAGGAGATGATGCAGACAACATCAAGGAAGGAGATCAAGTAAGATTACTGGGTTTAGGAAATATTCGTATTAATAAAATCGGTGCAGAATTTGAAAGTGAATTTATCGGAGAAGGTGAAACTGCAAACATTCCAAAAATCCAATGGGTTCCAGAAAAAAATTCACATGAAATTAGATTATTGATTCCAAAACAATTGTTCATAGATGAGGAATTTAATGAAGAAAGCTTAGAAGAGCTTGACGTTTATACAGAGCCTCAATATTTACAATTAAAAGAAGGAGAAGAAATTCAGTTTGTTAGATTTGGTTATTGTAGAAAAGACTCACAAAATCAAGCCATCTTCACACACAAGTGAGTGAAATAATTATGAAAATCGCGCGTTTGTTAAATGGAAATAATGAAACATATGGAATAGTAAAAGGTGACAAAGTTGCCACTAAAGATGAAATCACATATGAAACAGGAGTACCAATCCCTCAGAGCATCAAAGACTTTCTATTTGACGGGTGGTTTGAGGAAGTAAAAGATCAGCTTGATAAACTTCCATATGCAGAAAATATTTCAAAATTCAAGATTTTAAATCCAATTCCAAACCCAAATAAGATCATATGTTTAGCATTTAATTACACAGATCATGCTGAAGAACAAGGTCTTACAGCACCAGAAGATCCTGCAATTGTCATAAAGCCTAGAACAGCATTAAATTCTACAGATTCAGAGATTATCTGTCCAGACTTTGTGACTCAATTAGATTACGAGGTAGAACTGGCCATGATAATTGGTAAAAACTGCAAGAATGTTTCTGAAGAACAAGCAAAAGAGATGATATTCGGATACATGGTTTTCAATGACGTATCAGCCAGAGACATTCAATCAAAAGACAAACAATTTACCAGAGGAAAGAGTTTTGACACATTTGCTCCATGTGGTCCATGGATAACTACTGCTGATGAAATAAACGATCCTCAAAATCTCAAACTAACAACAAAAATCAATGGAGAGACCAGACAGAATTCATCTACAAGTAAAATGTTCATAAAAATTCCAGAAATTGTTTCCAAAATAAGCAAAGTCATGACTCTGGAAAAAGGAGACATTATTTCAACAGGAACTCCTGCAGGAGTAATGCTCAACAAGCCTAATGCAGTGTTTCTAAAAGATGGGGATAAGGTAGAAATGGAGATTGAAAATGTTGGAATTTTACGAAATACGATAAAAATTGTCAAAAGCAATTAGTCTAATAATTTTCTCATTAAATTAAAAGAAAGTTTTTTTTCTAAATTTTTAAAAGATGGTAAAAGATCTTTAGAAAGAATTTGTATCCGCTCAAAATTATTTTCGTAACCAAAATTTTGTAAAAATGAAAGTAATGATACATTATTTTGTTTAGATCCGCCATGAAATGTAATGATTAATGTTTTTTCAAAGTGTTCCGACTCAGTAATAATAGCAAAAGAAGCACCACCATTAGTATCACAGAAGATAATTTTTTTGTTATTTTCTAAAGATTGTAAAGTATTATCATCTATAGGCAACCATCTCCACGATTTAATATAATGACTGAAAGGAATTTTTTTAAAATTACTCCCAAATTTGATATTTTTGGCTACGTTTGGTTCAGGGTTAATAGAGTAAAAATTCCAAGTTTCCATAATTGCATATTCCAATTTTTGTGCCATATACAAAGAAGAAGTATTTTCAGAATCAATCAACATGTATGATGAAACAATATTTTTTTTGATTGCGATATTTTCAACATGAGAAATTAATTTTGAAGCAAAGTGTCTTCTTCGAAATAAAGGATTTATTCTAATTCCTTCAATCCATACTTGATTTTTTGAAAAAAAAGCATGGCATATTCCTACTGGAATTTTGTCTTCAAGCACAAACAAATTTCCTTCTTTAATCCAGTATTTCCAAACACTGTCAATATAATCTCCCCAAGAAAATGTATTCTTACAAAACTCTAGAATATTTGTCACATCTGAATTTTTTGCATTTCTAATTTTCATTCTTGAATATACGAAAAAATATTAAGAATAAAAGGCTAAAAAATGCAATGGGGAAAATTATAGCAGGTAAAGTATCAGACATCACACCTGGAAAAATGATCAAGGTTTCTGTGGACGGTAGAGATATCCTAGTTGCAAATATTGACGGTGAGTTTTTTGCAACTGATGATTCATGTACGCATTCCGGTGCAAGTTTGTCTGAAGGAAAATTAGACGGATGTGTAATAACTTGTGGCTGGCATGCTGCAGAATTTGATTGCAAAACTGGAAAATTAATCAAATTTCCAGCAAAAATTAGAGATTTGACATCATACAAGGTAAGTGCAGATTCAAATGACGTATTCATAGAGGTGTAACTATATACTCCGCATATTACAAGAAAAGGTGTAAGAAATGGCCGATGAAAAACAAAACAAGGAATCAATGAAAGAAGCAATTGAGACTTTGAATCAAATTGCATCTAACAATTCTACCCCCAAAACAATCAAAAAATCAATCACGGATTTAATTGCAGATTTGAATAATGAAGAGTATTCTCTTTCAGTAAGAGCTGCAAACACAATTAGTATGTTAGATGATGTTACACAAGATCCAAACATGCCATCATATGTAAGAACTCAATTGTGGCAGGCAGTATCAAAATTAGAGAGTATAAGAGAATAAATCATCTATTATTTTAGTTACAATATTGAAAATAGAGGAATATCTAAAGTCACTTCCAGAAAACATTGTTAGTGGAGAGGATGTTCAGCTTCCAGAAAAATCATTCAGAGACATTTTTGATTTTGTAGGATTGCAAGAAAATGATATTTTTTATCATTTGGGGTGTGGAGAAGGCAGAGGGATCAAGATTGCAGTTGAAGAATATAATGTAAAAAATGCAAGAGGTATAGACAATGACAAAGAGAAAATAAACCTAGCAAAAACAGAATTTCGAAAAAATGGAATATCAGCTGAATTTATCTGTAAGAATATTGAGGATTCAGATATTTCAGATGCATCTGTTGTATTATTCTGGTTTACAGATGAAAAGATCATCAATTCCATGATGGAGAAATTTAACAAATTAAAACATGGAACAAGGATTGTAACGATTTGGGGACCACTTCCAGATTGCATTCCAGAAAAAGTAAAATTCCCATATGTTCTAAATACAGTACCTTTCAAAAAAGCAAAAAACCTACAAGAACAATTACTAGCAATATTTGGAGTTAAATGTGTAGATTTTGTAACAGCTTGGGAATTTGCTGAAAGGTATACCAAAGCTATTGGGCCAGTAGCAAATGACAGATTTTTAACAATTATTCAAACGTTGACCATTTGGATAAATGCAAGAAATCTGGGCGTTTCTTGCGGTGATGAAATTCCTGAATCAATTCAAACATACATCAACATTATGAAAACTCATTTTGACATAGATTTTGAACATCTTTTGAAATAGATTCTGTGCAATCCTTTTATTTTGTAAAGGCCCATGTGATTCATGGAAGGCAGAATTCACATCAACGTGTCTGCAGTAGATTACGATAAAACAAGCAAAGCAATTTCAAGACAACTAGTATTGTTAGAAGAAATGGTTCATGGCCAAGAAGATTTCGCTATGACAGATTCTGAATTTGCATTTGGCTGGCATTTTTTTGTTGTAAGTGTTAATCGTTCTTTAGTTGAAAAGCTAGTAGATCAGATGGGTTCAGACTATGAAAGACTAAAAGGGAAAGGAATTGAAAAGAAATTTCTCACTTGGTTAACCAAAAATATTGAGGGCAAAACACCTAGATTTAAGCTTGCAATAAAAGAAGAGATGGAGTCTAGCAAGTACGGAATTTTCTAAAAAATTTTGAACCTTATTTGTGTTAAAAGAATCATTTAATGAAATTGAAAAATAAAGAGACAGTTTTCCAGTTTAAATCATGTTTTTTCTATTATTTTTTACTTCATCATGTAAGTCTTTCACCATAGAAATTAACAATTCAACTTCATGTTTTTCTAAATGTTCTATATCATTGATTTTTTTTATTATTAGAGATTTTGTTGAAGATTCTACAGATTCATGTTTTTTTATTCTAGAGCCTACAAGGATAGCACCCAATGACGAAATAATAGTGCCTATAATCGAGATTCCAACAAACATCAATCCAATTCCCATTATTCTTCCAATTTCAGTTACAGGAACAACATCTCCGTATCCTACAGTAGTTACAGTAGCTGATACCCACCAAAAGGCATCAATGAGATTGGTAATTTGGGCACCCTCATGAGGAGACTCGATTAAATAAATTGCAATTCCGCTACCCCCAATTACTAATGCAAAGATCACTAGTACAAAAATTAAAAGCCGCAACAAGGATATTTAGAAACATAACTACAAAAATACAAAAGGAGATTTTCAATTTAGATAATGTGTATATTTTATTGATTGAGTAAATATTTCAAAATCCATATTGATAGTATTCAAACATCTTTGAAAGGTATCGATATATGGAAAATCACATAGAAGTAAGTGAAATGCCTAGCCTAGAAATTCAATTCTTTCAGACTGCAAAGCCATACAGACATCCCATGGTGTTATGACTTGTTCTTGATAAATCACATATGGGTGGGGGGATGTATACATAATTTTTGAAATTTCAGATAAATTCACATCTTTTGATATCTTTTTTGCCTCCTCTAGTTTGAATAGTTCTTCAATTCTTCGTTCCAAAAATTTCACATTTCTAAAAAAGTCAAATTCCTGTGCTATGCATTGAATGATCAGACGATCACTGATGAAACTGTGGGTTCCTTCTAGAATGAGTTTTCGTGTATTTTTTTCTAACATCAAAGCCATAATTTCCTTTAAGGTGGAATTTTGTTTGAAGTACACAATATCTTTTTTTGGTAATTCAGAAACGGTAAGATCAGTCACGCAGTTAATTCCAATCTCCAATAGTTTTCTTCCAGATATTGCAGAATATCCCCCCAGACTGTTTGGAATGATAGAAAATGCACGTCTTGTTTGTTTCCATTTGTCTAAAAGTTCACCAAGAGTAGCAGTACCAGACAAAATTATGAGATTAGGATCTGTTATTTGCTCAACTGTTGTATTGTCAAAAAAATCCGAAGTTGGGTTTTTGATAACATTTTCAATAATCTCTCTTCCTCCAATAACTCCTATGGGTTTTTCATTTTCTTCAGTCACCACAAGAGAATCAGTAAATGATTCCAAGTAATGGATCAGCATTCCTGTTGCAATCCAAATCTTGTTTTCCTTTCTAATGCTTACAGCAGGAGTATTTGTAAATGATAATGGCAAGAGTTCCTGTAGAGACTTGTTTGTAATTGTCATTAGTATCCAATTTTAGAAAATCTTACCTTATTATGTTGATTTATTGTAAAAAAAGAAGACTTTTTACGAAAATATACTTCATAATTACATGTCACAGACTAAAGGTGACTTGTCAAGTTAGTTCAAGGCCCATTCTTTTTATGTTCAATTTCACATATTTCAGAGAAAAAAATCAGATTTAGGGCAGACTACAGTTAGCTCTGGGTAATGTTTCCAGTATCACACCATAATACAAGAAGTCATCACTTGGATCTGAACTTGATTGGACATCGGTTCTAACTCCAATCTTTGCTGATGGTGGTAGGACTATAGAATTATTCACATCCAGTGTTGACAAGAGTTCAATGGCACGTAAACTAACTCCTACAGGAGGATCATAATACAGTCCATCAGAATCAAACCACCAAGATTCAATATCAGGGGATATAGAATCGAATGCGATACCACTGAAGCTAGTATATCGGACATCTATATCTCCATCAGGATCGTCAAAATCAAGGTAAAAGGCTTTGATCTCATAGACTTCATTGCAACTAACAATAACATCATTTCTTGATTCAGATAAGTGTCTAGAATTTTTAAGGAATCGAATAGTCGTATTATCTTCTGTATTCGTTTTTACTGATTCGATATCATCTTGTATGGTCTGAATTTTGTCTGTTTCTGCCTTAACATCTGCCAGATCGAACTCTATATTGTCAATCTGTCCCTCTGTTTCAGAGCTAATCCCAGTTTCTAGTGATGCAATATCATCTTGTATGGTCTGAATTTTGTCTGTTTCTGTCTTTATCAATCCAAGAGTAACTTGAATTTCTTCCAACAAAGGATTTGCTGCTTCAGCAACAGGATTAACAGCTATTGAACCAGAAAAAAAGGCCACTATCGTAACAATAGTCCATAACATCATTTTGTTCATGAGGATTATGAATTTCGACTAAGGTAAAAACTGAGCTCAACTACTATGTTTACTATTCAACATTTATCTCAATCTTGCAAACTGCTCACCAGCATTCCACTTGTATTCAAAAAATGAATTGCACCAATCAAGAAATGGCTTGTCATTTCCTTTAATCCCCATAATTATGTCAGTCATGTCTTTATTGTCTGGAAGCATCAAACATGCACCACTGTCTGAGAGTATGACATTAGCTGCCACATAACTACACATTCGTTTTTCAAATCCTGTATCAAGTTTTGGCTTGTCAAGTTGAAGTTTGTCTACAAGATCATTACAGTCAGGAATATCACTATTTTTTCCAAAAAGAATTTTCAAGTTTATTCCTGATTCTATTTTAGAAGAAAATGCATCAGCTAACAAAAATGGAGGCTGTGTAAATATACAAAAAATAAAATCTTCAGCATCATCAATTATGTTTTTACAAGAAGTATGTGTAGACCATACAGCGTTTAGCAAACTGCAATTTTCAAAACATTCTATTTGTGATAGCATGTATTCTGGAATATCTCCAAAATTGTGATTCGAAAAATACTGTTCGTTTTCTATTAAAAATTCAAGTCCCTTGGTTTTTTTTCCAATCAGATCACCTAGTACTGAATTTTGCAAAATACTACTGTTCAATTAACTCAAAGTCCTTTACTTCAGGCAGGCTCCAGTAATAGTCTACCAGGTCCTCACACCACTTCATAAACTTGGGGTCTTTGCTGAAAAATATGCTCTTGCAGTCAGGATATCCAAGTTGTTTGTTTGCAAAAATAAGATGTGCCTCATTCTCAGACACTCCAGCTACTAGAGGGACAGACTCTACAATTTTTTCTTGCACCTGGCCAGTTTTCTTGTATTCAAGCCATTTTTTCCTTGCAGGGTATTCTGAGAATCCTTTTGGGACAGAGGAGTTTTTTCCATAAACTATTTTCTGAGTTGCACCATTTTTTACACTTTCAGAAACTGTATCAAAATATTCTAATGGAATGGTAAATGTAACACCTTTTTCCCATTTTTTCATATTAGCTGCCCAATCTCTTGCTCTTTGCAACGCCTTCATTTGATTAGTTTCCAATTCGCAGTTTTGCAAATCACCTAATCTAGATATCAAATGATCTGGTACTCCAGAAAAGTCATGTGCTTCAAAATAATCCTTGAATTTTTCAAGAAACTCAAAGAAAGGGTATTGCTGTAGCATTACATTGCCAATAGAAGTTAGTTTGTATGTTCCATCCTCGGTTTTTTCAATTAGTTTGACATTATGCAATCTGTCAATATGACGTGAAATTGCTTGGATTGATGTGTTTGATTTCTTTGCAATCTCTGAAGCCTTTAGATTAGAAGAAGAGAGTAATTGAAGTACATCCAGTCTTTGTGGACTAGACAATTCCGAAATTAATTCTGTACCATTGACCAATACATAACCCCCGTTTAATATTAAACGCGTTTGTTGACTAAATGTTTTATGATATCCTAGTATGCCTACAACATGATTATCCTAAATAAAGAAAATGAGGACATGCCAGTTTGTGATACTTGTAAGAGACAGATTGAATTTCTTCCATATCGTATTGTTACAGTAGAGGATAACGACATGAGAATTTGGGTTTTGCATTTTCATTACTTTTTTCCATGCTGGGATCTGGATTACTTTTTTCAAAATCATGCAAATGACAAGATTGTTGCCATGGCATATTCGTGTGATGCAGACATTATCAAAAATCCAATGGTAGTGAGAAACTACAAGCAAAATATGGATTTATGGACATGATACCATATAACAACATTGTTACAATCCTCAAAAGGGACTATTGATTTTGGTTCAAGACCCTCAAGAGAGTTTTTTAAAAATTGAGACAGAAAAGTTCCACTGGCAACGCAAATATCAAAAAGAGAATGGTTTGACAGTTTAGAAAATCAGCAGTGTGTAGAGTCTTAAAGTAATTTATGTAGGCCCTCGAGGGGAATCGAACCCCTGTCCGGGGATCCACAGTCCCCTATACTAGCCACTGTACTACGAGGGCCACGAGAAATCAAAATCGTTTATCCAGTAATAATCTTTGATTTTGTTTTAATGAAAATTAGCCTGTAGATTTATTATTGAGCAGTTTGAAATTCAATTATGAGATTTTGGTGGGTGGCCATGGCAATTGCAATGGGCCTTACATGGGTTGGCGTAAACTACTTGCTCCCATGGAAATAAACACAGCATTATACTTTGAGTAGAAATTTTTGAGAATACGTGAAAAAATTAGCGATCGCTTTAAATTTGTTGTATTAGGCTAACTTACATCTTGAAGAGAAGTATAATCCCCAACAGATTACGTTCAGGGAAAAAATCACAGGAACAAACTGTTGGAAAATCAGTTGAAAGAATACAAGGAAATGAATTCACATGGATAGATATTCAAAATCCAGATAGATGGGTTATTGAAGAATTAGCACAAGAATTTAACCTAAATGCACTAAACATTGAAGATTGTCTTGCAAAATTTGAACTACCAAAGCTTGATGCATATGATGATCACTTCTTTTTGATACTTCATTTTCCTCCATTATTTTCTAAAATTGCAGTACCACAAGTAAGCCAATTATCAGTGTTTATGGGAAAGAATTTTTTGATAACAATTCATCAAGGGGATTTGCAACCTCTTGTGGACATTGTTAAAACATGCAAAGAATCTGAAGACAATCAAAGAAGAGAGCAATTGTTGGGAGAATCTTCTGGTGCATTACTTCATGAGATTATTGATGTTCTAGTGGATGACATGCTGCACACATTAAGACGAATTATGGCAAATTTGGTTGGAATAGAAGAAGGGGTTTTTGACGAGAAAAAATCTGTTGCAAGACAAATTTCAAGATTAAGAAAAGAAATTACAATTTTGAGGAGAATTTCTAATCCACTAAAGAGATTAGTATTAGAAACTGGAAAACAAGTGCAACGCTTCATTCCAACTGATGAAGATGATTTAAAATTGTATTTTGATGATGTGATAGACCACCTTGACAGGATTATTGAAAGTTTAGAAGAATCTCGAGAAACTATGGAAATTTACAAAGATACAGATTTTGTCATAAGTACAGAAAAAACAAACAAAGTATTAGCGGTTCTAACTATGATATTCACACTTGCAATTCCAGCAACAATAATTGGAACGTTTTATGGAATGAATATTGCATTACCAGGCGGAATTGATGAAGATTCAAGTATGCTTTTTGGAACATATACTACATTCATCATAATAATTTTGGCATCAATTATACCAGCAGGTTTAATGTTTGCATATTTCAAAAAAAGTGGTTGGCTAGGATAACCAATCATACTTTTTCATGCAAACTAATTCTAACTTTAGTCATAGATAGATTAAGATCGTCTGGAATTATAACAAGCAAGCCTGAGTTTGCCCCAACATTATTACATTCACCACTAAAGCTTTGATGGTTTGTTGCGTAACAGCCTTGATCTTGATAATAGTTGAACGGTTTGTTTGAGAGATAACTATCTAATTCATCTTCAGAAAGGACAAAGAAGACATCAAAACCAATATTTTTGTCATTTACAGAAATTGCAAATTCATAGGAAGTATTATCTTTAGACGTACATATCGGAATAAATTGGGCATATCCATTTTTTTGAATATCTAATCGTTGTTCCATATCATATTTGTCATTAACAACATTAGGAACTTTTGAAACGTAAGGATCATTACTTAATTGTGTGCCCTGAGAGAATTCAATATTATTTCTGACAATATCTATAGCATAGCGATATAATGGGGGTTTCCAGCTAGATTCACAATTACTAAATTCATGATTTAGTTTAACGAATGATTTTTCATTCTGAAATTGGAGTTGGTTTGAGTTGTAATCAAAAAATCCTCCAGGTTCAGATACATCATAAAAAACTCCAGTAGATTTAGGATTTGGGTTAGACCACACATTTGTTACATCATAGAAAATATTCCCAGGGTAGCTATTCCATTCAGGTTGGAGATGTACATAGATTGAATATTTGTTTATGTCTTGGTCATAAGAAGAATCAAAGATCATATGACCAAATAACATGTTTGCCAATATGAGCACAAATGCAATTGCAGGCAGTACAATGTAAAATATTTTTTTCAAGTAAACACCGTTAAAACGTCATGATTTATCGTATTATTTAGTTGCTAAAATTACTCATTTTCAACAAATTTTCAGCAAATAAAATTGTTAATTATCAGCTTAGATAAATACAAGATATCACAATATGGAGATATGGGAAAAATCAGAATTAGAACTGGCAGGGGTACCGGAACTAAGGAAATTGAAGACGGTGAGAAAAAATGGTCAGGAGATGCATATAGAAAACTCCAAGAGGAACGAAAAAAGGCCGCAGCAAATAGAACAGTTCACACGGGTAGAGGAACAGGCTCTAGAAAATTAGGAGATATTCCAGAACCAAAATCAAGACCTTCAACAGAAGGAATGACAAGGGTTACAGGTAGAGGAACAGGCTCTAGAAAGAGTAAAAACAAAGGTTCTTCATAAATACACCCTGAATTTTCATTTTTGCGTATTATTCTAATGAATATTATGAAATAAGGAATAAAATGAAAAATTTAGAAAATTATATTTATTCAGAATTAAACTTTTTAACGTGTTGAAAAAAATTAAAAATATCCTAGTACCTCTTGATGGCTCATCAGCATCGCTTAAAGGATTAAAATTGGCACTAACACTTGCAAAAGGACTAGATGCAAAAATTTTTGGAGTAAACATAATAAGATTTTCAAATGGATTTCAATTTCCTGTCTCATCAGAGATAAAAAAAATGCACATAAAAAGTGCAGAAGGAATTGTGTCAGAAGCACAAAAAATTGCTAAAAAAGAAAAAATACCATTTGTTGGAAAAATTATCAAAGCAGATAATATCGGTGGAGAAATAGTAAAAATTTCTAAAACAAAGAAAGTTGATTTGATAATTATTGGCTCACGAGGTCCTTATCCAGGTTCAGAAACATTTCTTGGCAGTGTTGCCAATTATGTATTACATAAAACAAATGTTCCAATAACAATAGTAAAATAACTTTTTTTAAATTTTAATATCAGAGTTTTCTGATTTTAGTTTTTCCCAATCTGCCAAAAAGTTTTTCAAGCCAATATCAGTTAGCGGATGCTTTAGCATTTTATCCAATACAGCAGGCGGTAAAGTAACAACATCTGCACCAATTTTTGCAGCTTCTATAACATGCATTGGATGTCTTACACTAGCAACTAATATCTCAGTTCCAAAATCATAATTTGAAAAAATTTCTTTGATTTCTTTAATTAGATGCATTCCATCTTGCCCAATATCATCTAGCCTTCCAATAAAGGGACTAACATATTTTGCTCCAGACTTTGCTGCAAGTAATGCCTGATTAGGCGAGAACACCAATGTAACATTTACAGGAATCCCTTCAGATGAAAGATTCTTGCAAGCTTTTAGCCCATCAGAAGTCATAGGAACTTTGACAACAACATTATCCCCATACTGTCTTAGCCGTTTTCCTTCTTCAATCATACCAGCATAATCTGTGCTTACAACCTCTAAGCTAACATCACCTTTGATGATGTTAGTGATTTGTTTCATACCGTCTTTTGGGTTGCCTCCTTCTTTTGACATCAAAGAAGGGTTTGTTGTAATACCGTCAAGTAATCCCATATCATTGAATTTTTTAATAGATTCAAGGTTAGCTGTGTCTAAAAAAATCTTCATAGTTTTTTACTCCTGATTTCTTTGACTTGTTTTGCTATATTAAAAGATGTTATTCCATGTTTCTCTAAAAGTTGTGGTATTTCATTATCTCTTGCAGATTCTCCAAACATGTCCTGAGCTCCAATTCTCTTTATTGGCACAGGATATCGTTCAGATACTGCTTCAGTTACAGCAGAGCCCATGCCGCCTAGGATATTATGTTCTTCACAGGTAACAATACATCCAGTTTCGCGTGATGCCTTTTCTAGTAATTCATCATCAATTGGTTTTACAGAAAACATGTCCAACACTCTGCATGAAATACCCTCTTGTCGTAATGATTCAGCAGCTTCAAGTGCCATTCTAACTGTAATTCCACATGCAACAATAGTACAATCACTACCATCACGAAGAGTAATTCCTTTCCCAATCTGAAATTCTTGAGATTCTGAATGAACAACAGGAGTTTTTGATCTGGCCATTCTCATATAGAATGGGCCATATTCTTGTGCCATTAATCGTGTTAGTTTTGAAACAGCAAAAGTATCAGCAGGGATAAAGACCCTAAAGTTTGGAATTGCTCTCATTATTGCTATGTCTTCTATTTGTTGATGAGAGCCTCCATCAGGACCAACAGATAGACCACCATGGGAAGCGACTAGTTTAACACTGAGTCCTTTTTTTCCAGGAGGTGAAGGGTATGCAATTCCATTTCTAATCTGGTCTACAGCCCTACCTGGAAGAAAAATTGCATAAGTACTTGCAAATGAAATTTTTCCAGATGCTGCCAATCCAGCAGAAAGAGAGACAAGGTTTCCTTCTGCAATTCCAACGTTGAAAAAACGATTTGGAAATTCTTTTCCAAATCCAGATGTTTTCAGTGAATCAGTTGTATCAGCGCCTAAGACAACAATATTTGGATTTTCTTTACCAAGTTGAATCAGAGTTTTAGAGTATTCTGTTCTCATATCAGTCATTTCTGGAGGATTCATAGGTAATTTGCCTCCTCTGCAATCTTCTTAATCTGATCTTGTTTTTCACCAACAACATGCAATCCAATCCATTTCTGTACCAACTCAGAACCACCCAATTCATGTGCTTTTTGAAGTAAAAGCGATCTTCTTGATTTTAGAACTGCATTTCGAAATTCTCTAATTGCACCTCTAACGTCTTGTTGACCAATTATTGCACTCCCACCAACAAATGCTCGTGCGCCATCTGCAAAAATAGAACCAATATTATCCAGCGTAACACCACCATCAGCCTCAACAAAACCAGAAAAATTATTTTCATTCAAAATAGGTTTCAATCTGATCATTTTTTGATGAGTTTCTTCAATGTACTTTTGTCCAGATTTTCCAGGTACTACAGACATAACTATTAGTTGATCAAGTGTTGAAATGAATTTGTAAGACCACTCAGGTAGATCAGTATCAGGGTTTATTGCTAGTCCTACTCCTACCTGACTTTGCTTTAACAAATCATGGATTTCACCAAAGCTTGATTCATCACATACTTCTGCATGAACTGTGATAATATCGCTACCAGCCTCAATGTAATCCCTTACATGTTTTACAGGTTCATTTATCATAAGATGAGAATCAAAGGGGATGACTGTTAATGGCCTTAGTTCTTTAATTTTCAAATGATCAAATGTTTTGTTTGGAACAAATTGTCCATCCATGACATCTAGATGAATATAATCGGATCTTCCATTAACACAACGCTTTACCTCATTTGCTAAATTAGTCATATCACCAGCAATAATTGATGGTGCAATCATAAATTGAGAGTCTAATTCTTGATTAATTATTGGCACAACATCAGTATCAGGTGCCTTTCCATGCCATTGTGGATTGTCCTCCATATGTTCAACAGATTTTCCTTTAATTGTTCTTGAAATTATTATTGTAGGGACACCTTTTGTCATATGTGCTTTTTTTATAGCTGCATCAATTTGTTCAATTCTATGACCATCAATTTCTATCACATTCCATCCAAATGATCTCCATTTGTCACCAGTCTTCCATCTAGATGCATCTTTCCACATTTCAGAAATATCATCACCTTCAAGTCTTTCATCTAATGGCATAATTTTTTCAGTGTAAGAATCTTGTTGGATGAAGTTCCTGTCTAAAAATACGGTAAGGTTGTCAATCTTATATTTTGCTGCAGTCATTGCAGCCTCCCATACTTGTCCTTCATCAGATTCGCCATCACCTACAATTGTATATACACGATAATTTTTTCCATCTATTCTTCCTGCCAATGCAATTCCAATAGAATATGATAATCCAGTTCCAAGAGAACCTCCACAAAACTCAACACCTGGACATTTTAAATCAGGATGGCCTTGTAGTTTACTTCCAAATTTTCTCAGAGTGTCTAACTCAGATTCTGGAAAATAACCTGCAATTGCCATATTAGAAAATAATCCAGGTGCAGCATGTCCTTTTGAAAGCACTAATCGATCTCGATCTTCCCAAGAAGGATTTTTTGGGTCATACTTTAGATATTTGTAGAAAAGACAGCCCAAGATTTCAGCCATAGAAAAAGAACCCCCAGGATGACCTGAACCTGCAAGATTTGTTGCACGAATAACTAACTTTCGGGCACTAAGAATATTCTTCTTTATCTGATAATAATTCAGGCCCATCTAGTTTCAATTCTTTTAGAAATTTAATAAAAATCTACTTGAATTGCCAGTCTGCAAAATTTTAATTTGATCGCAACCATACCTAAGTTATGGATTACAAAAAAAATATTCCAATAGTTGTTTTTGATAATCAGTGTTATCTATGTATAAAATTTGCAAAAATAATCAACTTTTTTGCAAAAGGCAAGTTTTCGATTATTGGACATTACTCTAAAACAGGCGAAGCAATCAGAAAAGAAATTTTAGATGATTCTGCACTTGATATGTTTTGGTTTATTGATGAAAAAAATGCATATGGTGGTAGGGCTGCGTTAATACCATTGCTAAAATCAATGATCACATCAAAAAACAAACAAAGGGGGCATGTAATTAATGAGGAAGATTGTGGGGAAGAATGTAAAAATCCCAAAGCCGTTTTTCTCCGTTCTACAAGTTTGCTATCTAATAGCAAAACAATAAAAATTCATTAAGAAAATCATAAACACATAATGAAAATAGGTATAATAATTCAAAACATAATATCAATTCATGCCTGAGAGAAAAACAATTGTTTTAGATGATGAAGTAGTAAAAAAAATTAGGAGTAAACAAGCAAAAAAGATCAAAGATACTGCTAGTTCAGTAAGTTTTTCTTCCATTGTTAACGAAATGCTTTCTGAATGCATGAAAAATTCATAATAAATCTAAATAACACATTAACAATTGTTTTCGTATGAAAATTAAGATTGAAAGTGTGAGATCTATAGGCAAAAAAACATCATTATTGTGTGCATTTGTGATTGAGGGTTCAGATAAGGCATCAGGCTTGAGTGAGTTAGATTCGAAAACATCAGATCTAATAAAACAATCTCTTTCTGACATGGGGGGCAAATTTGGCAAAATTACAGTTATTCCTACAAAATCTCCTGCCCAAAGGATAGTATTAGCAGGCATTGGAAAGAAAGAAAAATTTACCGAGGATACAATTAGATTTGTTTCAGGCAAAATTGCTCAAAAAGCTAGAGAGTTAAAATTAAAAGATTTTTCTATTATTTTACCACCAAGTTCAGTTTTTGATACACTTTCTTCAGCATCACAGATTGTTGAAGGTTGTAAGCTATCATTATACAAATTTGATAAATTCAAATCAGAGAAAGAAAATACCATTCCAGAACTTTCAATAATTGTTCCAAAATCAGAAAAAATTTCCAAATCTGCAAAAATTTCAGAAATAGTTTCAGATGCTACAATTTTTACTAAAAGTATTGCAAACCTACCACCTAACGAATGTACTCCAACAACACTAGCAAACTTTGCAAAAGAAATGGCAAAAAAGAACAAAATGAAATGCAGTGTTTTTTCAAAAAATGAATTAAAAAAACAAGGTTTTGGAGGGATAATTGCGGTTGGTAAGGGAAGTAAGAATGAACCAAAAATGATTGTTTTAGAACATCTTAAAGGAAAGGCATCAGAAAAACCAATTGTTCTTGTAGGAAAAGCAGTAACTTTTGACACAGGTGGAATTTCTCTCAAACCAGGAGCCAAAATGGATGAGATGAAGTTTGACAAATGTGGTGGTTGTACAGTTTTAGGAATAATGAAAGCAGTGTCTGAATTGAAATTACCAATCAATGTTGTTGGAATTATACCATCAGTAGAAAACATGCCAAGTGGGGAGTCTTACAGACCTGGAGACATCATCAAATTATACAATGGAAAAACTGCAGAAATATTGAATACAGATGCTGAGGGCAGATTGATTTTAGCTGATGCATTGTCATATGGGGAAAAACACTACAAACCCAGAGCAATAATTGATTTTGCAACATTGACTGGTGCATGCATTATTGCTTTAGGAACTAATGTTGCAGCAATAGTTTCAAACAATGAAAAGTTAAAACAAAAAATTATTGAATCTTCAAAGAAAACAACCGAAGAAATATGGGAGCTTCCTCTAAATGAAGATTACATGAACATGATAAAATCAGACGTTGCAGATATGAAAAATGTGGGCATTGGCAGATCAGCAGGAACGATTACAGCTGCAGCATTTCTTAGGAATGCAATTAACGATACACCTTGGGTACATGTTGACATTGCAGGAGTTGCATGGACTCAAGAAGCAACAAAAGAAAAACCATACAATCCAAAGGGTGCTACTGGGTTTGGAGTAAGATTGATTTTAGACTACTTGCAAAACATTTAACAACCAAGATTATCATTATTGAAAATTAATTTCTATATTATTATACAAAAAACCAATTAATAATTTATGACAGTGGAAAATGCAATTATGCGATTAAATGATCTGATTATGGAAAGAGAACAGCTTAAAGTTCTTATTGAAAAAGAGATGAAATATGATATTTCTGAAGCGGCAAAAACAAGTGTAATTGCAACAGTTGATTTTCTAAAAGATGAAATTGAAACATTAAAGGATATTCTTAGTGAATTAGACTAGTAGCCTCTACTATTTCTATCGGGTTTGTCAATATTGGGATTTCTGAATCCATGTTTTTCCATCATATGATTCAGAAATCTAATATCATCAGAAAATTGTTGTCCACAAACAGAGCAATTTGGCATATAATTCAAGATCATTGATCAAGGTCAATATTAAAAGATTGATTGAAGATAATTGAAAATGCCAGCACCGTTGCTTCCCAAGAGCTCTCGCATCTTAGTAGCACAACAGCGACGTCAGGTTTGACTTCCAAGTTCGGAAAGGGATTGGGTCGCACCCTAACGCTATGGCCGGCTTGATATACAACAACAGATTCTTATCTATTAACGTAACGCCAAATCAGGATTAGTTCAAAAGAGGTATAAAGCAAGGATATATCGAATTACGACATGACACATAGAGTAGCAGTATTAGATAAGGATCTATGCCAACCTAAGAAATGTGGCTTGGAATGCATTAAATATTGCCCTGTAAATAAGTCAGGAGCAGATTGTATTGTACTTAACGAAGAGACAAAAAAAGCTCAAATTGATGAAAATATCTGCAATGGATGCGGTATTTGTGTCAAAGTCTGTCCATTTGAAGCAATTACAATTGTAAATCTAGCATCAGAACTTTCAACAGATAAAATTCATCAATACGGTCCAAATTCATTTAGGCTCTATAGATTACCAACTCCAAAAAAAGGAGAAGTGGTAGGATTGTTAGGCAGGAACGGAATGGGTAAAAGTACTGTAGTAAATATTCTTTCAGGAAATTTAAAACCCAATCTTGGAAGATATGAGAATCCCCCAGAATGGGATGAGATTCTAAAATATTATAGCGGTACAGAATTAAAAGCTCATTTTGAGAAAATTAAACAGAAACAAATTCGTGCATCAATTAAACCCCAACAAGTACATCATATTGCACAAGCCTTTGACGGTACAGGAAAAGAACTCATTGAAAAATATGATGAGAGAGGGGTCTCAAGTCAATTAATCAAAGAATTAGGATTGCAAAATTCAGTAGATCAATGCCTAAAGGAGCTTAGCGGTGGAGAATTACAAAGGATTGCAGTTGCAGCTGCAGCATCAAAGGATGCAGAATTTTACTTTTTTGATGAACCATCATCTTACAATGATGTGTTTCAAAGAACAGGTGTTGCCAGAGTTATTCAAGGATTAGCAAAAATTGGAAAAAGTGTCATGGTTGTAGAGCATGATTTAACACTATTAGATTTTCTTAGCGACTACATCGAGGTTCTTTATGGAGAACCAGCAGCTTATGGAATTGTTTCAAATATTTTATCAACCAAAGTTGGAATCAATGTTTTTCTTGACGGATACTTGCCAAATGAAAATGTACGATTTAGAGACAAGAAATTTTCATTTGATGTATCATCTTCATCTACGGATGAATTTCAGGAAGGAAGTGAGATAATCACATATCCAAAATTAGAGAAAAAATACTCGTCATTTTCAGTAACAATTGATCCAGGTGTTGTTAGAAAAGGGGAAATTTTGGGAATAATGGGTGCTAATGCACTTGGAAAAACAACCTTAATGAAAATGATTGCAGGCGTAGAAAAACCAGACAATGGAGAAATAGATAAGAAAATAAAGATTGCATACAAACCTCAATATCTTCAAAATGATATCGATGTAGAGGTTGTAGCCTTGTTGAGCAAGGCAAATGGAAATCCAATAGAAGGAAGTCAAGAAGAAGAACAAATTCTTGAACCATTAAAAATTAAGAAATTATACAACAAATCTGTCAAAAATCTTTCAGGCGGGGAACTTCAAAAGGTTGCAGTTGCTTCCTGTTTATTACAAAAGGTCGATCTTTATGCATTAGATGAACCATCAGCATTTTTAGATGTAGAAGATAGAATCGCAATAGCAAAATTCCTACAGAAATTTGTTCGTTCTTTTGGAAAATCTGCAATAATAATTGATCATGATTTACAGTTAATGGATCTGATTTCAGATTCAATGGTAATTTTTGAAGGAGAATCAGGAAAATTAGGACATGCAACATCTCCAATGAACAAATCAGATGCAATGAATAGATTTCTAAAATCACTTGATATGTCATTTAGAAGAGATGAAAAAAGTTTCAGGCCAAGAGTTAACAAATTAGAAAGTAGATTGGATAAAGAACAAAAAGTATCAGGTAATTTCTATTACAAAAAATGACTCGCATGTTGAAAAACGCATTAGAAAATGTGCTTACTCCAGAAGAAAGCGAAGAATTGATTTCAGCGTTCGATCAAATTGGAGATATCATCATAGTAAGAATTCCAGATTCATTGTTAGATAAGAAAAAGATAATCGGAGAAACTCTTCTAAAAGAAGTCAGTATTGCCAAGAGTGTTTTTTATCAAGCATCAGCAGTAGAGGGAGATTTTCGTACAAGAAGCCTAGAGATTCTTGCAGGAGAAAATAAGACGGAAACTGAATACAAAGAATTTGGGTGTAGATTCATAGTTGATGTTGAAAATGCATTTTTTTCACCAAGATTATCTACGGAAAGGGAAAGAATTGCAAATTTAACTCAAGATGGAGAAGTAGTAGTGAATATGTTTGCAGGCGTAGGAATGTTTTCCATTATGGTTGCAAAGAAGAAAAGATGTACGGTGTACAGTATAGATATCAATCCCGTAGCATCAAATCTTTGCAAAAAAAACATCGCCTCAAACAAATTACTTGGAAATGTAATTTCTATTAATGGGGATGCATCAAAAATTATCAAAGAAAAATTAGAAAATAAATCAGATAGAACACTAATGCTTCTTCCAGAAAGATCTGATGAGTTTTTACAATCTGCAATAGACACTACAAAAAATGGTGGAATTATTCATTATTATTCACATATCCATGCAGATAAAAAATCAGATGCAGGAAAACTTTCTGAAAAACACTATTTAGAAATAACACCAGTAAAATCTGAAATATTAGGTTCAAAAATAGTTAGGCCTGTAGGACCAAGATATTATCAAACAGTGGTAGACGTAAAAATTTCAAAATAATTTAATCGTCAGAGGTTATGGATGCAGGAGATGGTTTTGTGGTTGCCATTACATATCCAATCCATGCAATTACTCCCAAAATTCCACCGGCAATCATCAATACAGAAAGTTGTAGAACAATAGGACTCCATTCAGAAAGCATTAACAGATATGCATAAACAAAGAAGCCTCCAATACACAAAACAAAAATGGTAATACCCATTCCTTTGCGTTTGTCCATTGCGATAAAGTTTTTCGTGAGTTATTTATTGGTTTGAACTAATTCAATTCAATTGCCATCAAATATGCATCCTCACCATCACGATAATATGCATTAAGTTGTTGTCTAATCACAAATCCAAGTTTTTCATACAATCTAACAGCATCAGTATTTGAGCATCGAACTTCCAAGTAAAACTCATCACATTTTTTTATTTTTACACCATTTATTGATTCTTCAACAAGTGCTTTACCAATTCCTTTTTTTCTATATTCATCAAGAACTGCAACTGAAACTACGTGTCCTTTTTTTACAAACCCTAATTTTTTAAAGTTTGAAAAACCATATTCAGTTTTACACATAATATATCCAACATGCTTTCCATTAATCTCTGCAACTAAGAAAGCCTCTGGAATTTCTGCAAGTAGGCTTTCATAGAAATAATCAGAATAATGTTCTGGTAATGTCTTTAGGTTAATTTCCATGACAGGAATCAGATCGCTTGGTTCAGCTCTTCGAATAATACAATCCCCAATCTGTCTAAGGATTACTTGCATGAATTGATTAGTCCTCTTTCAATATTTAATTTTTAGAATCAAGAAATGGAGTGTCTGGGAAATATTCATCCCTCCACTTCATCAGTTTGTAAAAAATTTCAAGGTAGTCTTCGGATCGAGTGGTAACATGAACATGTGCATCAAAGTCCTCACAATGTCCTTCAAAAATCATAGTACTTTGCCGTTTAAACTGAGGTATTGTCAAACCGATTTTTTTTACAGAGTCAAAAACATAGTTATCTATTTGTACTAATTTTGCTGAAATTATGATCTTTTTATCTTCTTTTTTCAAGTTAATGTCTTTCTCAATTTTTTCTTTTCTTGATTCAGTCCATTTAGGAGATTCTGGTGGCCAATGGTGAAAATATACTTTTTCGGCAAAGAATGCAATATGATGATTTTTTTCCAACGATGTTCAACTAATTTTTATTTTGACTTAATAGTATTGGCAAGAATCATCTCTCAATAATACCAGTATCCTGCAAAACCCACTCTAGTGCCTTGAAATATCCTTGTTTGAAATCCTTTTCATCTATAGCCATATCAGAATTTGTTCGTAGTTCATGGAGTAATTGATTTGCTTTCTGGACAATTGTCTCTTCATCCAACATATTATGATGTTTTTTTTGTTCTTTTAATGGATTTCTAACTAAAAATGAGATTAACAAAACCAATTAATGGAAAAAACAGGCCCTAAAATAGAATGAGCGATCCATCTCAAGAAGAAGTAATTTCATTGGTTAATTCTATGTTTGAAGTTACTCAATTTAACAAAGGGTTGTATTCTTTGGAATTTAGAATCGAAAATCATGATTTTAAAGAAAAATTTGAAAATTTGGCTCGTAAGTTAGAATCAATGAGTTATGTATGCAAATTAGAACTTATGAATAATGAAAAATTTATCATAATTCAAAAATTTGCTCCAAAAAAACAAAGAAAATGGCTCAGTACTTCATGGACTCCGAGAATTCTCTTTGCTGTCGTAATCACATTTGTAATGATTGACGGATACTATAGAACTGCAGGAACAAACTCTATTGTAGATATCGGAGAGCCGCTAGAAATGGCAGGGATTTACACATTATCTCTTCTAGGCATTTTAGGAATTCACGAGCTTGGACACATAATAGCTGCAAAAATTCACAAACTTAACACAACATGGCCATATTTCATACCAGGATTACCAGTTATTGGAATTCCTACTTTTGGTGCATTTATTCAATCAAGAGGATTAACAATTAATCGCGAAATTTTATTTGATGTAGCCATTGCTGGACCAATTGCGGGATTAATTATTGCAGTCATTGTTTCAGTTTATGGGGCATATACAGCCCCAATTTTAGATCAAGAGTTTGCTCAAGATTTGTTTGAAGAGTCAAGATTAATTGAATGGAATCAAGGGGAACCACTTCTAATGACTGCAAGCCTAGCAATGTTTGGAAAGGGAGGAGAAGGTCACGAAGTAATTATGACTCCAGTATTGTTTGCAGCATGGATTGGATTTTTGATTACCTTTCTAAACTTGCTACCCGCATGGCAATTAGATGGAGGCCACATGGCAAGAACACTATTAGGGCCAAAATTGCACAGATATGCAACATTTGGAAGTATGGCAATCTTAGTTTTGTTAGGTTATTGGTTGATGGCAATGTTAATTCTTGTAATGAGTTCAAAAAACCCTAGTGCAAATCCATTAGATGATATTTCACCATTATCAAAAAACAGAAAGATGATCTACATAGGAGTCATAATACTTGCGTTTCTTTGCGCACCATTACCAGCAAACTTTCTATCTTAGAAGCAATCTTGCACCGTCGGTTACTACAGCAACCTTTTGTCTAGCACCTTGTGTTTTTAAGATGTAATCCATCGCATGTTTTATCCCAGGAAGAGAAATCATGTTTAATTTTTTTGCATAAAATTCAGGCAATATCGAAACCAACCCAATTTGGAAATCTTTTTGAATTTCAGATAAGAATAACAAATCTTCCATTCCAGAAACATATGTTGTAGGATTTTTAAGTTGTTCAAAAGTTAATCTGCCTTCAATAAATTGTTGTAATGCATCTGAACCAAGTCCTGTTTTGCATTCCGCAACAAGAATCGCAAGACCATCTTTTTTTATTGCACCAGAACAATTCCATAATGAAGAAAGGGATTTTCCAAGATTATCATTACTAGCATCTTTTCCTGTGCTAATTATCATCGATTTGTGTTCGCCTACATCTTTTATTCCAAATGATTCTAGTGTCTTAGTAGCAGATGATGTTTGTGATGGATGACCAATCGTAAAATCAACTATTCCTTTAGAATTTGCTACAATTTCAATTCCTTGAATTTCAAAATTATCTGAAAACTTTTTTGCCTCTTGAAAACTTTCAGTAGGTTGTCCAGATGAAGGCATATTGTCTTTTCTTTTTGCGTATGCAGATAACATAGAATCCTGACCAAATTTTTTAATCAAACGAGTTGCAATTGTTTCATATCCAAAAAGACCATCAAATTCTACTTCACCCATAAAAACAAGATTAGAGTTTGAAAGTACAGCATCATCAAATTCATTAATTGAACTTCCTTCAGGTAATCCTGCCTTAACCAAATTAAGAATTTTTTTCTCTGCAAGAATTTTTGGAAAAGGAAGTGATTTTTGTTCACAGATAGAAAACATAGTTGAAATAATTTTTTGGACAGAGCGGGAATTATGTAAAACGACCAATTCCATTGGTTTACTCAAATCAATAGAACTGATTTTCTCGTTGATCGCTTCATCTTCCATTATTTTTGCATCAGAATCAATTTTTTGCTCTAAATTTTCTGCCCTAATATCCAAGACCACATCAGCAATACCATAATTTAACCAGATTTCAGGCATAATTCATAGTCAATACAAACCAAAATAAATCCAGTGTAGTTAATTTTGGTATGGAATTTGTAAAACAGTTTGCAACCTTTTTGCATCAAAAAGGGATCATAAAATTTGGTGATTTCACACTTGCCAGCGGTAAAAAGAGCTCATATTATGTAGATTTAAGATTAGTTCCCAGTTACCCACATGAATTTAGAATGATGGTAAAGCATCTGCAAAATCAGATTGCTGAGAAAATTGGATTAGATGGTTTTGATTCCATAGTTTCAGTCCCCACAGGAGGATTAATTATTGCATCTGCACTTGCAATTGAGACTGTAAAACCACTAATCTACGTAAGAGGCAAGCCAAAGAATTATGGTACATCAAAATTAGTAGAGGGTCAATTTCACAAAGGAATGAAGGTGTTAATGATAGACGACGTTGCCACAACTGGTGGCTCAGTTCTAAATGCCATCAAATTACTCAAAGACGAAAAAATTGAGATCACAGACGCGTTTGTTATTGTTAACAGAATGGAAGGTGCAGATAAAGCGCTAAATGAAGAAGGTGTGAAAATGCATTCGCTTCTAAATGTTCTAGATATTACTCAAGCATTGTTTGATCAAAAACTTGTCAGTCAAGAAACACTAGAAAAAGTGAAAAGACAAATAGGAAGTTGAAAGGCAGCTCAGACAAATGCCTTCACATCATCATTCAGATATAACTCTGATTCTTCATTGCAGCCAGTAAATTGTGTATTTTCTTATTTTAAAACTAATAGGGTTTAATGGGCCCAAAGGGCTTCGATCCCTTGGCTCACCGGTTATGAGCCGGTTACTCTACCAAGCTGAGTTATGGGCCCTAAGCAGGTGAAAATTTTATTGGGTATAAAATGTTGTGAGCTTAACAGTATGCTTCATAACAACTGTCAAGCAGCAGGTTTTGTGCAGAGATTGACTTGTCGGCAATTTCTATCAGGTTATCTTTGTCAGTAGATGCATTTTCTAAAATATGTCTCCATGCTGCTGCATGTCTAATATCGGCTTCAGTGTGAAGTTTGAAGTATTCAGTCGCATCTTCGCTTGACATTCCATAAAATTCTGCCAAACCTTCTAATTTTGTTTGACTGATTTTTGGAATTTCTTTTTCAAATGCATACATTGCACATGAACCACCTTCATAGGTATTCATCAAGCCAGACAAATTTGAAACTGCCTTTTGTGTTTTTGGAAGGCCTTCATAATTAATCAATTCATCCTCAGATACTCCCAATGCGCCAGCGAATCTTATCCAAGGCTGAATATGATCAGATTCTTCTTTTTGGTTTGACACTAATTCATCAATTTCTGATTCTGGTGCTTGTTGAATTATAGGAGTCATGAATTCAGGTACTGTTTTTACAAGTTGGAAGTATTCTTTAGAATATCCAGTTAAAGATTCAAGAGTTAATTTTCCATCAGACCACATTTCATAAAAGGGATGCTTTAGTAAACTTCTTTCTTCAATCATTTGATCAATTTGTTTTATTAGATTCATGTCACAATTCCGGAATAGCCAATAAAAAAATCTTTGTGGTTTACAAAAGATTTTATGGACAAAATACCGAATTTGTGTGGGTTCCAGTGGTGTAGACCGGTCAAGCATACTGCCCTTTCAAGGCAGTGATCCCGGGTTCAAAATCTAACGATGAAAATCCCGGCTGGAGCACCAAGATTTAATTACTAATGAGAAAGTTTTTTGAATAGGCTATCTTGGACAGGAAAAATATCGAGATTAACCCATTATTAGAGACGTATGGAAGATACATTAAGCAAATTGACCAAGCATTAGACAAAGAATTATCACTTTATTCAGAATCAGAGTTTATTGAACCACTAAAATATTCTCTAGACGGAGGAAAAAGGATCAGACCAATAATTTTGGTGTTAGCTGCGGAGAGCGTGGGCAAAGTTGATGAGAATACGTTTGCAGCATCATGTGCGGTTGAATTTTTGCACATGGAATCTATCATCCATGATGATATTATCGATAATGAAACTATGAGAAGGCAAAAAGATCCATTTCATATCAAATATGGATACAACACAAGTGTCCTGACAGGCGATTTTGTTTTAGGACTGATTCTTGCAATTTCATCAAGATTAGACAATGCAAGAATCACCAAAGATTTGGCAACCACTGCAATGTTGATGAGTGAAGGTGAGATGATCGAAGGTAGATTGGAAACAAGTGAGGATGTAACTTTTGATGATTATCTCAAAGTTATAGAATACAAAACAGCAACTGCATTTGAAGTTGCGGCAAGAACTGGGGCAATCATAGCAAGCGGTACGGAAGAACAAATTGAAGCCCTAACAGAATATGGAAGAAATATTGGAATAGCCTATCAAATAAGAGATGATCTATTAGATTGGAAAAATGAAGACAAGTTGTTTAATTTTCTAATTAAGAAAAGTTCTGATCCTAGAGATGTATTCAATAAAATGGAAGAACTTTTGAAAGAGTATTCTGAAAAAGCCAGAGCAGGCTTGAGAAAAATTCCAGATAACGATGCTAAAGTAAATTTAGAAAAATTGATAAAATTTACTTCATTTAAGGCATAATAGCCATACTAACAGTTGGTGAAGCCATCTCTACGAATTTTATTATTGGATCTGGATACACACCTAGTGCAACCATGAATATTATTGAGAATATCATAACGGCAATGACAGACTTTGGTTCTGAAACTCTCTTTTCAGTTTCGCCTTCAAAGTACATTTTTCTCATAATCCAACCATAGTAAGCTAATGATAAAGCACTGTTTAGAACACCTGCAATTGCAAGCCATGGTGCCCAAGATATTGCAGAGCTAGCATCTAATGCACCACCAAATAACATCAGTTTACTCCAGAATCCGTTTAATGGGGGAACACCTGCAAGTGCCAAAAGCGAGATCACCAAACCTAAAGAAGTTATAGGCATTCTTCTACCTAGGCCTTTTAGCTTGTCTAAGTTTGTAACTGCCAAAGTTGTAACTATGCCACCTACTGCAATGAATGCTGCACCTTTCATTACTGCATGATTAAGAATGTGATACATTGAACCTTGAATACCCATTGAAGAGAATGGTGCTACAGCAAGTCCAATCAGGATATATCCTGCATGCCCTATACTTGAATAAGCTAACATCCTTGAAAGATTCTTCTGCATTATTGCTGCAATGTTTCCAATAGTCATTGTCATTACAGCAATAATTCCTAATGCTAGTGTCCAATCAAGATTAAGCGCTACCATTCCTAAAACAATTATTCTAATTGCAGCAGCAAATCCTGCCTTCTTTGTACCTGCTGCAAGTAAAGTGGTTATTGGTGTAGGTGCACCTTCATAGGTATCAGGAAGCCACATATGGAATGGAACAAGCCCCATCTTGAATCCAAATCCTGCAATGAACATTCCAACTGAAAGCAATGCAATTGGAAGTAAAGATGGATCTAAAGTTGAGTACCCCTGAATCACTTCACCAATGTTTGTAGAACCTGTAAGTCCATAAGATAATGAAATTCCATAAACAATAATAGCAGAAGATAAAGCGCCAAACAAGAAGTACTTTAGTGCGGCCTCATTAGAGCTCGGATTCTTTTTCATAAATCCTGCAAGTACATATGTTGGAATGCTCATAAGCTCCCAAGCAACAAATAACATTACAAGATCTGTTGAATAAGCAACAAGAACCATACCTATAGTAGAAAGCAGAATTAGAGAATAGTAAACTGCAGGATGATTTTGTTTTCTCATATAATTGAATGAGCCAACAGTTGTGAAAATTGCAACAATCAACATGGCTATTGCAAAGAACCCACCAAACGTATCATCAACTAAAACATCTTCAGAGAACAATGCAGATGGAAGTATATGCTCAGTTGTTAGTTGATATGCAACATATCCAATTGAAACTATTAGTGCAGCAAATGCAATTACTGCATAAAATGAGTTAGAACCTTTCTCTTTTCTAGCAATGCTGATGATTGGTAATATCACACCAATTACACCCAAAATTGCTATAATCACTAATGGAGTTGAACTAATTTCTAACATCTCATAATCCTCCTATATCAACAAAATCAGGACTACGAATAACAATCCTGCTCCAAATACGAATAGGTATGACTGTGCCACACCGGTCTGTGTTCCTTGTACAACCTTTGCTCCCCAACCAACAGCTTTTTGGAATCCATCATTCATTCCATAATCAATTGCGGTCTTTTCAAAGTATCTGAATACCCCTCTTGCTAGCCATAATGGGGCTACAACAAAACACCAATAGATAATTGCATTAAGATACCATCTGTTAAGAATGACTTTGTGAATTGCATAGAAGAAAATGTTTGAGTTTACAAATCTAACAGGATCAACAAATCTACCAATATAGAATATGTATCCAAGTCCAATTCCAATCGAGAATGCAACTAAGGATGAACCTAATGCAATTGGATTAAGTTCAGCCAAGGGACCTGGAAGGAATGACTCTGAATGTTCTAGTGTTTCGCCATGAATTCCAAATGAATGTCCAAGATATTCCTCAAACAAATGGTGTAATCCACCCTCTACTGAGAATCCAATAATACCAATTCCAATTGTCAATATTGCAAGGATTCCGTATGGGGCCCACATAGATAATGAAGCTTCATGAACATGATGACCTTCTTCTTCCATCTTCTGTATGTGTTTGCTCTTTGGACCAAAGAACACCATACCAATCATTCTTGTTGTATAGAATGTTGTAATTACTGCAGTCAATACTGCTATTCCATAAAGGACCATTACCCATTCTCCACCAGATTCATAGACTGCTGCAAAGATTGCGTCTTTACTCCAGAAACCTGTTGTGATAAATGGTGCACCCATTAATCCAAGACCTGCGGCCCACATGAATGCATATGTCTTTTTCATGTGTTTCCTCAGACCACCCATATCGGTCATAAATCGTGAACCAACAACATGTAACAAAGAACCTGCTGCCATGAAAAGTGATGCCTTAAACATGGCATGAGAGATTAAGTGGAAAAATCCTGCAGTATAACCATCAACATATTGATGAGATAATCCTGCAACGCCTAATGCCATCATCATGTAACCAATTTGAGAACCAGTAGAATATGCAAGAACTTTTTTGATTTCAGGATTAACCATTCCTTGAGTGGCAAGAAGTAATGCAGTAATTGCTCCAACCCAAGCAACAATCTCAAAGAATTGATCTGCCATTATTCCTGCTGCACTTAGTGCAAAAACAATAGGTCCAATTCTTGCTACAAGGAAAACACCTGCTTTTACCATGGTTGCTGCGTGAATCAATGCTGAAACCGCAGTTGGGCCAGTCATGGCTTCCAGAAGCCATTCATTTAGTGGGAATTGAGCTGATTTTCCTACCGCACCTCCAAATAGAAGTACAAATGCTGGAACTAACAAGCCTTGGGCAGACATGGCAGTTGCCCATGCAGTGTCACCCATCAATTCTCTAAATCCAAAAGTTCCTGCAAATAAGAATATCAAAAGCATGCCTGCAATCATCATAACATCACCTACTTTGGTCATGATGAATGCCTTCATACCTGCATGTGTTGGTGCATAATAATCGAGTAATCCTAAAACAGTTCGTCCTTCTGTACCGACATGATCTTTCTTTTTGTCACGATACCAGAAGCTGATTAATGCATAAGATGCAAGACCTACGCCTTCCCATCCAAAGAATACCTGAAGTAAGTTATCAGATAATACGATTAATTGCATAGAACCAATAAAGAACATCATCCAAAACCAGAATCTAGTAATGTCTTTGTCACCTTTCATGTAACCAGTACTATAAATCATAATCAAGAATGAAATCCATCCAACAACATTTGCCATAATTACGGAAAGAGGATCAGCTAGTACTCCGCCTTTCAATCCAATTGATTCAATCCAAGTCACTTGATCATGAATTTCATGTGCTTCAAGTGCCATTGGTAACATAGAAGCAGCAGAAAGGGCACTCATCAATGCAAATCCAACTGCCACATAGCCAGTTGCATTCTTTGATGCCTTACCAATTCCTGGCATGATTAATGCTGCAATAAATGGAAGGATCCAAACTAGCCAAGCACTTGCAGCACCAACTTCAAATGGTAATCCAATAGATTCTGTTGCCATTTACTATACCCCCAACACTCCATTCATGTATGGAAGAATTTTTTCCAAGAAAATATCTGGGTAAATTCCCAATACCACTGTAAATCCTGCAAGCACCATCATTGGTGCAGTCATATACCAACTACCATCTTTGACATTTTCAAGATGTTCTGGAGTTTTTCCAAAGAATACACGTTTTAGCATCCAAAGCATGTAAGACATTGTTAATGCAGTTGCAACCAATCCAAGTCCAAATGTTACTGCTCTAACTGTTGAGCCTTCTTCAATTGCTGTTTCTAATGCACCATAAAATAGAATCCATTCACCCATAAAGCCACTAGTTGGAGGAACACCCATTATGGTGAGAGCTCCAATTACAGCACAAACTGCAGTAATTGGCATTTTTCCTGCCAATCCACCTAGTTTTGAAATACTTCGAGTACCTACTTTTACTATAATAATACCTGCCATCATGAAGAGGAGACCTTTTCCTAAAGCGTGGGTCACATACATCATTTCAGCACCTGCCAATCCCATCACAGACATAGAGCCAATTCCAAATAGAAGATAACCCATTTGGCTAATACTAGAATATGCTAACAATCGTTTAATGTCATCTTGCATCAATGCCATAGCTCCGCCATAAAGCATTGTAACTAATCCCCAAATGTGGAACCAAATAGAAAGTTCTGCAAATGTTGCAGGCAAAAATTCTACAATTAATCTAAAGATACCATATGCACCAATTCCAATCATGGCAGGGGATAATAATGCACTAATTGGTGTTGGAGCTGAGCCGTGAACCCATGGTAGCCAAACGTGGAACATAAAAACTGCAAGCTTGACTCCCAGACCTATAGAAATTGCAATTGCAGAGATAAGGACAATATCTTGAGGTATTTCAGATTCTTGAATATCTGCAAAGTCAAAACTACCAACAGTTAACCCAATCATCAAAAAGCCCAAAAGTAAGACAACTGCACCCGCATGAGTCCAGAACAAGAACATTAAACCAATCTTTCTTCGAGGACCATCACCCCACAATGCAACTAAGAAGAAACCAGGTATGAGCATAACCTCAAAGAAAATATAAAATTCAATCAGGTTTGTTGCAAGAACAGTTCCAAGCATTCCCATTGCAAATACAAGATACAATGCAAAGTAAAGACCAGATTTTGCATTAACATAATTTGAAAGAGATGATGATTCAACTATAGATGATTGTCCAGTAGTGGAAGTAACTTGTTTTTGCTCTTCTTCATATTGCTCATGGAATTTGTGAATCATGTATGGTTTTGAATACAATGCTAAAATCGTACACAAAACATAGATCATTATCGCAAATGGAGAAGCAAGACCATCCATCAAGAAACCAAATTCTCCAAACTGTTCAGTCCATGGATAGTGTTCTTCAGTAGTTCCATTCATGGCAGCTTGAATTACAATTATTGTTGTGTAAAGTAAAATTGCAAAGGTAAACCACATTGCAGGGTTTGGGCCTGCTTTTCTACCTATCATGTAGGCTACTGGAGATAACAGTAAAGGCAGGAAAACAGCCTGTAATAATGCGTATTCCATTATCCCTTCAAACTCCTGAATTCTGCGATATCGATATTCTGATACATTCTGTATGCTACAATAATCAAAGATAAACCAACAGCAACTTCTGCTGCAGCAATTGCAATTGAAAACAATGCTAAAGTTTGGCCACCACTATGTGGCAAGAATCGTCCAAATGCAACCATGTTTAGATTTGCAGCATTAATTACGATTTCAACTGCAAATAGCATTCTGATAGCGTTTCTTTTAACTGAAAGACCATAAATTCCAATTCCCAATAAGGCAATAGATACAATTACAAAATCAATTAGTTCGTTGCTCATTTGTTATATCCTCCCTTCTTGCTAAAACTAATGCGCCTGTAACAGAGCCTGCCAAGATCAATGCCATCAAAATCAAAGCTGGCCAATAATATGTTAGAAAGTCTGCTCCAATATCTCTAAAGTCTACTGCAGGCTCGTCCGTAGTAATTGATTTTATTCCGGAATCCAAAATTACAGCACCAAGTGCAACCATAATAACTAACATCAAACCAATTCCGGCAAATTTTCTTCTTTTATCTTCAACTTTCTTGAAGATCAATTCTCTTTTTACAAGCATGACAGTAAACAAAATCAAAACTGCAATAGAACCTACATAAACTGCTAACTGGAACATTGCAACAAATGGGGAATCTAATAGTAAGAATAATCCAGCAATGCCACCAAGAGTTCCCATCAAAGCAATTGAGCCATAAATCAATGAACGTAGTTCAAGTGCTGCAATTGCAGAGCCAATAGTAATGACAGACAAAGCTAAGAAAACAGCATCAGCCATGCGTTGCACCTCTATCAGTTATTTGAATTTCAGAATCTTGAGCAACATAGGGTTTTACTGCAAGTTGTGCAGGAGTGTAAATCAAACCCTCTTTACTAAAAGAAGATAATTCGTAATCATTGGTCATGTATAAGGCATAAAAGGGACATGCGTCAACACATAGTCCACAAAATACACATTTTCCATAATCAATTTGTGGCATTATTGATTTTTTATTTTGATTCTGTTGTTCTGGAACTTTTACCATGGCAATTGCTTCTGCAACGCCCTCGCATGCAATAGAACACAATTGACATCCAGTACAATGATCATGAAATAGCATATGACGTCCTTTGATTCCTGCAATTCCAACTCCTGTTGAAGGATCAAATTGATAACCATCTCCAACAAACTTGAGTTTTTCTTCAGGATATCTCAAAGTAAATCTCTTGAGAGCGATATGTTTAATTCCAGAATTCAGAGCTTTAATAATTCCTGTAGCTGTTCCCATTATAACATTCCTCCAGGTCCCAAGACTCCAGCGTAAAGCAAGCCGAGTGCTATAAAGATGTTAACGAATGCTAAACCAATTAGTTTGTACCAACCAAGACTCAATAACATATCAATTCTAATTCTTGGAAAAACACCTCGTGGCAAGAGAATGAAGAATATAACACCTACAGTTTTAATTACAAACCAAACAACACCATTTAACATTTCTTGAGAAAATACTGGCAATCCTGGAATTTGGACGGTAATAGGTCCTGCTTCAATTCCTGTAGTAATAATTTCTTCAGGGAATGGAGGCCAAATCATAGGACCGTTCCATCCGCCCAAGAACAATACAACAAACAATGCTGCAAATGCATATAGCTTAAGATAAGTTCCAAGTTGAACAAGCCCATACATCATTCCTGAAAACTCTGTTAACCAACCAGCAACAATTTCACTTTCAGCCTCTGGTAAATCAAATGGAATTCTTTCAAGCTCAGCTAACATCGTGATAAAGAACACAATGGCACCTACTGGCAAGAATATAATCCACGGAAAACTGGATTGACTAGCTGCAATTTCAGAAAGATTCAGAGTACCAGTTAGAATTACAACTCCAAGTAATGATAAGATCAATGGGATTTCAAAAGACACCATTTGATGAAGTGCCCTAATTCCACCAATGAATGGGAATTTGCTGTTTGCAGACCAAGCAGACAAGATAGTAATTATTGGAAAAAATCCAATTACTGCAAATACTGCTAACAACCCTACATCCACATCAGCGACAACCCAACCAGGGGCAACAGGAATTAATGCAACAAATGCAGCTGCTGCACCAACAAACATCACAGGAGCTGCCCAAAAAATTGGCTTATCTGCCTTTGCAGGAATAATAATCTCTTTAGAAATTAGTTTGAGTCCATCACCCATCAATTGTAAGATGCCCTCTACTTTTCCACAGTAAAAAGGACCTACTCTTAACTGAAGTTTTGCTAACATTTTTCTTTCAACAAAGATTGTTCCTGCTGCAAGTAAAGCTGCAAAACCAAATCCAGGAAATGCTGCAATCCTAAACAAGTCAGTTGCCATGAAAGCTTTCATGATAGGAAGTAATCTAGAAGGATCAGCCAACCAAGTCAATGCAAGAAATGGAGTAAGTAATTCGCCATTAATTACAGGCATTTCAATATAGAATAGAATAATTTGAACAAGAGGCAATCCAACTAGTGCAAAGATTAGAAGGAACCAAAACAGATTGTCTAGTAGAGATTTTACAAATTCGCTAAACTTGAATTTTGGCGCAATAACAGACATTTATCGATCCGCCTCCACTGGCCAATAGTTTAGACTCCAATAAACGGAGGGCATGTTACCGAGTTTTTCACCTTTTAGTAGATATGGTAAAGCAATCAAGTTTCTAAATGAGCCAACACTAAGTTTCACTCTATATGGTTCTGGTTTTTTATCAGAAACAATATAACATCCTAAAGAACCTCGTCCAGACTCAACACGTTTGTAAACAGAGTCATCACCACCTTTTGGATTTGGTTTTAGTTTTACTCGTACAGAGCCAGATTTCGGCATTTTTTCAAGAGCATGTCGTATAATTCTACAACTTTCCAACATGTCAAGCCATGGAACTCTAGATCTTGCATATGCATCACCTTCTTTTAGAACATGAGTTTGAAAGTCCAATTCATCATAAACATCATAAGGTTCCTTCTTTCTAAGATCATAATCGACTCCACTTGCACGTAAAACAGAACCAGTTGTTCCCAGTCTAATTGCGTCTTGTCTAGAAAGAACCCCAGTTTTTTCTGTCCTTGCAATTAAAATTGGGTTATCATAAAAAACTGCAGCGTATTCTTTGATTCGTTTTTCAAAGTAGTTTACTTGTCTCAAACAAGCATCTTCAAAGTTTGCAGGTAAATCATTTCTTACTCCACCTGGAACAAAATGAGCATGAGTTACGCGCGCTCCTGACATTTTTTCCATCAAGTCAATTAACAGTTCACGGTCTCCAGCGGGCCACATAAACATTGTAGAGTGTCCTAAAAAGATCCCATAGATTGCAAGCCAATATTGTGTATAGATACATCTGTTTAGTTCAGATGCAATTACTCGAATGTATTTTGCACGTTCTGGTACTTCAATTCCAAGAAGTTCTTCAACACCTAAAACATAAGGATACAAAACATTGCATGAATCATGTATTACTGGTCTCTCTAAATGAGGAATATTTGTGATGTAGTTTCTATATTCGGCCATTTTTTCTTCGCCACGATGAACATATCCAGGATCGGGATCACATGCAACAATATAGTCACCATCAATTTGAACAATAATTCTCATGTGGCCAGAACCTGGATGTTGTGGTCCTACATTGAGAGTCATAATTCTCTCGTCTACTTTTTGAAGTGCCAATCCCGGAGGTAACTTTGCGCTCATTTCATCATCTTCCTTTTATTGCAAAGTCCTTTCTAAGAGGTGGTAAGTCGGCCCAATCTTCAGGTAAAAGTAATCGTCTATTATCTGGATGATTTTCAAAGTAAACACCTAACATTTCAAAAATCTCTCTTTCAAAAAATTCAACGCTGTAGAATATATCTCTAAGACTAGGAAGTTTGGTTGCATCATTTCCTGGTATAGGATTATCTTCTCTAGGAGCTCGTGTTGCCAACACTAGAATTTGTCTGGAAAGAGCAGGATCAGTGTATGATCCTAAGTGATAAACAACTTCAATTTCTTTATCTTGAGGATAATCTACGCCTGAAACGGACTCTGCATGGTCAAAATTTAATTCATCTCGGACAAATTCAGCGACTTCATGAACATCTTCTTTTTTAACATTTATTCTAACACGGTCAGGTTTTACAAAAGCAACTTCAGCCTTTTCACCAAATTTTGAAGTGATAGTGTCTGCAATGCTTTTCTCAAATTCTGGGAGTTCTACCTCTTTTTCAGCAGGTGCAGGTTTCTTTGCAGCGGATGCTGGTTTTGGTGCAGGTTTTTCCTCAGGTTTATTGTCAGCAGACTCTTTCTTTTCTTCACTCATTATACAAACTTCCTAGCCTTCATCCTCTTGATTTTTTCTTGTAACAACATACAGCCTTGAATTAGAGTTTCAGGTCTAGGCGGACAACCTGGAACATATACATCAACTGGAATCACACCGTCAATTCCTGGAAGTACATTGTATGAATCAAAATACAATCCTCCAGTAATTGCGCATGCACCCATTGCAATAACATATTTTGGTTCTGGCATTTGATCATAAACTAAACGAAGACGTGGTGCCATTTTTCTTGTGATTGTTCCCTGAACTACAATTAGATCACACTGTCTGAGTGATCCAAATGCTTCAATGATACCAAATCTTTCAACATCATATCGTGGACTTGATGCTGCTCCAAATTCTACACTGCAACAAGCTGTTTCAATATGAACAGGCCAAAGTGACCAAATTCTACCCCAATTGATGGCATAGCCCAATGGTTTGTCAATTGCTTTTTCTAAAATATCACCCAGTTTTCCTACAAACACATTTGCGTTCTCTGGTGTAACTAGATCTTTTAGCAATTCTTTTCCCTACTCCTGTAATTTTGAATTGTATAAATAATTACCATATATTTCGTCTCCCTGATTGATATAATGCAAAAGCCATAGCTGCAAACATAATTCCTAAAAATCCTATGATTGGAAGAGTTGCGGACTTTGGCAATTCCAAAATTGTACTCCCCCATGCATACAAGAAAATTGCCATAACATCAAAAACCACAAACATCAAGATATACGCATAATATTGCATCATGAAATGAGTACGACCCTCTCCAGATGGGACTTGGCCACATTCCATTGGTAAAAATTTTACAGGATTACTTTTTTTTCTAGGTGAAATCATTCTAGAAATAATCAGAGCAGGTGCCATAGCTGCTACTGCAAACCCAAACATTAACACCACGGTACTATAATTGCCCGCCAATTCCCCGACCAATTTAGCTTTGCACCCATGTTTTTGTATAAAAAGGTATGCTCGGTTTTTTCGATCCAATTTTTTGAAAATTCATTTTTGTAAAGTACTTTATAGGATAACAACATCTTGCGATCATGACATTGAATATTGGAGATACAGCTCCCAGTTTTGAGCTTCCAGATACTGAATTAAAAATGCGGACTTTGGATGAGTTCAAAGGAAAGAAGATTGTATTGTCATTCTTTGTAGCTGCAAGTTCACCAGTTTGTGAAACCGAACTTTGTAAGTTTAGAGATTCATGGAATGAGATAAGCAATCTAGGTGCTCAAGTTATTGCAATAAGCAATGATGGTCCATTTGCAAACAAAGCATTTGCAGAGAAAAACAACTATAATTTTCCAGTATTGGCAGATTATACAAGCAAAACAATTCGAGATTATGATGTGTTAATGAAAGATCTTCTACACATCAAAGACTATAACGCTGCAAAACGTTCAGTGTTTGTAATTATGGAAGATGGAAAGATAGGATACAAATGGGTATCTGAAGATCCATTAAAAGAACCAAACTATGAAGAAATAAAACAATTCCTAAAATAGGAAAGTTTCTTTTTTATTCTATTTCAGCAATAACGTCGCCTTTAGCAACAGTTGCGCCTTCTTTAATTTTGAGATTTTTTACTGAACCATCTTTGTGTGCTTTTACTGCCACTTGCATTTTCATTGATTCTAAAGTGCATACAACATCGCCTTTTTTAATAGAATCACCATCTTCAATTGCAATTGAAACAACTTTGCCGGGAATTTGACTCTTGAGTGCAAGTTGTGCATTGCCGGAACCTCCTCCACCTGAATTTTTGTATACAATTTCATCAAAGTGAGTGTGGGTATTAAGGGTAATTGGGACATTATCAATTACTATTTTCATTTCATTAGTAGAGTTTTCAAGATATTTTGCTTTGTGATATTGTTGATCTAAGATGAATTCAATTCCTTTGGAATCTATGTTTAGAATTTTTAATTGATGATCTTTATCATTTATCTTAATCACGTAATCATTATTGCCAAGATTCTCAACAATTTTCCCTTCAAATGATTTTTCAATATCTTGTATTTTATAATCCATTTACATCAATCCAATTTGTTTTTCCAATTAACATTGCTTTGAGAATCATTTTGTACACGACTCTTAAAATATTCAGAATGAATAATAGCAGCTGCAAGTGCAGCTTCACTTTTGTCTTGTTTTTCTTTTTTCAAGTCTTCAGACAATCTGTCTATCATATTAAATCTCTTTAAGAAGTCAGTTGAGAGTTCACCATTCTTGTATTCTTCAGAATTTAGAATTGTTTTGTAAAGTGGAATTGATGTTTCAACACCTTGAACATACATATCATTTAATGCAGTAAGCATTCGTGTTCTAGATTCTTCAAATGTTGGTCCCCATGTGCAGAGTTTTGCCATCAACGAATCATAAAATGGAGATACTGTACATCCAGAATAAAGATAAGTGTCACATCTAACGTTTGGCCCTGCAGGAATTGTAACATCTGGAACAGGTCCAGTTGATGGTGCAAAGTCCAAAAATGTATCTTCAGCATTAATTCTACATTCAATTGCATATCCGTTCATCTTAAGATCTTTTTGTTTGAATGGAAGTTGTTCTCCATTTGCAATATCAATTTGTAATTTAACGAAGTCTAAGCCTGAAACCATTTCACTAATAGGGTGCTCTACTTGAAGCCTTGCGTTAATCTCTATAAAATAGAACTCTCCAGAGTCTGCTCTTAAAAATTCTGCCGTACCAAGGTTAGTATAATCAACAGCTTCTGCTGCTTTAACAACTAATTCACCAATTTCTTCTCGTTTTGCTGCGTCTACTACAGGAGATGGAGTTTGTTCAATTAGTTTTTGATTTCGTCTTTGAATAGAGCATTCCCTCTCAAAGATATGTACTGCATTACCATGATGATCCCTACACATTTGATATTCAATGTGTCTTGTTTTTTCTAGAAACTTTTCAACAATGATTGCAGATTTTCCAACAGCAGATATAGATTCAGATGTTACTGTTGCAAAACCTTCTCGTAATTCTTTATCATTGTTAACTAATCTAATTCCACGACCTCCACCACCATAAACAGATTTGAGTAATACAGGATAACCAATTTCATTTGCAATTTTTTCTGCTTCATCTGCATCATCTACTAATCCTGGGCTTCCAGGAACTGTTGGTACTTTGGCTTTAAGCATTGCAGCTTTACATCTCATTTTATCACCACAGAGATTCATAGAATCAGCAGAAGGGCCAATGAAAGTGATTTTATTTTTTTCACATAATCTTGCAAAATCATCGTTTTCAGAAAGAAAACCATATCCTGGATGTACTGCATCAGCACCTGCTGACAGCATAACTTCTAAAATTTTTTCTTGATTAAGATATGATTTTGAAGGAGCTGCTTCACCAATATGATAGGCTTCCGTAGCTTTCTTGACATGAAGTGAATTGTAATCTTCATCAGAGTATACTGCAACGGTTTTGATTCCAAGTGCTTCACAGGTTCTAATAACACGTAAAGCGATTTCTCCTCTGTTTGCAATTAGTACTTTTTCAATCATTGTTAATCACAAATTGATGTTTCCGTGTTTTCTTGGAAGTTGTTTTTCTCTCTTGTTTGCAAGCATTTTAAGTGCTTTAATGAGCATAGGTCTTGTTTCAGCAGGATCAATTACATTATCAATTGTACCATGAGATGCTGCAACATATGGATTCTCAAATTTTTCTGCAAATTCATCGATTAATTTTTTCTTTAATACTTCTGGGTCTTTGGCATCCTGTAATTCCTTTCTATACATAATTTTAACAGCAGCTTCTCCTCCTAATACAGCACACCTAGCAGTAGGCCATGCATAATTAATGTCAGTTCTAAGATTTTTACTTCCCATGGCGATATATGCGCCACCATAAGCTTTTCCAATAACAAGTGTTATTCTAGGAACTGTTGCTTCACAATATGCATAAAGTAGTTTACTTCCATGTCTAATGATACCATTATGTTCTTGGTTTGAACCTGGCATGTAGCCCGGAGTATCTACTAGAGTAATAATAGGAATGTTAAAGGCATCACAAAATCTGATGAAACGTGCTGCTTTGTTTGATGAATCAATATCAAGTGCACCTGCAAGATGCATTGGATTATTTGCAACAATTCCAACTACTTGTCCATCCATTCTACCATAACCCACTACAACATTTGGTGCAAATAATTCGTGGACTTCAAAGAATTCATTATTATCAACAATAGAATTAATGATTTCTTTCATTTCATAGGGTTGTAATGGATTTTCTGGGATGGTGTTAATGAGGTTGTGATCTAATCTGTTTGGATCATCATCAGTTTTTAGTTTGGGTGGTTCTTCAGAATTATTTTGTGGTATGTAAGAGATTAATTTTTTGATGTAATCCATACATTCGTATTCATTTTGTGCAACAAAATGTGCAACACCACTCTTTGAACCATGTGTAATTGCACCGCCAAGTTCATCAAATGAAATTTCTTCACCTAAAACGGTTTTAACAACATCAGGGCCTGTTACAAACATAGTTCCTGCTTTTTCAACCATTACAACAAAGTCAGTCATTGCAGGAGAATATACAGAACCGCCTGCTGAAGGACCAATGCTTGCAGTAATTTGTGGCACTACTCCTGAAGCTAATTGATTATGATAAAATATGTCTGCAAATCCATCAAGACTCATAATTCCTTCTTGAATTCTTGCCCCACCTGAATCCATAATTCCTATTATTGGGCATCCAGTTCGTACTGCATGATCCATAAGTTTAGTAATTTTTTTAGCTCCCATCTGACTGAGGGTGCCACCAAGTACTGTAAAATCATAGGCAAAGACAAAGATCTGTCTGCCATTTACTGTTCCATAACCACCAACCACACCATCTGTAAAAAATTTCTTTTTTTGCATATCATATTCATGATAGTGGTGTGTTACCATTGGATCAATCTCAGTGAAAGAGCCCTCATCTAGTAAAAGATCTATTCTCTCACGTGCTGTTAATTTGCCCTTTTCATGTTGTGCCTTAATTCTGTCTTGACCACCACCTTGTAATGAAGTGTTTTTCTTTTTGCCAAAGTTTTCAAGTTTTTCAGAATGCATGCCGACAGTTATCAAAAGTAAAGTGCCTATATTAATTTAGTTTGATCAGAGATTCAGTCGTATATTTTTTTCAATGTCTCAATAAATTTAGAAAAAATTTGAAAAAATGTGGTGATCTGTTAAGAATTTAGATTCAGTAAAGGGAATTTCTTGCTAGTAGATTTTTGATATGAATTAAAAGCATTATTTTGTTCACTGCATTTTTTGCAAATACACATTTGAGAAACTTTTTCAATATCGCAATTATCTTGAAATTCACAATATGGACACCCGGCAGGAGCTCCACATACAATGCATTGTAATTCTTTTATTTCAGCACATTTTTCATGTTTGACTCCAAGACCTTTTGCCCACAAACCTATTTCGTTGACCTCAATTTTTTCATTGCATACAATACATGTTCCAGGAAATTTCATGGGGATTTTTCTCCAACTCATTTTAACAATTCAATCTCCTTATCAATAATTTCACCAAAAGTTTCTTCAAGTTCCAATTCAATTTTTTTATTTTTTATACAAAATAAAAGATAAGGAAAACATATTGTTGCAAAAGAGCTAGATGATAAATGCAGTTTTTTTGCCATAACTGAAGAAAGTGTTTTGATTTTTCTTCCATCCCATCGGATTCTATTTAGTAAGGGCCAAGATAGATTGTATTGAGTATATCGAATACGATCATCATTTTTGTATAATTCAATCAAAATTTCGTTCAGATATCTTAGCAGTCTCCAATTCTGAGTCTTCATAATTTTTCCATAAAGCACATCTGCTTTTGATAAAACATCCAAAAAGTATGCCAAAGATTTAGGATCTAAATTACTTGTAATAATACTAGAATAAAATGCATCAATCTTTTGTCTAGGATCAATTTGCATTGAATACAACACACTTCTTGCCTCATCTGATGTTTTTGCTTTAAAGAATGCATTAACACCTTCTTCTACATTAACACTCTCAAAGGATTGTTCTGTCTGCGGATTGAATCCTGTAACTAATGATTGAGTGAGATTTATCATAGAACGTATATCACCTCGTGATTTGTCAATTACTTTAATCAGAGAACCGGGACTAAGTGTTGCACCTTCTTTCTTCAAAATATTTTGAAGATATACGCGTAAAAGTCTTGGAGGAATTGGTTTGAATGAAATTGTTTTTACAACTTTCTTGATGCTTTTCATTTTATCAGAAGAATCAGAATTTGCAGCAAGAACAATTGGTACTGTTGGTTCTTTCAAAATTTTGATCAGTGCTTCAGCACCACCATAATCTCCTCTTCCGTGAATACCATCAACTTCATCAACAAAAATCATAGGTGTGCCTAAAACAGTTACATTTCCTAAAACAGGAGACAAAATTTCATTAATTCTAGACTTGCTCCTAACATCACTTGCATTAAGTCCTATCATATCATAGCCAAATTGTTTTGCTGTAAGATACGCAATTGTGGTTTTACCAATTCCAGGAGGGCCAACTAGCAAAATTGGCTTTGTTCCTTTTTTCCATTTGGCAAACCACTCCATAATTTCTGCTCTAGATTCTTCATTTCCAACCATATCTACGACATTTTTAGGTCGATGTTTTTCGGACCACATCAATTTAATCACTTAGGAAGTTTTGATTCAAATTCAGACCATTTGTTTGCTTTTTGTAATTGATTGTACCAATATTGGTTATAATGTTCAACAGTTAAGAACAAAAATTCTAAGAATTCTTTGTGAGAAAATCCTTCTGGTAATAATTCCAAGGCCAATCTTGCATCTTGTAAATACAAATTACTTTTTTCTAATGTTACGTCAAATCCCTTTTTCACATCACCAGATAATAGAGAGTAATAAAGAGGCCAAGAAGGAATTTTTACAAAACCATTTTTAATAGAATCTTCAATTTCATTTCCACATCCAACTCCTTCTGCTGCACGTGCCATTCCTAAATAAAATATTTCACCTAAAGGTCGCTCAGCAAGGGCCATGTTTCTTCCAGCAGTACCCATCACTGCACGGTATTTTTTGTAGGACAAATTCATTTCTTCTTCAGTAATGGACAAGGGTTTTGATTTTAGTTTCTCATCAAGGTATTGACCGACTCTGGCATCTTTGAATCCATCTTCAAATTCTTTTAGGACTTGATCACCACCCTTTGAAATTTTATCACGAGCGAGTTTCAAAATATATGGATTCATAAGCTTATAGTCATCCAGATAATCCAGATCTTCATCTTTGTCTACAATTCTATCCATAGGTTCACTCAGATCAATGGCTAGAATATGTCCCTCAACCATATCTTGTCTTAATTGAGGGTCATTTTTTCCTGTAAACTCAGCAGCACCATCAAACAATGCATTAAAAACAGGAAAAGTCATTTTTACAAAATTAGAATTTAAAATTCGTAGTACTCTGTCTTTGAGCACATCAGGATTTTCTAATTTTGATTTAATTGCATCAATTTCAGAGGCCTGTAAAATTATTTCTGTAGAACCAACTTCATCTCCAAATGCTTGTTGTGTTGAATTAGGAGAGGGATCAGATTTAATTTCATTTAACAATCCTTGTGCAAATCTTTCAGCAAAATTTGGAAATTCTTTTTCTGTTTCCTCTTTGTATTTGTTAAATAATTTGTAACCTTTAGATTTGAATAATCCCTGTTTCATAATTTGTTTTCCAGGTTTTGTACTCATCAAAGCTTCCTTACTAACAACTGATTGATCTTTCCCATTCACAAACGATGAGCTAATTTCTTGATATTTATGCTTTCAAATTTTCAAAAATATTTCACTTAAATTACGAATAGACAAATTAGACATGTTGGAAGTTATTGAAATTTTACGTGAGGCATCAAAACAAATTTTTGAAAATGTAAAAGATTTAGCAGGAACAGATGATGCTGCAGGAGATTTTGGAAGAGGTGCAGGAGGAGATATTTCAAGAAATATTGATATTATTGCCGAAAAAACTGTTTTGAATTATCTAAAGAAAATAAATTTTGAATGCATAGTTCTAGGTGAGGAATGTGGAAGAGTAGAACTTTCTGAAAATCCAAAAGGATACATTATCATGGATGCAATCGATGGTTCTGCAAATGCAGTAAGAGGAGTTCCATTTTTTTGTAGTTCCCTTGCTTTTGCGACAGAAAACAGACTTAGTTCGATTACAGATGGAGTAATTACAAATCTAGCAAATGGAGAAATGTACTGGGCTTCAAAAGATAAAGGTGCATTTTTGAATGAATCAAAAATTCAAGTGCACCTTAAAGAACCAATATACAAAATCATTGGAATCAATACTTCTGGAGCATCAACAGAATTAATGAAAAAACTCCATCCAGTTTTTGAAAAACATAATCACATAAGACATTTTGGTGCAAACGCATTAGAAATGGCTTTGTTTGCAAGAGGATTAATGGATATTTTCATTGATTTGAGAAATAAAATAAGAATTCAAGATATTGCTGCAGGGTATCTTATTGTAAAAGAAGCAGGTGGCATACTATTAGATTCTAATTTAAGACCACTTGATGCTGATCTTAGTTATGAAACAAGAATATCATTTGTTGCAGCATCTAATCAAGAAATACTAGATGAAATATTTTCACAAATAAAATAAATTTTAAAATTTAACCGTATGATTCGTATTTGATTTCATATGTTCCATCAGGATGTTTGTTGTCTTTTGTAACAAATCCCTTTGGAGCTAGATACTCAATTACACCATCAATTGTTCCTTGATAACCACATATGTAGACACGTGTATTTTCCGGAGTGACTTCTTCTCCAACTAATTCGTCAATTGGAGAAACACCTTGTTTGTTAGGTTTGAAAAATGATTCAACTCTTCCCACATGTCCATTCCATGAACGATTAAAGAATTCTTTTGGTCTACTAATTGCAGCACGATAAATAAAATTCCATTCATCCTTACCTCTTTCTTTACTTTCGTTTTCAAGATCAGTAAAAAGACGTTTGTAACTTAACTCATCAACATAACTTGCGCCATGCAACACAACAACTTGTCGTTTGTCTCCAGTATCATGTAGATGTTTTGCATAAGCAACAAATGGTGCAATACCTGTACCACCACCCACACAAACAATTCTTCTTGTGTCAGGTTTTCCATTTGGTAATTTATCTTCAATTAGAAGTTCTTGTCCAGTTGGCGCTCCAAGATACACCTCATCACCAACATTAGCATAAAATAATTCTGTGGTCACTCTTCCAGGAAGTGGTTTTCTAACCCATCTAATTACAAATTCAAAATAATCTCTGTTTTCAGGATGTGATGCAATTGAATATGCTCTTCGAACAATTTTCTGTTCTGAAGGTATAGGTAAACCGATGGTAAGAAATTGTCCAGTGACATAATTAGGCATTCCACCTTCAGGCACAATTCTAATCACTACAAGATCTTCTTTGAGTAATTCCATATAGACAATCTTTGCCTTGGTTTCAGATACCATGCAAAACAATTTGCCTGAGTTCTGATAAATGTATTTCTCTCATAGCGAGTGAAAAACATTGAATTTCAATTTAGAACCCAATATATTTAGAAAGTCACATAAAAAGAATAAACACAACGTTTAAGCTGAAAATATCATGAGTCATTTTGAAACCTTTTAATTTTTATATTCATTATTTTTAGAAAAACTGTGGCAAGATTAAGATGCAATGATTATGGTTTTGAATGCTCCTATGTTGCCGAAGGTGAAGTGGAAAAAGTCATCGATGAATTTGGAAAACATACTGAAGAAGAACATGGAATAGACTATTCCAGAGAAGCACTAATGCAGTTTATTCTTAGAAAACAAAATTAATTTTAAACATCATTTAGTTTTAGATTCGTTTCATTGATGCAGATAATACTGGGACTTCTTTTGAAATAATTTTTTCAACCGCGGGGACAATTCCCGAGCGAGTTTTTACATTTTCTTCATAAATTTCTGCCACCTGATCCCTGAATAGCAATTTAATTCCCGGTAATGCAGTTATTCCTTCATCGACAGCTCTTGGTTCAGATATATCCAAAATCAAAGTCCCTTTTTTCTTTTCTTCCATAACTAATTTTATTCTGTCATATGTGATTACAAAGTAATCCGCAGTGGTTGCAACAATAATAATATCAAATTTATCAAATCCTACCAGTACATCGTGAAAATCAATTGGTTTTCCACCAAGAATCTGAGAGAAATTTGTAGCACGGTCGATGGTTCTACTTGTTACTTCAAATGGAATTTGCTTATTATTCAAACTCTTAGCAACCATAGCTGCAGATTCACCTGTGCCAATTAACAGAACTTTCTTTTTTGCGTCAAGGCCTGCTTTTTCATCAATCAGTCTCAACGCAACATCACCCAAAGACACTACATTCTTACCAATTTCAGTAGAATCTCTAATGGTAGTTGCAAGGCGAATAACACTTTCAAATAATTTATTTAGAATCTTACCAGAAAAGCCGGCTTGTTTTGCGTTTGCCAAAGACTCTTTAATTTCATTGAATATTTCCTGTTTTCCAACAACTACAGAATCCAAACCGCAAGATAATCTAAGCAAATGAAGATAGACATCATCGCCTTTGTAAACTTCAAGTGTTTGATCAAAGTGATCAATATCATTTGGTGTTAAGTTGGAATTTTGTTCCCATGTTTCTTTGATTTTATTTAGTACAAGAGCTTTACCTTCAGTTCTTCTTGCATCAGGACTATCTTCAGTTTCTACGTTACTAACAGTGAATATTTCAACTCTACTTGCAGTTTGGATGATTATACATTCATCTACTCCTTCAATGTTTTTGAATGATTCACATGCGGTTTTGACATCTTTGAATGCAAATCTAGCAAGTGCATGTAATGGAATATTCTTGAAAGTTACTCTTGCATTTAAAACATCAAATTTTACTTCACTCATCTTCATCACCTATGCATTAATTTTGTTTCTTCCACCTTTAGCTGTTCGGAAAACATTCATTCCAAGATAATAATTCTCATGTAAAGATTCTAAATATTCTAAATCATGTTTCGCATCAGAAATATCTTTTTCTGTTGCTTCAGGATCTTTCTTTAGTTTTGCAAGTTTTTGTCTAGTTTCTTCTAGAAAATTACCAACACCAATTTCATAATTTGACACACCGCCATATTCAGGACTAAGAACATTTTCAGGATTATATACAGGGGTGTTATCAATTGGAATCTCTGCTTTTCTCGTAAGCTCTTCTTGTTGTTCTTGTGACAAAATTGGTACTGGGAAACGTTCATCTTTTTCTAACCAAAATTCAGGTTCACCCATATCTCGTCTAAAGATTTCCTCACTTTGACGTTTGAAAGTATAATCAGGTCCTTTTGCAGCTTCTGCTTTAACTTCTTCTGCAATTGCTTTGAATTCTGCTTCAGCAGCTTTTTCAGCAGCAGCTTTAAGCTCGGCAGCTTTTTCTAAGGCAGCCTTTGCTGCTGCTTCTGCTTCTTCAGCGGCTTTTGCAGCTGCTTCTGCCTCAGCTGCGGCTTTAGAAACAGTAGCAGCTTCTTCCTGGGCCTTGTCTGCTTCTTCCTGGGCCTTGTCTGCTTCTTCCTGGGCCTTGTCTGCTTCTTCCTGGGCCTTGTCTGCTTCTGTTTTTTTCTCAACAGTATCTTGTTTTTTTTCTTCTACCGATGCTGAATTTTCTGTAGTTGCCTTAACTTCAGATTCTTTCTTTTCTTCAGACATCAAATTTTACTAAAATTGCCTGAATTTTAATATTCTTGTAAGAAATCTTGGAAATTTCTTGTTATGATACAGAGTTTCTGTGAAATCAAAAGCAGATCGGACAATCAAGGTTGTTTATAGAAATTTAATGAAAAAATGAGAGATTCTATGAATAATGTAAAATGCGTAAGGAATTAAATTAAAAAGAATGGCGCCCTCGGCGGGATTTGAACACGCGTCTCAGCCGTGACAGGGCCGAATTCTAGACCGGGCTATACTACAAGGGCACGGATTCTTTGGGGCAGATTGCCAGATTAAAAGTTTCTGTCAAATCAAAAAAGTTTGTAAAAGACTAAATTATACACGTCAAGCATTTTTTGTTAAGGGTCTATGGCGCAGCCAGGTAGCGCACCGGACTTTTAATCCGGTTGTCGAGGGTCCGAATCCCTCTAGACCCGCCTTATCTTGTTATTTCTTCTACTTTTTTCGATAGATTTTCAAATATTTTTGAAATGTCGTTGATTCTTTTTGTAGAAGTTACCCTGTATGAATTGATTTTTTCCATTCTATCACCAATCATTCTTTTCTGTTCAGAATATCCTGAAGAGCCAAAGGATTTTCGTTCTTTCAGAGATGAAGAAATTGTAGTATCTTGAATTATTTCTTGAACAAGGGTTGGATCGGTTTTTGTTCCTTCAACAGCTTTCTTGATTTCTTTAAGATCAAGTTTGCTTAGCGATTTCTTTGAGGCATATGCAATTTGTACTAGACCTCCAGCAATCTTGTGTGTTGTCCTAAATGGGATTCCTTTCTGAACAAGATTTTCAGCAATATCCAATGCAATCAGATAACTTGATTCAGTTGCTTTTTTCATATTTTTTTCATTAACACGTAATGTCAGTAAAATAGATTTGAAAATTAACAATGCACTAATCGAAATTTTTGAGCTAGACCAGATAGAAGATTTTACTTGTTGCAAATCGCGTCCATATCCAGATGGCAATCCCTTTATTGTTGTTAGAATTGCAGTAAGGTTTCCTATTACCTCAGCAGTTTTACCTCGTGTTAGTTCCAAAATATCAGGGTTTTTCTTTTGAGGCATAACACTTGAAGGTGATGTAAACTCATCGGCTAATTCAATAAATGAAAATTCAGAGGTGGACCAGATTACAAAGTCTTCAGCTATTTTGCTAAGATTTGTCATTAGAATTGCAATCATTGAGATGTACTCTGCAACAAAATCTCTGCTACTTGTAGCATCCAAAGAATTTTCTACAATTCCATCAAAACCCAACATCGATGCAGTACTGTGTCGATCAATTGGAATGCTTGTTCCCCCTACAGGTCCAGCACCAAGAGGGCATTGATTAACATGTTCAAATGTGGCAGACAGACGTTCAAAATCTCTAAACAAAACATCTGCATGTGCAAGCAGGTAATGTGAAAAAACTCCTGCTTGAGCTTGCTGCAAATGGGTGTATAATGGCATCACAGTTTTTTGATGATTTTTTGCAAGAGATACAAGTGCTTCAATTGTATCTACAATACAACTGCACAGAATATTGATATCATCACGAATTTTCATTCTGATGTCAAGTACAACTTGATCATTTCGTGAGCGGGCAGTGTGCATTTTTCCTCCACTTGCCATTCCAGCTTTTTTGATAACCAGAGTTTCAATTAATTCATGAATATCCTCAGCGCCAGAAGATGAGTCAAATTTTTCTTTTTTAAGATCATTTAGTGCAGATAGAATTTTTTTTGCATCTGTTTTTGTAATGATTTGAGTTTCATACAGCATTAAGACATGTGCTTGACTACCAAGTATGTCATATAGTGCAATTTCAGAATCATCATCAATTGATGACACATAATCCAAAGTAATATCACTCAAATCATTTCCAAGACGTGAACGATACATCATCTAAGGTTCTAGAATGGTTATATATAGCATCGACGCTTTTGCCCACATGAGTCAAGATATCAAACAACTAAGAGTCAAAATCTTTGATGAACTATCAAAAATTGTAGATCCAGAAATCAACACAACAATTACGGATTTGGAATTGATTGATGAAGTTGACATCAATAACAGCAATGTCAAAGTTGATTTGCATCTTACAAGTCCATTTTGTCCTGCTGTTTTTGGATTTAAGATATGCCAAGACATTCATGATAATTTGTTAAAGGTTGACGGGATTGATGATGTCAAAGTCAATGTTTCAAATCATTTTATGGCAGAACAAATCAACAATCAGGTAAATAACAGCCCAAATCCTAAAAAGCAGAATTAACTTCTGAAACCGAGCATATATCCTCTAAGCAGTTGAATTCCCATTGCTGGATCAACTCCCTTAGGACATACCTGACTACAAGAGCCTGCAAAATGACATCTCCAAATACCGTGAGATTCATCGATAATCTTTAATCTGTTATCTTTTCCTTTGTCTCTGCTATCAGCAACATACCTATACGCTTGAGCTAAAGCTTGAGGGCCAACAAATGAGGAATCAGTTGCCATCGTAGGACATGCAGAGTTACACAATCCACATTTGATACAGTTTGAGAACTGAATGAATTGTTCCAATTCTTCTGGTGATTGTAAGAATTCTTTTTCATCTTGAACAAGTTCTGTATCATCTCTAATCAGATAGGGTTTGACTTTATGATGTGTGTTAAACAGCCTGTCAAATCTTACTGCCAAGTCCCTGATTATTGGGAAGTTATGCATTGGTTCAACTGTCACAGTGTCAGAGTTTAGTTCTGAGATCTTAGTAAAGCAGGCAAGTCGTGGTTTTCCATTGATTACCATGCCGCAAGAGCCACATGTTGCTTGTCTACAAGAGTATCTTACAGCAACTGAATGATCAAAATGTTGTTTTACATCTAAAATTGCTTCTAAAACAGTAGTCCATTTTTCAACATTAACTGTAAAATCCATAAAGGTTGTAGCAGAATCCTTTTCGGGGTTAAATCTTGCAATACGTAATGTGACAGTCTTTGATGTAGAACTCTTTTTTTCATCTATTTCGTAAGCTTGTGCCATTTTATATCATCCCCATATTCGTCATAAAGATAGTTCTGGAACCATATGCAATCAATCCAATCATTGCTGCAACACAACCATAAGACACTGCTTTTTCATATGCTCTGCCCTGTTTTAATTCTAACAGAATTACTCTTAGACCGTTAAATCCATGAACAGATAACAAGATTAGTATGATTTCCAATAATCCTGCATAAGGTAAGAATCTATAATTTGCTATTACACTTTCATATTCTAATGATTCTGCAAAGCCTTGAGTAAGACGCATCAAAATGTGTACAGCTACTAGTCCAATAGCTGCCAAAGCAGTCCCATAGTGGATTTTCATGATATGACTTTCTCTCATTTTACTCACCAAACATTACGGCCATTCCGTACATCATCGCAATTGCTGCAAGAACAATTGCAGAATAGATTCCTATTTTGTGTCTTGAGTTTTGTGATGCTGGAAGGTACGGATAATCAGGTCTTGCAGGTTTACCTACACCAACTCCACCATGTCCTAACATTACACGAATACCATTAACAGTATGAAATACACACATGCCAATAACCAGAGTCATGAAAATATGACCTTCAGTTGTTTGAGTTAAATCTAAAAATTCTTCCCAACCAACTCTTCCTTTCAAAATATTGCTTGTTTCATAAATATGAGCCACAAAGTATCCTAGCAATCCAAGACCAGTTAATCGCATTAACCAATAGGCAACTCTTTCTATCCCATATCGTCCAGGGTTGGCCATTCCGCCAATTCCTTCTTTATGTTCATCATGTGGGTTCATCAGTATTTTCTCTCCACTGGCTGATACTTAGTTATTGTTACGGGATGAGTTTTCATTATTGGTTCTTGAGGATCAAAATACGCTAGAGTATGATGCAAAAAGTTTGCATCATCACGTTTAGTGTAATCAGTTCTTGCATGTGCACCGCGAGATTCTTTTCTATTAATTGCACCAATTAAAACAACTTCAGCAGTCCTAAGCATAGAGTCAAGCTCCATAACGTTTGTGAAATTCGTATTGTATTCTTTTGCCTTGTCATCAACATGTTTCCAAGTTTGTTCCTTTAGTTGACGGATTTTCTTAAGACCGTCAACTAGATCTTTTTCATTTCTATAGACATATGCTTTTTCATTCATTGTATCAGTGAGTTCTTGACGAATTTCATATGGGTTGGCATCGCCGTTTCCGCGGAAAATTCCATCATAAATTCTCTTTTCTTCAGATGCAACTAAATGATGAGGCCATGGAGTATCAGGAACTCCTTTTTCAATATAGTCAACAGCTAATTCTCCTGTAATCTTTCCCCAAACAATACACTCAGAAGTAGAATTTGCACCTAGTCTGTTTGAACCATGAGTGCTATTACATGCAGCCTCACCAGCAGCCCAAACACCCTGCAATTCAGTTGCTCCGTCAATATCAGTATGTATTCCTCCCATCATGTAATGGCATACAGGTCTAACATCTAGAATTTCTTCTGCAGGATCAATGCCTGAAAATTTAATGGAGATTTCTCTAATCCCTCCAAGTTTTTCTTTAATTTTTTCATCACCTAAATGACGTAAGTCAAGTTTCATACAATCAACTCCTGTTTCATGTTTGAATCCACGACCTTCATTGATTTCAGTCATCATGGAACGAGAAACAATATCTCTAGGAGCGAGTTCCATCTTTCCTGCAGCATATTTTTTCATGAATCTCTCACCTTTGTTGTTTAAGAGATATCCTCCTTCCCCTCGTGCACCTTCAGTAATTAAAATGCCAGAAGGTAAAATTCCAGTGGGATGGAATTGTACAAACTCCATATCTTTAAGAGCCATTCCAGCTCTAAAGGCCATATCTAATCCATCAGGTGTTGACGATAATGCATATGTTGAAAAGCTGTACAGCCTTCCAGCACCACCAGTCGCAATGATAAGAGCTTTGCCTTTTATTGTGTAAAACGTTCCAGACGATAATTCAATTGCAGTAATTCCCATGAATCTCTTTCCATCATGTATAATTGATGTGGCAAACCATTCGTTAAGATATTCAATATTTTCATATTTTTGACATGTATCATACAATGTTTGCATTTCAAAGAATCCAACTTTATCAGAAGCATAAGTTGCTCGAGGGAAGCTGTAACCACCAAAAGCTCTTTGGTCAATTCTCCCATCTTCTCTCCTAGACCATGGCATTCCCCAATGATCTAATTGATGAACTTGTTTTGGCATTTCAATACAGAGTCTTTCGGCAACATCCTGATCTGCTAAAAAGTCACTACCTTTTACAGTGTCATAAATGTGAGATTCAATTGTATCTCCTTCATCTTCGAAAAGAACAGCAGCTGTTCCACCTTCAGCTGAAACAGAATGTGAACGCATCACTTGGAGTTTTGAAACGATTCCAATCTTTATCTTCGAGTTTTTCCTAGCAGCCTCAATTGCAGCCCTTAAACCAGCTAACCCTGAACCACATATTATCAAATCAAATTCTATAGAATCAACCATTTTTCAGACAGAGTTCTTAGAAGGCTGGTTAAATATGTAGTAATATAGTCAATCTGCAAAAAATTCAAATATATCACTAGTGATATCACTAGTGATGATATCTGAATGGTTTCAAAGAGTGGGAAGTTCAGTACCCAGAGGGTTTTCAAGGTATTTCATTTTGGAATTGTTAAAAAAGCAACCACATACAGGGAAAGAAATCATAGATTATGCTGTAGAACAAAGTAATGGTATTTGGAAACCATCACCAGGATTGATCTATCCACTACTAGGAAGATTGCTTGATGAAGGACTCATAGATGAGACAAAAGATGGAAAATATCAACTCACAAAAAAAGGGAGAGAAACAGCTGAAGATGTAGATAAGATCAACGATATTGTAAAAAAGCAATTAGATGTATTGTTTAGAATTGGTAATGTTGGAAAATTTGTAGCAATAGATTTACTTGAAAAAATCTCAACAATGGGTTCCATACTAAGTTCAAACATAACAAATATGACTGATGAAGAGACTCAAAAATATAAGAAATTCTTGCAAGAGGAATTAAAGAAAATTGATGAAAAGAAATTAGGAAAAAAAAGAAAAGAAATTAAAATAGACTAGGTTGAAAAGTAAAAATTAATCCATATTTTTAGAAAATTATTGACATCACTTACTAGAGAACAAAAATCAATAGTTTTTGGTTCATGGTTAGGATGGTCACTTGATGGGTATGACCTTGTATTGATGTTACTTGTAATTCCATTAATCAGTACATTGTTTTTTCCTGCTGATGATCCAACATTTTCATTATTAGCTACGTTTGCAGCTTACATCATAACACTGATCATGCGTCCTTTTGGTGGTGCATTCTTTGGTAATTTTGGAGACAAACGTGGAAGAAAAAAAGCAATGATAATTACAATCATGGGATTTTCTGCAGCCACGTTTGCTACAGGATTGCTACCAACATGGCAAATGATTGGATTTATGGCGCCAATTTTGTTAATAGGATTAAGATTCATGCAGGGATTTTTTGCAGGAGGAGAATGGGGAAGCGGCGCAGTGATTACAATGGAAACTGCACCTAAAGAAAAAAGAGGCATTCTTTCAGGATTTTTGCAGAGTGGTTTTAATTTTGGATTTGTTATTGCATCAGTTGTTTTCTTTGGAGCTGTGTCAATTTTCCCAGAAGATGAATTTGTAAAGATAGGGTGGAGAGTTATGTTCTTCACAGGGATAATCCCTGGACTTGTTGCATTATTTGTAAGATTTAGAATGAATGAATCAGAAGTATGGCTTGCAAAACAAAAACAGAAAAAGACTGAAAAATCACCTCTAAAGAAATTACTTGCAAATAAGGATGGAAGAAAAAAATTCATCTTCTCTTTGATTCTAATGACAGGTTTGATGTATGCATATTATACATCAATTGGATTCTATCCAACATTTTTACAAAATTATGTAGAAATTGGAAAATCGGAAGTATAATGTTGATGATTGTGGGAACATCAACATCATTGTTTGGCCAAATTTTTACAGGATATCTTAGTCAGAGAATTGGAAGGAAAAAAACCATAGCAGTTTTTGCAATGACCGCAATTGTTTTGGCAATACCTACATTTTTTGGATTGTATAATGCAGATTCTGCTTATGAGCGAATAGTATACACAATAATTTTGATAATTGTTGCAACAACTGGATTTGGACCAATTCCGGCATTTTTGTCTGAAAGATTTCCAACAGAAGTCAGAAACAGTGCCAGTGGTTTTATCTATAATGGAGGATTAATTTTTGGATCATGGGCTCCGCTTATTGCGGTAACAATGCTATCCAAAGGAGGAGAGTTAGTCCCTATTTTACTTGGAATGAATGTAATTGTTGGTTCGATAATTATTTTGATAGGTGCAAAGATTAATCCTGAAACTAGAGATGCTGATATTTCTCAATGATTTAAAATCATAAATAATTCAGCACAAAAAGAGATTCATGAAAAATTTTCGTAGAATGTTAAAGTCAAACAAACCAATTGTCATTCCAGGAGTATATGATGCAATAGGTGCAAAGATTGCCGAAAAAGTTGGATTTGATGCAATGTTTCAAACAGGATATGGTACTTCGGCAACTTTGTTTGGGATGCCAGATTACGGGTTTATCGGAGCTACGGAAACTGTTGACAATGCAAGAAGAATTTGCAGAGCAGTTTCAGTTCCTGTAATTGTTGATTCAGATACAGGTTATGGAAACGCATTAAGCGTATGGAAATTAGTTAAAGAGTTGGAATCAGCAGGTGCTTCTGGAATATTTTTAGAAGATCAGAGATGGCCAAAAAGATGTGGGCATATGCAAGGTAAAGAGGTTATATCACAAGAAGAATATACAGAAAAACTGGGTGCAGCAATTGATGCAAGAGAAAGTAAAGATTTCATTATTGTTGCACGAACAGATGCACGTGCAACAGAGGGATTAGATGCAGCAATTGAAAGGGGATTACAGAATAAAAAAACAGGTGCTGATGCAGTTTTCATCGAAGCGCCGAGATCAATCGAAGAGATGAAAATAATTGGAAAATCAATCAAAGCTCCACTTGTTGCAAATATGATTGAGGGAGGCGCAACGCCTATCAATTCATCTCAACTTTTGTATAAAATAGGATTTAAGATAATTTTGTATCCATTATCAGTGCTGTTTGCAAACACATTTGCAACCATGAATATATTACAAGAATTAAAGAAAACTGGGACCACAAAAAAATTCAATCAAAAGGTGGTTAATTTTGATCAATTCAATGATTTGGTTGAACTATCCAAATTTAGAAAGCTCGAAAAGAAGTATGGTTTTTCAAAAAGAGAATAAAATAAAAAATTTCAAGTAAAGTGCAGTTATGCTGCGTTTCTCTTTACTTCAATTTCTATTGTTGAAACGTTTCTTGTTCTACCGTCTTGGGACTCTAATGATTCTGAGCCAATTTTGATATTTCCGATAGAGTATCCTGCATTTTCTGTTTTACGTGCAATGATTTGAGCTACGTCTACAGCACGTCCAATGCTTAGACCTCTAGCTTTGATGTTGACGGCTGGTAAGTTTGCCAATTGAATGAGTGTTGATGTAACATATGCCATCAATGGTTTCTTACCAATGAATATGGTGTCTCTGGCTTCGGTTGACATGAGGTCAATGGTATTTAAGGATAATTTAAAGCTAAGAGGAAATTATGAATTTAGAAAAATAGATTTGTAGAAATTTTAACCATTATTAAGCAGATCTAAGAATATTTCATTATTGGATGAAACATTAGAGAAATTAGATTTTGGAACAAATCATGAAAAGATCAAAACTTTAGAATCATTGGCACATACCAATGATTTTCAAATAATTGAGAAAATTATTTCAAAGTTAGATGATGAAGATATTCAAGTAAGAGGCGAGGCATTTAGTTCTTTGATTTTAAATGAAAATAAAATTTCAGATTTGTTGATTAAGAGTTTAAAATCAAATAGTAAGTATGTCAGAGGATTTTCAGCTCTCGTATTAGCAAATAGAAATGACTCTAATGCAATTTCAGAGATTATAAGATTAACAGCAGATGGAAGTTCATTGGTAAGATCTTGTGCATTAGGTGCTTTAGGACATCTAAAAGCAAAAGATGCAAAAGATGCAATTGAAAGTTGTTTGACAGATTCCAATATAGAAGTAATAAAAAGTGCACTACAAGCTGCAATAAACATTGATGACGTTCTTCCAGAGAATAAGATTAAAGAAATTGCAAAAGAAGATGATCCTGAATTAGAAAGGCTGTTGATTTGTGTTAAAAGAAAAAGTGGACCGGAAGGGATTTGAACCCTTGATCCGATGCATGCCATGCACCTATCCTACCAGACTAGACGACCGGCCCATATAATCAGAAAACTGATCGAATAACGTTTTTCAAATTGGTTATTAACGTTTAGCGTTTAATGAGAAAATTCTGTTGAGAAATTAGCACAAGATATTTAACCATAATTTTCATGGTTTTATTGTTATGGTAGTAGATAACAAAGCAACTGTCACATATGTTCAGTTGTTAAAAGAAGACCTTGTAATAATTAGACTAGTTCCAAAAGAGGGTCCTGTTCCAGAATACAAAGCTGGTCAGTTTATCACATTAGGATTACCAAATCCTGCTGAAGGTGGCAAGATTGTTAGAAGAGCATATTCAATTGCGTCTCATCCTGAAAATAGGAAATACATTGAACTTGTCATTAGATGGGTTAGAAAGCCACTTCCTGGAAGATTAACAACCCAAATTTTCAATCTTAAAGAAGGGGATGAAATTCTGTGGTTAAAGCCAACAGGCAGAGCACTTCTAATAAGCGAAGAATTACCTAACGGTCAACCAGATACTAGAAGAATTGTATGTATTGGTGGCGGTACAGGACTGGCACCTTTTGTTAGCTTTGCGCAACATTTGCATGACATACAGGATAAGAGAGAGATTGTGATATTACATGGTGCAAGTTATGTTGATGAGTTAAGTTACAAGGATCTTTTGACAGGTTTAGAAAATGAAAGTATTGCTAAAGGAAAGGATGTTTGGAATTTCAGATACAGGGCTGCAATAAGTAGACCACAAGAGTGGTTTAATAGATCATGGGCGGGTCAAATCGGAAGAGTTGAAACGTTTCTAAGACCTAGAGATAATGGCATTTCACCACTAGAGGAATTGATTGGAGACAAAATTACAAAAGAAAATACAATATTCTACGTTTGTGGTTGGCAAGGAACAATTGATGGTGTGATGGATTTCTTAAAACCAAAAGGCTTTGTAACTGAACATGATAAACGCGAAGACGGAAGTTTTGAAGTCAAATACGAATCTTACGGATAGAATTTTTTTAAAAGAATTAAAATCGTAAAATACATTTCACATATGGGGACGTAGGTTAGCTTGGTATACTGCCAGTCTCGGGTGCTGGAGATCATGGGTTCAAGTCCCATCGTCCCCATTAAAAAAATCAATCATTGAAATATGACATTCTTTAACAGATAGCAATTGATTACAGCTCTTTACCTAGCACATCTGAATCCAGTTACAAATGCACACATAGAAATCATAAAAGAACTCAAAGAAAAAGCAGATATTGTTAAAGTCATGCCTGTAGTATTCAAGATGGGAAATAAAGAAGTCAATAGTAAAAGTTTTCCATTTAATTTTGAAACGAGAAAAAGGATGTTAGAATCTGTTTTTGGAGATTCAATTATAATTACTGAAGATTATGCTTTTTTTGCCCCATTTAAGAAATATTTTCCCCCTTTACTTGCACCAAAATCTTGGGAATTGCGAAGACAAGTTCTCAAAGGAGTAGAAGGAGAATTCTTTTCATATACAGGAGACAAAGCAGAAGGATTAATGCTAAAAATTTACAGGTTAAAGCCTAAGATCGGAGAAAGAAAAGTTCTTTCAGCTGCATCAGTAAAAGAAAAAATGTATGATGCTGCACTTGGAAAAGATACAGATTGGAAAAAGGATGTTTCTGACAGTGTTGCTAAAATCATAGAAGATGAATGGGAAACCGTTAAAAGATTTGCAGAATCGGATGATTTAACAACCAGGGTAGCAGGAATGAAGTTTCCTAAAGAAGGATGGTCTACCAAATAGATTAATACCGATTTATCAAAAAAAAATTGTGAAACTACCACTTTCAAAATTTGTATGGTTTGACGGAAAGTATGTTTTGACAGAAAAGGCAAATGTACCAATCACCACTCATGCAATCCATTATGGAACTTCAATATTTGAAGGAATCAGAGCGTACTGGAATGGAAAGAACCTTTTTGTGTTTAGACTTGATGAGCATGTTAAAAGATTTAGGCGCTCTGGACAATTTTACAATATTTCTTTGAATTTTTCTGACAGTGAAATAACTGAGGCAATTAAAGGAATTTGCAAGAAAAACAAAATGAAAAAATCATGTTATATCAGACCATTTTATTTTATTGGAGATTATGGAATTAATTTACACGTTACAGAAAAAGCACCTACCCATGTTGTAATCTTTACTTTTCCATTTGGTGATCTTTTTGATAAGAATGGAATTTCAGCAGGAGTAGTATCATGGAGAAAGTTCTCAGACCAATCAACCCCACCCCAAGCAAAAATGGGTGGAAATTACCTTAATTCAATTATTGCAACACAAGAAGCAAAAAGAAATGGATTTGATGAAGCAATTCTTTTGGATCATAATGGTAATGTTAGTGAGGCACCAGGTGAAAATATTTTCATTGTAAGAGATGGAAAAATTATATCACCACCAATTTCATCATCAGCGCTTGAAGGAATTACACGTGATGCAATAATCAAAATAGCCAAAGATCTAGATTTAGAAGTAGAAGAAAGAGAAATTGCAAGAAGTGAATTATTAATCTCAGATGAGATTTTTCTTACAGGCACTGCAGCAGAGATTACTCCAATAATTTCAATGGATGGGCAAAGAATCGGGAATGGAAAACCTGGCAATGTTACAAAAAAGATGATGCAAGAGTATACAGACATAGTAATGAACAAGAACGATGGGTATTCTCATTGGGTAACAGCGGTGTATTAGATGAAGATTGTTCAAATCGGAACAGGAGGATGGGGGAAAAACCATACCCGTATTTTATCACAGTTAGGAGTTCTTTCTGCAGTATGTGATGCTAACTCAGAGCGCAGTAAAGAATATGGTGAGATGTATTCTGTTAATCATTATACGTCGCTTGACGATTTACTAAAAACTGAAGAGTTTGATGGTGCATTTGTTGTGACACCCACATCAACACATGCAGAAATTGCTACAAAATTGATAGAAGCAAAAAAACATGTTTTTGTCGAAAAACCAATGACATACAAATCTGAAGATGGTGTAAAATTAGCTCAACTTGCAGAAAAAAACAAAGTGATACTAACATGTGGGTATATTGAAAGATTCAATCCTGCAGTAGACATTGTAAAAAATTTTCTTAAAGAAAAAAAATACGGTGAATTAGTAATGTTAGAATTTCATCGTGAAAATAGAATGCCACTTCATATCAAAGATGTCGGAATTATTTATGATACGTCAGTTCATGACATAGATACTGCAAATTGGCTATTTGATGATATGCCAGTTGTGGTGTTTGCTCGTTCAGGGCAGATTAATCATGAGCATGAAGATTTTGCTAATATCATGTTAGGCTACAAAGATAACAAGACAGCAATCATATCATCAAATTGGATTACACCAAAAAAAGTCAGAACTTTTAGTGCAGTATGTACAGATGCCGTAGTTACTTCAGATTTTATTTCACAAGAGGTTAAAGTTGAAAAAAAGGAAGACACAGAAATACCCAGAAATGAAAAGAAAGAACCCTTGTTTTTAGAGATTCAAAGCTTCATAGAAGCAATCAAAGGAAACAGCATGCACATAGTAACTGCTCAACAAGCAGTAAATGTAACAAAAATAGCTGAGGCAGCACTTTTATCTAGTCAGAAAGGTGTTCCTATCTATCTGGATTTAAAATGAAAAAGACAATGATGGACATTTTGGCATGTCCAATTGATAAAAATCATCCTTTAGAGTTATTTGAGATAAAAGAAAAAGACAATTTAGTTTCTGAAGGAGTTTTATTCTGTACAAAATGTTCTAGATTTTTTCCAATTATAGAAGAGATTCCAATAATGTTGCCCGATGAGTTAAGAGACAAAAAGCAAGAGATAGAATTTCTAAAAAACTACAAAGAGAAATTGCCTGAAAAAATTATTACAAAGGCAAATCCATGGCATTTGTGATATAATTGGTAACAAACTATATTTCTGAAAAAGCAAAGATTGGAGACAATACAAAAATTTGGCATTTTTCATATATTGGTGATGGTGTAGAGATTGGAAAAAATGTAAAGATTGGCTCTCTTGTTCATATAGATTACAACGTAAAGATTGGAGACAACACAAAGATAGAAGGACAAGCATACATTCCTCCTTTATCAAGAATCGGAAACGACGTATTCATAGGACCAGCAGCTGTTTTAACAAACGATCCTTATCCAATGTGCGATAAAATGATTGGCGTGACAATTGAAGATAATGCAATAATTGGAGCTAGAGCAGTAATCAAGGCAGGAGTCACTATTGGAAAAAATAGTGTGGTTTCAATGGGTGCAGTAGTTACAAGAGATGTTCCTGAAAATACTGTGGTAATTGGAGTACCAGCAACAATTCGATATACAAGAGAAGAATATGATAAAAAGCAAAAAAAATGGTTAGAAAGTTAAGAACTCACTTCTTTTTTGAAAATCCAATTTTTCAATTTTGATAAAATCAAAATCCAAATCACAACTAAGATTATTGCAATAACAGCTTTAATGGCAGACGACAAAAACCAATTTAGATCACCAAACCCAGTAATGGAAATAGGACCCAAAATCATAACAACGATTCCACCACCAATTAAAATTAGTATCCACATTCCAAATAGAAAACCAAACAATCCCGATTTCAAATTTGTACTCCCATCAAAAAGGCAGTAATTATTCCCAGTATTCCCGAAAAAAAGGCCAATTTGAAAATTGCATATCCGACTTGCTTTTCAGTCATAGGCCCACCTGCAAGAATTAATCGTACAAGTGTTACAGGAGCAGTTTTGTCATTAGTTGCTTTTAGTCTAAACTGCTCATCATGTTCTACAGGTTTTCCTTTGATTTGTCTATGTTCTACAATTCTTTTTACACTTGATAAAAACAAAAAGGAGTTTATCACAGCAGGCAATAGGCATACCGCTGCCACAATTTCTATTTGTCCTACAATTGCAATAGAGCCATACATAGCTCCCAAAGTCAGAGCCCCAGAATCACCTGGAAAAATTTTACTTGGAATTTTATGGTATTTGTAAAAGGCCAAAGAAACAAAAGCCAATGTCAGACTAACAATTGCCATTTCATAATTTGTTAAAATAAATAATGCAACACTTAGAGAAAAGCTTGTAATAGTCATAAATCCACTTGCGACACCATTTAAAACATCAATAGAATTTAGTGTATTTCCAGTAATTGGAATCATCAATACAATAACTCCCAAATACAATACAGGGATCTGTACTTCGCCAAACAATGGAAAAGCCAGATCAGAATCATATGCTCCAAGTATTATTATGGGTGTTGCAGCAATAGCAAGCGTAACAGGTTTAAACCAACCTCCCATAACTTTTCTATCATCAACATAACCAATCAAAAATGCAAGAAAAGTTGTAATCATTATTGCTAAGATTTCATTTGATTGGAAAAATCCATACAAAACAATTTCAGACACAATAATTCCTAAAATTATGGAAGGTCCACCTGGCCTTACAACCATCACGTCTTCTTTTTTATTCATATCTTTTACAGCAATTTTTCTTTTTTCTAAATAATTGATCAAGGGAGGTGTTGAGAAATATACAGTAAAAAATGCAACAGCACATGATAGAATAGCTGGAATGGTTAGTTCGGTCAATATCTTACCTTTCGTAATTCTGTCTTTATGTTATCTGCAAGGGTTGAACCAATTTTATCAATTTCTGCTAATTTTTTAACCGGAATTTTTGCAAGATCGTCTAAAGTTTTGACTCCATGTTTAAAGAGGACTCGTGCTCTGACTCTGCCTATTCCCTTTATTCTGACCAGATCAAGTAATTCCTCTCTTATTCCATAAACTATTCTTTTTCTAAGATCAGACAGCTCATCTAGAAGATCTGCCCTCTCTACATGTTTTGATATTTCACGTAGGCAATAAGATAGCCAATCAGCAGTTTCAACCATTCTATGCATATCACCAGACTCTATTCCAAGACTATCAGATAGAGATAATTCAGATGATTCAGTAATCCACGCCTGAAGGGCAAGTAAACTCCTTGAACAGTCATATTCAGAAATTGGCTCTAATAATTCTGAAGTATGATTTTCAATCATCACACTAGCAGTTTCATAATCTTTATTCCTCATAGAGAATTTTGGAAAGAATTCCTCACAATTTGAAATAAGATGTAAAAATCCAAAAGTATGTTTTTTGTTTTTTGAAACACTCTCAATTGAATCTCTAAAATAAGTTGCAGTTAGTGGATCGATGTAAAGCATAGATGTCTTTTTTCCAAATTCAGTTGCAGCATATCTTTCGCCTTTTTTGATAATCAAATATTGACTAGATAAGAATCTCAATGAGATATCAATTGCAAATTTTAATGTTGGTTTCCTTGATTGACGTCCACCAAGAGTTTGCAGAAAAAAGTCTAAAATTTCTTCTTTTTTAATTCCAGGAGTAGTAACAACTACGCTAAGAATATGAGTTCGAAGTGATTTGTCATCTGTAATTTTTGAGATTATTGGTTCTGGTTCTCCATGAATGTAATATTCAATCAAATCTTCAGTGTTACCATTGCCAACAATTATTGCTTCGCCATAATCATCATATTGAGGCCTACCAGCTCTTCCACAAAGCTGTTTGTATTCTAAAACACTGATGGGCCTATTTGCTCCAACTTTTGCATTATACCTATTGATGTTTGAAATCACAACTCTTCTTGCAGGTAGATTTACACCTGCAGCCAAAGTTGGTGTAGACGACAAAAGTTTTATCGTCCCTTTTCTAAATTCAGATTCAACAATTTCTCTACAATTTTGATTTAATCCTGCATGATGAAATGCAACTCCTTTTTTAACTAGTGTTGCTAGTGTTTTAACCAAGTCAGTATGTTCATTTTTTGCAAGAATTTGTTTTGAAATTTTTTCAAGTTCTTTACTTTCTTTTGTTTCTAAAAATTTAGATATTGCATCTGATGCTTTGGTGGCAAGTGATTTTGAACGTGTTCTAGTCTCAGCAAATACCAGAGATTGGCCTCCATCTTTGACTGACTGTATTCCTAGATCAATAGGAGTTCCTCTAACGCTACGTTCAACCTCAAATTTAGTTCCATCATTCATTACTACCTCACCTGCATCACATACACCTTCTGACAATGGAACAGGTCTCCAATTATTTTCCACTAATGTGCAATCAAGCCATTCAGAGAGTTCATCAGAATTTGTAATAGTTGCACTCAAACCAACAATTTGGGGTTTGTTTTCCAATAATTTCAGTTTAGTTAGAATCATTTCAAGTGTAGGTCCTCGATTATCATCTCCGATCAAATGAACCTCATCAGCAATCACCAAACCAATATCATCGATCCATTCGATCCCATGACGTATAATAGAGTCCATTTTCTCATTTGTCAGAACCAAGATGTCGCTTTTTTCTAAATTTTTTTCAATGTTTTCAAAATCTCCAGTAGATATCCCTACTTTGATCTTTTTTCCTAATGGAATTTTTTCTAATTTTTTAAATTCTGAAAATTTTTCTGCAGCTAATGCACGAAGAGGGCTAAGATAGATGATTTTACCTTTGTTTTTTGAAAGATAGTTCAGCATTGCTAATATAGCAATCAATGTTTTTCCACTTGCAGTAGGTGCTGACACTAGAACACTGGTTCCACCTAGCAATCCAGATTTGATGCAATCAGCTTGTGGTGGGTATAGTTTCTCAAATCCTTCAGCTAAAAGAAAATCGATTGCAGATTTAGGAAGTTCTAATTTTTCTATTTTCATACTCGGTTATAATGACCGGGTTTTGATTCATAAATAGATGCTTCGCGGAGCATTCTTCGAATATAGTTTCTTGCTTCTTCTTCAGTAAACTTTTCAGTTTTTTCAAGTTCTTTAACAAATTCTCTTTCCTCCACTGCAACCTTGTTGTCTCCCTCTAGAGATTTTAGAACATCCATGAATAATTGCATCTTTGAAACTTCACTTCTTGGCCTTCCTTGTAAGACACCCAAATCAACTTTTCCAGTGTTTACATCAACTCCTGCGTCTTTTAGCATGCTTTCAATAAGATAGATTGCACGCTCAGCATCCTCCTCTTCTACTCTATCTTTCATAAGCAATCTTGCTCTTGCAGTAGCAAGTCTGATTATACCTCCAAGTTGTCTTGGGGTTACAGTAATCATCTCCTCAGATTCTACATTTCTCATCTGAAGATAATAATCGAGAATTTTTTCCTCTGCTTCCTTTGTAAGATTTGGTGATCCTCTTTTGGAATATGCTAGATATTTTGTAAGCAAATCAACATCAATTACATTTCTTCTATCGGCACCCTGTGGAGTGTGTAGTTCAATGATATGTCTAGCTATTCGTTCATCCTTTTCTCTTCCAGGAATATCTCTTACAACAAATATCAGGTCAAATCTGGTCAATAATGGAATTGGAAGGTTAACATTTTCTGTGATGTTTTTGAATGGATCATATTTTCCATACATAGGGTTTGCTGCAGCAAGAATCGATGTTCGTGCATTCAGTGTAGCAACAATACCGCCTTTTGCAATACTTGCAGATTGTTGTTCCATAACTTCATGAAGTGCACTTCGATCTTCAGGTTTCATTTTATCAAATTCATCTATACAAACTAATCCTTGATCACCTAGAACTACAGCGCCGGCCTCTAACATCATAATTCCGGTTTTATCACGAACTACAGCTGCGGTAAGTCCTGCAGCTGTTGAACCTCTACCAGAAGTGTAAAGACCTCGTGGTGCAATTCTTGCACAAAACTTTAGCATTTCACTTTTTGCAGTACCTGGATCACCAACAAGAAATACGTTAATGTCACCCCTTATCTTACTACCATCACCTAATGATTTTTGATTAGAACCCACTATCAAAAGTAAAATTGCTTCTTTGATCAGAGACTGTCCTTGGATGTGAGGTGCAAATGAATCAATTAGTCTATGATAAACATCAGGACTTTGTCCTAATGCCTTGATGAGTTTTTCATCTTCAGGAGATATCTCTTCTCTTTCAATTTTTCTCGATGTTTTATCTCCTCTACCACCCAAAAATTCAATGTTATTTCCTTCAATTCTTAATCTATACAATCCACTATGTCCACGAGTTACACCTGAAACTGATTCTTGTTCTACTCTAACTATACCTGTAAGAATAATTCTATCACCAGGTCTTGCATTATCTACTAGATCCTGTCTAATTGTCACATCAATATAGTGAGGAAGTTGACCTGGAGGTAGATCCTCAGGAAGCTCCTGTAATCTGAGAATTTGAAAATCAATAAATTTGCTAGACTCAGGTTTTAACTCAAAATCTCTTTGTTTACAATTTGGGTTATCACAAACTACTGGAACCTTAACATCCATTCCTTTTAGTTGTACAACTTTGGTAGTATGTTCATCAGGACATACAAAGATCAATTCTTTTGCAAGTGGTTTAACTTCTGATGCTCTGACTACCATTCCTGAAACACTGGTAATTTTTCCAATTGTCTCAGCATTGATTTGTCTGAGACTTCGTTGTAAAGGATAGTTTACTAGTCTAACTCTGACTTCATCTTTGATCTTTTCAGCATAATCTGGAAATCTTGTTTGAAGAGCTTCTTTTATTGCTCTAGAGAATGCATTTAAAATTCTGTCTGGATCTTCTGAAAATAAAATTTCTATTTCAGGTTCTAAGACCAAGTCATTATAATCAACTAAAATGAATTTAACGCCTTTGGGCATCATTTCATCAATTGCTTCTACATACTTGTAATTACCAGACTTGTCTTTGAATCGTGTAAGGAATTCTTTTACTTTATCAGATAATGCAGATTCTGTGTAAGTACTTTGTACTCTACTCATTTATTCCACCTCTAATTTGTTTTTCAAATTCTTGACTATTTTCATAAATGGATTTAAAGAATACAACTTCTTCAACTGTTAATTTATTGTAAAGATCCGATGTAAGTTTAATAGAGTCAGCAAGTTTTACTAGTTTTCCTCTTCTCATTCTAAACAATTCCAGCATTATACTTTCAACATGATTATAGTCATCACGTTGAAGATCTTTCATTGTTTGTTTTAGTTTGATATAGAAATGAGGATCTAGTGTAGATAGTTGATATTCCCCAATCATTTTTTCTTTTGATAATGCCTGCTTTAGTTCAGTAATCATATCTGGAGAATCCAAAGTGCCCAGATTGTTATCGGCAATTGTTTTTCCTATCCACTGAGGCAGGTTTAGAACTTCACCTTGAGCACCTTCAATTTTAATTCCAGATACATTGAATTTTACATCTTGGTTTAAAGTAATTTTAGCATCCTTTAGACCATATCCTATACTATGCAATTTTTCTACTTTTTCTATTTCCATGGTAAGATCACTTTTTGTCACAAAGTTCCACATGTATCGGATCGATCAATTCTCTTCACCATTTTGTGAGATCAATTGATCCTAATTAATCAGAGGCTGATCGCGCATAGTTTTTGGCAAACGATGATTTTAATTTGCTGTATTACACAATAACCAATTCGGATTTATTAATGGGTATCAAACCTAGTGTACTCATGTCATCTACTGGAATGTGGGTTGAAAAATACAGACCTCAAAAACTATCTGAAGTTGTTAATCAGACAGACATCATTGGAAGTTTAGAAGCTCTTATCAAAGATCCAACGGATATGCCACACCTGTTGTTTTCAGGATCTGCAGGAGTGGGAAAAACTACCACTGCATTATGTATCGCAAGACAAGTTCTAGGAGATTATGTTAGAGATTATACCTTAGAATTAAACGCATCAGATGAAAGAGGAATCGGAATGGTTAGGGAAAAAGTAAAGAAATTCTCACGGTATGCAGGAATGGCAGACGTTCCATTCAAAATAATAATTTTAGATGAAGCTGATGAAATGACAGCCGATGCTCAAACTGCTTTAAGAAGGATTATTGAAGATACTGCCAAATATTGTAGATTTATCTTAATTGCAAATAATATATCTAAAATCATAGATCCTATACAAAGCAGATGTGCAACCTTCAAGTTTACATCCATACCCGAAGAGGATGTGATTTCTCATCTTGAAACAATTGCCAAAAAAGAAAAAGTAAAGGCAGAAAAAAAGGGCCTCAAAGCAATTTACGATTATTCAGAAGGGGATCTTAGACATGCCATTAATTTGATGCAAGCAACTGCCAGCATAGGTGCTATTACTGAAGAACATGTCAAAGCATCAGCAGGATTAACAAAAACAACTGATGTTGATGAGATTTTGAAAACTGCACTTACTGGAAAAATCGCAGAGGCCAGAGAAAAAATGATTGAACTCATCAAAGTTTATGGAATGTCCGAATCTGATTTTCTAAAATATCTAAACTCTGCAGTTTTCAAATCTAAACATGATAAATTATCAGACATTTTAGAGGTTATTGCAAAATATGATTATAGAATTCTAGTGGGAGCGAATCCAGAAATTCAGTTATCTGCATTGTTAGCAGAGTTAGGAAGAATAGAAAATTAAAAGCGCAGAGAGAGGGATTTGAACCCCCGTATGCTTGCGCACACAGGCTCTCAAGGCCCGCGCCCTACCGAGCTAGGCGACCTCTGCGAAAAGAGTTGGAAATTAGTGATTAAAATTTGTTGATGAAGCAATAATCCAAAATTAAAAAGAAGAAAAAAGAAAGATTTTCTTTAATCGTGTGCGTGTGGATTTGCAGAGCCGCTTTTCATCTCTACAAATGAACCATCTGCTTTCTCATGATATGATTGGTATGATGGTTCAATCAAGATTGCATGTGTTGGACATGCTTCTTGGCAGGCCATGCATTGTGTACAATCATGTTCTCTGATTGGCATTGATTTGTCTGTATAATCTAGACGTTCGTCTTGTTCAGTTAGACCGGTTCCTTCAAAAGTTGCACCATTGACATCTTTTGCAGGAATATCCTTTTCTGTTCTATACCATTGGAAGGTTTGAACTGGACAAACACTCATGCAAGAACCTGCTGCAACACAAGAATCCCAGTCAACTGCGACTGTTGTTCCGTGGATACCAAGTGGAACTTGTTCTTCTCCACGTGCTTCATATGCTGCTTTGACATCATCGTTAGAAAATGCCTCACCGTCAGTTCTGCCATTACCCCAAATGAAGTGTTTATTTTCTCCATCTGCGTGTATTGTCTTACCAACTACTTCTAGATTTTCAACAAATTTTTCATCTATTGGCATGTAATGGATTATTTCAAAATATTATTTAAAGCTAGACAAAATTAGTGGAGACTAAATACGAATCAATCGCAGAATTTGAAAAATTTAGTAAAAAATTTCAATAAATAAAGGAAAGAAAATAATTTTTCTAATCGTGTGCGTGTGGATTTGAAGAACCAGATTCCATCTTTTTAAAAGTTCCAGCCGCTTTCTCGTGTGCTTCCAAGTTTGACTGATCAACCTTGATAGCTTGAGGAGGACAAACTGATACACATGCCATACACCAGATACAATCATGTTCTCGAATTGGATCTGCTTTGTCAGTAAGATCTTTTCGTTCATCTTTGACAGAGCTACCAGTTCCTGCAAATGTTTCATTGATTGCCTTTATTGCAGGAATATCTTTTTCAGTTCTGTACCACTGAAAAACTTGAACAGGACATGCTTCAATACAAGCACCATCTGCAACACAAGAATCCCAGTCAACTGCTACCATTGTTCCACTAACTCCTAAAGGAACATGCTCTTCACCCCTTGCAGCATATGCAGCAACTACATCAGAGTCTGCTAATACTTCAGCTGGGGAACCATCTTTGTTAGTTTTCTTACCTGGACCCCAGACAAAGTGAAAGTGTTCACCGTCAGCGTTTGAGATTTTTCCAATTGGCTCTAAGCCTTCTGGAAAGTTTTCTGCTATTGGCATGAGAGAAATTTCATGTAGATGTTATTTAAAGCTAGACAGGAATAGATATTAGAAATTAATCGATTTCATTGAATTTTTTTGTAGGAATAAACATCTTTTCCTTACGTTCATAACGCTGTACAAATAATTTGGATTAAAATGGACATTATCAAATATGACGTCTACAGAGGGCCAAACATTGGAATTTACATTAATGTAAATGACAAATATATTTTGATTCCTATGGGATTTGCAGAATCAAAGGCAAGAAAACTAGCAGGATATTTGAAAGCAGATTACATCTACACATCAGTTGCAAATACTAGACTCTTAGGGGCTTTGGCGGTGATGAACAACAAAGGTATTTTGTTGCCAAAAACAGCATTTCAAAATGAATATGATTTGATAAAAAAGGAGACAGATCTTGAGGTAGGGGTTTTGGATTCAAAATATACTGCACTTGGAAATGTAATTTGTGCAAATGACAAAGGAGCTATTGTGTCACCATGGCTTTCAAATGATGATTGTGAAACAATAAAAGATGTTTTAGGAGTTGAGATAATTCAAAAAAGAGTTGCAGGGTTTAATCAAACAGGCGCAGTAATTGTAGCAAATGATTCGGGCGCAGCCATACATCCAGAGGCAGACGAAGAAGACATGAAGGAATTTGCAAATATTTTAGGCGTAAAAATTGAACATTGTACAATCAACAATGGAATCCCATTCGTATCATCAGGGATTTTGGCAAACAACAACTCTATTGTTGTAGGTACTTTAACGTCAGGTCCAGAGATAATGATGCTCACTAGGGCATTTCTAAATTAAGAACAGATTTAGGATCATCAGTAATTTTTTCAATATCAACTTGTGACTCTGAACCGTCACTCATATTTCGCAAAACAACTTTTCCATTTTCAAGTTCCTTTGGTGCAACAATAATACAATATCTAGATTCTGTTGCATTTTCCATCTGTTTTTTTAGATTTTTTCCAGACAAATCAATATCAGTTGCAATGTTGTTTAATCGAAGTAGTGATGCAATAGACATAGCAACCTTTTGCATTTCATCATTTATGTAAAGAACTGAAATTCTATTCTGTGATAATTCTGGAACTATTCCCTGTTCTTGCATTGTAAGAATTATTCGTTCTACCCCTCCAGCAACTCCAGTTGCGCCAATATCTTCTCGGCCAAATGCTTTTGTCAAAGTATCATATCTACCACCACCTGCCAATGCACCTAATGTTGAATTTTTATCAAAGACTTCAAAGACCATACCAGAATAGTAATCCAAACCTCTTACAATTCCAAAATTAATTCGAACATTAGATACGCCCCTATTCTCTAAAGAGTCAATTAATGATTTCAATTCGTCCCAAGATTCTAGTTGTTTTGTGTCAAAGTTTTTTTCTACTTGTTGAATGGTTCCTTTAATCTGAGAGAATTCAAGTATTTTTTCAAGTTTTTCTGAGTCATATCCCTTCTCTTGAAATTCTTTTAGAATATCATCTTTAGATTTTTTTGAAATTTTATCAACTGCTCGTAGAATATCTGCTACTAACTGAGGATCTTTAGAATCAAAAATATTGTTAATGTAAGACTCTACAAGATTCCTGTGATTTACATCAATTGTGATATTTTTCAGCAATAGAGAATCAAACAATCTAGATGTCAGTTCAATAATTTCAGCTTCGGATTCAATGCTAGCCTTACCATAAATTTCAACATCCCATTGATGAAAGTATCTGTATCTACCTTTTTGTGGTTCGTCATATCGGAATACACCACCAAATGCTGAAATTTTTGCTGGAAGTTTCATTGATTTTTGAGAGGACACATATCTTGTCAGTCCCATAGTAAAATCAAATCTCAGAGCTACTTCTCTGTCTCCTTTATCTTTGAAATAATAGATTTCATCTCTAATTGCAGGGCCAGATTTGGTTTCCAGAGTAGAAAGTAATTCAATCGGAGAAGGATCCATAAATGAAAATCCGTAAAGTGAAGATAGTTGTTTAAAGTGGCTTCGGATGTGTTCAATATTGACATTTTCACGTCCTTCAAAGTCTTTCATACCACGTGGAAGTTCCAAGATGATTAGATGTCAGATGGTTGTGATTTAGATATTTCTGTAAAAGATATACAAAACTATGCAATTTTTGAACAAGTGTTGGTTTTTGTCAGTTATTCTGCTATGAAATCAAATGTTGTTTCAGCAACATTGTTTGCACCATAAAATGCCTTTATTGTATAAGTACCAGATACCCACAATGGGCCATCAGCAAGTATTGTATGTGTAAATTCACCATTTGTATCAACTAAGATTTGTGCAATATCTATCAAATCAGAACCAGTAATAGTTTGGATGATTACCGGCGTGTCTTCAAAAATATCCATCACACTTCCTGAAATTACGATTTCATTTCCTCTAAAGTAAATATCAGTAGGAGTTGAGATTGAGATACTAGTCGTAATAGGAATATCAGTATCAGGGATTTCTACAGCATCATCTGAAGTATCAGAGTCTAGAATTTCTGTTAAGCCCAATGTACCAGATCCTCCAAGGAACCACTCACTTGCGATTTTGCTTTGAGGAGACAAAATTTCAATATCAGATGATTCAGTTTCAGAATTGAATGATTCAGAAAGATTAATGCTTAGTTTCAAAGTTCTAATATCTACACCATTTGAGGTTTGAGCAATTACCACCATGGAATCTTTTTCGCCTCCAGGACCAGATGAGGATAATCTTGCCTTACCAAACATAATATCATAAACTTCACTTTCACCAACAAATAATTCACCACCAGTTACACGGAATTTTTTGGCATTATTTCCGGTGACTTGGTTTTCCAAGAATAGTGAACCCGTAAAAGATTGAAGGTTAGATGAATCACTAATCTCAGAAGCAGTTCCACCAATTGAAAGTGTAAAAGATTTGATTATAGTGTCTTTATTTTTGAGATTACCAAAATATTCGCCGCTTTCATATTTGTCTATTAATTTTTGTAGTCTTTGTTCTAATTGTTGTATTCTTTTTTCAAGTTTTTCAATTATTTGATTAGCACGTTCTTCAGAAAATTGTGCTTTCTCAGTTAATTTTGCTTCTCTTTCTGCTAGTTTTTCAGCCTCTCTAGCTTCTCTTTCTGCTAGTTTTTCAGCTCTTTTGGATTCTTTTTCTGCTAGTTTTTCAGCTCTTTTGGATTCTTTATTATCATTGTCGTCATCAACATCATCAAATGTTTTTCCAAGGAATTTCATACGGGATTCAGATGCCAATTTTTTGGCATCTTCAGCATAGTCTTCAGCTTCATCAAAATTACCATTATCAAAACTAGATTCAGCTTTTACAAGTAATTCTTTTGCAGCAGATAATTTATCTAAAGATACACTTGTGTCTTTATCATCATCTGTTACATCAGATATTTTGTCTTCAGCTTTCTGGATCTCTTCTCTAGCATCTTCAATTTCTTCTCTAGCATCAGATTCATCATCGTCTCTTTCATCATCGTCTCTTTCATCATCGTCTCTTTCATCATCGTCTCTTTCATCATCGTCTCTTTCATCATCGTCTCTTTCATCATCGTCTCTTTCATCATCGTCTCTTTCATCATCGTCATCATGTATTTCAGCAAATGCATTTAGAAATATAGGGTCAAATGTAATGGATTCAGTTGATTCAGAATGGATATTTGTCGGAAATGATGCCATTCCAAAGATAAGTATAGTAAATAAGAAAAAAGTACCAAATTTTGTTTTCATTTAAGAAAATTTTTCAGTAATTCATTAAAAGCATTGCGTAGGAATAATAGGATTGCAAAAAGTTGTTTAATAGATAATTTGTGAGTAATTTCTTTTATTTTAGATTACAACACAGTCTTATGACAATAAATGATACCAGAGATTTCGTTGATAGAATAGAAAAATGGGCCAATATCATAGGTATCAATTTAGATCGAGACTCTGAACAATTGTAGTTTTTGAACACACATTTTGTTAAGTAAAAAATTTACAAACACAGTCATGAGATACATAGGTCAGACAAAACTACCACATGGAATTGTTAAACACTATTTGTCCAGAAAGGGAAATATTGATTCGTATTTTTTTGAAAATTAAGGAAGTACAGCCTAAGTATATGGCTTAAGTACCTCATTTTCTTTTTTCAAATAATGCAAAGACCGTTTGGAATCACTATTCTTTCAATATTATACATTTTTGGAGGAATTGTTGTGGCCATAGTTGCTGCTATGTTCGGAATATTTTCTGCAATGATGGCTGATTCTATGATGGAAGAATTTGTAGTTATAGGAGGAGTAATTTCAGGAATATTTGTCGGGGTTGCAGTTTTAGAGTTTGTCATAGCTGGTTGTTTGTTTTCTGGAAAAAAGTGGACAAGAAAAATTGTCATTGTTTTTGTTATTGTTGATCTGGTATTAGAATTCATTTCAATTTTTGGTGGAAATATGTTCGGAGTAGCAATGCTCATACTAGATTTGTTTGTGTTGTATTATCTTTATAGACCACATGTAATAGAATATTTTGGAGAAAACACATTCAAAACTTGTACTAATTGCGGATACATTGCAAAAGACGAAATCGAATTACATAATCATAAGATAGTTTGTGAGAAACAAAAATGAATAAAAAAATAATTTCCCTTAATAAAAAAATCGAAAATTGTACGAAATGTCCTAGATTATCAGAGTATATCAGAGAAGTTGCAAAAAACAAAGTCAGAAGATTCAGAGGCGAAAAATACCATGGTAGACCACTTTCAGGATTTGGAGATGTTTATGCAAAATTATTGATTGTGGGTTTGGCGCCAGCTGCTCATGGTGGAAATAGAACAGGTAGGATGTTTACAGGAGATTCTTCAGGGGATTGGCTTGCAAAAGTCATGCATAAGCATGGATTTGCATCAATTCCTACAAGTCAAAGTAATGATGACGGGTTAGTTCTAAAGAATGCATATATTACAGCAGCAGTAAGATGTGCACCCCCACAAAACAAACCAACAAAAGAAGAGATGGAAAATTGTTTTGGATATCTTCAAGAAGAGATAAAAATTCTCAAAAATATTTCAGTAATTCTATGTCTTGGGAAAATAGCATACGATGCAACATGTAAATTACTCAACGTAAAATCCGATAAATTTGGACATAATGTGTTATTCAAACATGAAAAATACTACATTCTTACATCTTATCATCCTTCCAAGCAAAATACACAAACTGGCAGACTAACTTGGAAAGACTGGTCTGCAGTGTTTTCTAAGGCAAAAAAACTGACTAGTAATACTTAGATTTTCTAATTATTCATATCAAATGTGAATAAAAAAATATCTTTTATTGATATATCATATGAAGAACTTGAATCACTGCCAGTAGTGGATCTTGAAAAGAGAATCAAGTGTAGAATTGAACCATATTTTGAGAGAATACCAAATATGAGTTTGAAAGAAAAGATCAAGATGAGAGAAGATGTTAAAAATACACGAAAGATGAGTTTCCGTTTTTCACAAGAAATAACAAAAGATATTCCAAAAGAAAGAATTCAGATGGCATTATCTTATCTTGCTAAATTATTTCGTATATTAGATATAGAAATTAGAAAAATAGATCAAAGAAAAATTTAGATGCAATACTTGCAAAATTTAGTCATTGAGTGAAGAAATAAGGCCATGTCCCAAATGTAAAGGAATAATGTTTAGAGAACAAGGTGAATCAATCTCATGGTTTTGTCCTACATGTAATGTAAAATACAAAACAAAATGAAAAGAAATACTGATATTCATTATGATTAAGGAAATACAATGAAGAAGTGTAAATGTGAAAAATGTGATTGTCCAAATCAAATTACAGAGTTTGGACATAGATATGAAGAAGAAAATGCAATTGTAGAAGCTGAATTTCAAAAAAATCCTGAGAAAGCAGAATCAATAATCAAAGAAATATGTGAATTTTGTGAGAAGGGTCAACACGAAGGAAATCCTTTGGAATAAACATGGAAATCAATAACATTTCTTTATTTTTTGTAGGAATTCTAATGTCCATTTTAGGTACATTTGTTGTAGTTTATGACTATCCCCAAATTCAGTATTTTGATAACATGGAATCTGAATCATATCTAATGTTAGAAGGACAAGACAGGGAGATTCATCAGAGATTAAAGATAGAATTTACAGTAGGCAGTGGAATTTTCGCATCAGGAATCATAATTTTAATAATTTCAATATTCAAAAAACAGAAAACAAATGTAAAGAATTAACAGAGTTTTTAAAAGAATTTTAGGTTTTGATTGTAGAGGTTTTAAATTCAATCATCAAGAATATTGCTTATGAGTCAACTAGTCCACAAAAATAATATCAGAAATTCATTTATCTTCATAGGAGTGGTTGCAGTTTTGGCAACAATTGTGCTATTCCTATGATTTCATAAAATTTCTAAAATTAGTAGATGTTCAAAATTAATTGTTAGATGTTTGATGTTTTGGCATAGGAGGAATATGAACAAATACGAATTCTTTTTTCTTTTTTAGTTTAAACATAATACATACACTCAAATTTTCAATATAAAGTTCAAGAAGGAGTTATCCATTATTAGTATGGATTTTTTTCTTTCTTGAAGTGATAATTATCTCAATTACAAGTCCTGCTACAATTACACAAAGCACTGCCAAAGCAGACCACAAAATATCATATGATGGTTCCCCAGTTTGCATTGTAATTTGTGCTGCCTCTTCTTGAAATTCAGATTTAGGGAGTGTGCTTCTGAACATAGATTCATCACTTTCCATCATAGTAGATGATGCAGGAACAGATTGTATTGATTCTGATTGAATAGGAGATTTAGGTTTTAGCAGTTGAGATGAAAACCAAGTTGCAAGAGACACGCCACCAAGTGTTGCGAGTCTATGAATCCTATTAAATGAATTAAAAAGAGATTTACTTTTTTTTGCAGGTTGCTGCATTTCAGAAGGAAGAATCACTATGGCTACTTTATCAATTGTATAAAATTTTACATCATGTGATTTTGAATTTTTTCCAACATTTGTAATCTTGATAACACCTGCATTTTGCATTTTTTTAAGATGATGAATTACAAGAGGTAGTGAGAGCTCTGTTTTTTGAGAAATTTGGTTTGCAGAAAGCGAATTATTAAACAAAAGTTTCAAAATCTGTCTGCTAGAATCTGAGGATAAAATCTCACCAACAGCCTTTAATTTTTCATCTTCGGTTGATAAAATATCAATTTTGTCTGAAACGTTTGGTTCATCGGAACTCATTGAATCTTGATTCTATGGATTTCAGTTATTAAGACTTCTGGTTAAATTAAGATTTAATCAAACCTTATCTTCAAAACCAGCAAATACAATTCATGAAAAAATCAAATCAAACCATAGTTGCAGTGATTGCAGTCCTGGTTGTCTCAGTTTCTTTGAGCGCTGCCTTTAATGAGGCAGATGCAGAGGAGATTACACCATTTCCTTCAAGAGAAAAGACCATTTCTGTATCAGGACAAGCAACACTTGAAGTAGTTCCAGATCTGCTCACAATTAGACTAGGAACAGAAACTCAAGAAAAAACTGCTCAAGAGGCTTTGGCATCAAATTCAGAGATGATGAACAAAGTAATCTCTGCATTAAAGACTGCAGGAGTATCAGAAGAGGAAATCAGTACCTCATCACTCAATATTCATCCAGTCTATGAGAGCTACAAAGATGAAAGAGGAGATTATCGTTCCAAACTTGTAGGATACAAGGTTTCCAACATCATCTCAGTTGAAACCAAAAACCTTGATTCAGCTGCATCTATTATTGATGGAGCAGTTTCAGCAGGGGTGAACAGAATAGATTCTGTGTATTTTTCATTATCTCCTGAGATATACAACGTTCTCAAAGATCAACTCCTAGAAGAAGCAGTAATCAATGCAAGAGAAAAGGCAGAGATTGCACTATCACCCCTTGATCACAAGATTATTGGGATAAAGAGCATCTCACTTTCTGAATTCAGCATACCATATCCAATGCCAGCATTCAGAGGAGACTTTGCCATGGCAGAATCAATGGCAAAATCTGCACCAACACCAGTGTTTTCTTCTGATCAAGACGTTACAACATCAGCTCATGTTGTATTTCTGATCGGAAGCAATTAACACCTTTTTTCTTTTTTAATACTTAGGATCTACTTTTTATTCTATAATCACGTATTGTATATTGAAAGCTGACACAATCTCCTATTGTCATAAATTGGCGATTGTTTACCGGTCTGAGCATACGGGCAGGGCTGTGTAAAGATTGTTCCGCAACTAGTCAGCTTTCAAATTTTTGAAAATTAGATTATCCAAAATTTGTATATTTAAGAATCAAAATGCATCAAGCGATCAAAAATTATTTTTCACACCTTACGCTAAATCCAAAATTCTAGAGAGAAATACATGAGCGAAATACAATTAGAAAATAGAATCAAGATGGCACACACAATCAAAGTCAAAAGTGCGTTAAGAAGAAAAGTAGGACTGGAAATAAGCTGGTTTGACATTCATGGAGAATCTCATACCCAAGAATTCTCAATAAAAGAAGGCTCAGTCATAGAATTCTAATCCCATCTAATCTAAAATATTCAAAATTGTTTGTTCATTTGAACAAACATTATTTTTGTTCAAAATTATGAACAAAATCTAATTTTGTTTGTTCATTTGAACAAACAAAAAGGCACAAGCATATGACATGAATAAAGTATTGTAATTTAGACTAAAAGAATTACGTAGAAATCATCATCCCTAGGAACGAGATTTTGTTCTTAAAACGGCACTGCAACATGGGCATCTAACAGAATCTACATCCATGAATAATCCACAAAATGTGCATCTTTTCTGACCTAGAGAATATCTCAAGCCATTTCTGACGGATTTTCCTTCAAATTGATAACATAATCCTCTACAGCTGCGGGCCACTATAGTTTCCCCCTAGTTAGTGAATTATGGCAGCATGGGCATCGATGGTACTTGGAAATTAGATATTCATCGCATACGGAACACCATTTTTTGTAAATTGATGTGTTTGTTTTTCTAAATGATGCATTTGCTTGGTAATACCTACAAATGCTTGAACAGAAGTTTGTGCTCAAATCATACACACTCCTAGCAGGCACATGCCTCCTCTCTTTGAAATTTTGAGTCACAATCCTTGCAATAAATTCCATAATTGTCTATTTTTACTCCAATATTTCCACAGGCTACACAGATCCTGATTGCGTTATTGACAACTTTCTTTCTTTGTTTAAATTCATTGTCAACGAGACTATTCATCATGCTCATGATACTATTAGGAGTAATTCCTATTAAAGTGTTGTTATTTATTAGGAATAGTTCCTATTAATCAATAAATATTAAATAGAGAGAAATTGTAAAAACAGTATGCAATTAGAGCAGATAGTGGATTCACTTAGAGAAGAAGGTCACAGAATAACTCCACAAAGAATAGCCATTATGGATTATCTTCTAAATACAGAGGATCATCCTAGCGCAGAACTTGTTCATTCCACTATAAAGAAAAGATATCCAATGGTTAGTCTTTCAACAGTATACAAAACACTAGATCTGCTAAGAGAAAAGAAACTAGTAAATGAAATTGAAGTTGAAGGAGAGGCAAGATTTGATGCACATATAGATGATCACATAAATCTGGTTTGTCTAAACTGTGGAAAAATTGAAGATATTGATGAAAAGGCGTTAAGAAATATTCAGACCAAGGTTGCAAAAAAATCAGAATATCTAATTATCAAAGGAAGTTTTGAACTGCATGGTTATTGCAGTAAATGTAAATCAAAATTCCAATAGTTTTCAGGGTTGAAAAATAATAATTGTAAAGAGTGTGAATTAATTTTATGATAACAGACAAAATACTAAAAGAGATTTGTGACAGAGTTGAGAACTCACTTGAGAATTATGTGTTAGAACACAGAGGGCAATTACTTGAGGATGGAAAGATCATAGAGGGAGGAATGGAAGGTCAGGTAAAAAGACAGTATGAATCACATCTTTCAAGCATAATATCATCTAAAGGAGAAAAAATAGAGTTATTGAATAAAAATCAACTAAAATACATCCAAAAAAGACTCAAAGATACACTAGAGTTATCTAAGAACCAATACTATTCATGAAAAGAAATAACTGAAAAACCAACTAAAATAATAATTAGAAAAATAAGCAAGATAGTAATTGAGTTACAACTTTTTAGATCATGCAACAGATGCAATAATCGAAGTCAGAGGCAAAGATCTCAAAGAAGCATTTTCAGTAACGGCTGACGCAGTAATCAACATAACACTTGATCAAGACAAGGTTGACGAAAAAGGCCAAAAAGAAATTATTGCCAAAGGCAAGGATCTAAGATACCTGTTATTTAGCTGGTTAGAAGAGATCACTTTTGTTCTAATTACAGAAGGGTTTGCAATCAGAAGAGTAGAACTAGATATTTCAAAGAATGGAGAATACATCATCAGAGCAAATGCATTTGGGGAACCATTGGATTTTTCAAAACATAATTTCAAAGTCGAGATAAAGGCCCCTACATTTTACGACATGGAAATCAAGGAAAATAACGAGGTCTATATGCGGTTTTTACTTGATTTGTAGGCATTGTGAATAATTATTTGCAAATAACAAGAAGAAGTTATACGCGGTTTTTAAAAATCATCCTTGAAAAATAATAGTATGCAGGCAAAACTAGCTGTATTTGCAGTATTATCATTATTTGTAATTATGATCACACCAGCATATGCAAATGTTACATCAATAAAATTAGAAAAGAGTTTTTTTACAATAGATGAAGAGTTTAGTTTTATTGGAACACAAGACTATAGAGATATTGTTTATGTAATTATTCATGATTCAACTGGGGATTATAAGGGAATATTATCAGATCACAATCCAGACACAGGGAAGTTTTCTACAATTCCAAGAGCAGTTTCATTATTTTTTGATAATGAGGGAATATACAATGCCACAGCATTTACTGATGAACAAAAACAAGAAAATGGTACATCCATACTGATAGAGTTTGATGGCGAACAAATCTTTGAGGTTCCTGATTTTGTTTTAGCTTTAAAGACTATTTCAGATAAAACAATTGAAGAAAAGAAGACACTTACATTTACAGCAACATTAACAGAACCAGTAGATGGTGCAGTGTTCAGTCTAGAAAAAAATCCTCCGACTGGCGCAACAATAAACTCTGAAACTGGAAAGTTTACTTTTACTCCAACCGAATCTCAAGGTCCAGGTTCATACACATTTGATATTGTAGTTACAAAAGGTGCACAAGTAGATAGAGAAACGATCAAAATTACAGTCACTGAAAAAGTTGAAACAGATCCTCAACCAAAGCCCGAGCCAAAAGATGAACCAGAACCAAAAGATGAACCAGAACCAAAAGAACTAGAGATTCCAGCACCATTTGTTGAGGAGGCAAAAGATCCTCAGAGTTATGTTGACAGATACAACAATGAGGCTAGTTACAAAAAGTGGTTTGATGTCAATTATCCAGAATATTCTTCAATTTATCAAGCAGTAGGACTAGAAGAACCATTAGAGATTCCAGCACCATTTGTTGATGAGGCAAAAGATCCTCAGAGTTATGTTGACAGATACAACAATGAGGCTAGTTACAAAAAGTGGTTTGATGCCAATTATCCAGAATATTCTTCAATTTATCAAGCAGTAGGACTAGAAGAACCAAAAGAACTTGCTGCATTTGTTGATCCTAACCAAGATCCTCAATACTATATTGACAGATACAATAACGAACCAAAATACAAAGATTGGTTTGACAAGACATATCCAGACATAACAATCTATGAGGCAGTTGGTCTTGAAGAACCAGAAGTTATTGAGCCAGAATTTGGAGAGTGTGGACCTGGAACCAAACTGATTGACGGAAAATGTACTATTGTTAAAAATTCAAAAGAAGGCGGCGGATGCCTGATTGCAACTGCAACGTATGGCTCTGAGATGGCACCACAGGTGCAGCTCCTAAGAGAGATAAGAGACAGCAAAGTGATGAGCACAGAGTCAGGTGCATCATTTATGGCAGGATTCAACCAGTTTTACTATTCATTCTCACCGTATGTGGCAGACTATGAAAGAGAAAACCCAGTATTCAAAGAGATGGTAAGGATCGGAATAACCCCGATGCTTTCAACACTGTCAATAATGTCAATGGCAGATTCAGAGCAAGAGATTCTAGGATACGGCATTGCAGTAATCATGATGAATGTCGGAATGTATGTTGCAGCTCCGGCAATTATGATTTACGGAATTTCCAAAGTTAGAAAAGTTAGGTTTTAATCATATAATACTTGTTTGATATCTCATGGGCAAACTAAGCAGAAATCTTAGAATCTGCGGAGATTGTGGAATTGTATACACATCAGTTAGTTTTACAAAATATATCGATCAATGCCCAATTTGTAAATCAAGAAGATATGAAGATGTTCCAATAAAGATGGACGGAGATTAATTTAATTAGATTTTTTAATAGAAATGGATGTTAGAATATAATGTCAGATGATCCTGAAATTGAAAAAATAAAACAAAGAAAACTGGAGGAAATGTTACGACAAAAGGACAAACCTCAAGTTGAGCATGGAATAACTGATCTTGATGGCACAAATTTTGATCAAATCATATCAGCAGAAAATCCAACACTTGTAGATTTTTGGGCAGAATGGTGCGGTCCCTGTAAAATGATGCATCCGGTATTTGAGAGCCTATCTAAGCAATATCCAAATGTAAAATTTGCACGTGTTAATGTAGATAACAATCAAAACATTGCAATGAGGTTTGGTGTACAATCAATACCCACATTTATCATGTTCAAATCAGGTCAAATTGTGGATAAAATGATGGGTGCTGTAGGGGCTCCAGGAATTCACATGATTTGTAAGAAACATTCTAAATGAGACATTTTTGCTGTAGCTCAATTTGAACAACTAATTGTATTTCTTTAAATTTTCCATGAAATTATTGTGGTAAAATCTAAAAGTCAAATTAATCTCGAAAAAGAAGCATCAGCAGAGCTTGCATGTGAGGATGCGATAATTTTAGACAAGCAGAGATTTGGAAGAGTACGAACAAGTTTGATGAAACATTTGCGTTCAGAATATGGAGAAGAGATCGCAAACAGAGTGCTTGCAAGAATCAACAAAAGGGCATCAAAAGGCTCAAAGGAGATGAGGGATTCTCTGAAAAGACCCCAGTTGGAATTTGATTTCCATTAGAGTCATTTTTTTCAGTTCTAATCCTTTTTTCTCATTTTCTCTCATTTTTTTGTAAAAAAATTGTTCAGATATCACAACATCATGAATATGATGTTAATGCCATAAGACTATCCAATGAAAACAACATACACAATATCTGCAATCGCAATGTTTGCAGTTATTTTGGGAATGGGTGTTCTTTCACCAGCAATGGCAGCCAAAGACAAAGTAGATCTATGCCATTACTCTGTAGAAGAGACAATTCTAGTCGATACTGACGGAGATGGCATTGGAGATACTGAACAAGTGATTCCAGAGCATTGGAAAATCATTAGCATCAGCCAAAACGGCAATGCCGTAAATGCACATGAAAACAACCATGCTCAAGACAATGGCGATGGAACATTCACATCTGATTTCCAGATCACTGATGATGATGCAAGCACACAAGATGCAAATCAAGCTGTATGTGATGCATTGATTGAAGCATTTCCACCACCAGTAGATGAAGCAGAAGAATAGAACAATCTTCTAAATCTTTTTCTTTTTATTCTATTATCTAGTAAGCATATGCTGCATCTTTTGCTCTTTGAATCTCTATAATCTCGTTTAGGACTTCCTGTTCTTCGGGGCTTAACTTATGCATGTATTTTTTTAGAATTTGTTTTGCCTCATTGGAATGTGGAAGGGTATAGTATACTTCTTCTTCAAATATTTGTCGTCCAATAGTGACATCTTGTACAGAACATGCAACCTCTTGTCCTGTTTTAGCAGATGTAACGGTTTTTCCTTCATGTTGAAGTTGGTGAACAATTCCTACTTTCCTGCCGTCTTTGTTCATAAATGGAACTTTTTGTTTTAGTGTTCCAACATCAACCCTTATTCCAAATACTGCAGGATTATTGTTTCTAAACACATATCCTTTCAAAAAAGTGAATTTGGAAATTGGAGTAAACTCTGCAAAAATTGCATCATCCACATTTGCTGAATCTTCTTCTACCCAGGCATTGTAATTATCAATTAGACTGTAGATTACCTTATCTTCAAATAATCGAATATGACTTTCTTCAGCTTCTTCTTTTGCATCAGGAAGAATCTTTACATTAAATGCCAACACAACTCCCAGATGTCTGTTCTTTTCTTTGATTGCTTTTGCTTCCATAATATCTCGCCTAGTAACAGGACCAATGTCGGCTTTTGCAACAGGTACTTGGGAGCGTCGAAGCATTTCTACAATTGCCTCCAAAGAACCAATTGTATCACATTTTAGAGTAATTCCATTTTTTTCTGTATCAATGAATACAGATTCCATTTCAGATTCAATCTGTTTTTTGTATTTTTCAATATCAGATTGATTTGATGCTACATACAGGGTACTTCCTGGAAGAACGCCTTCTAATTCTGGTGACGCAATCTTTAGACCAGCTGCTGCTTCAACCTTATCAACCGGTTTGAATTTGTCCCTAGGATCACGCATTTCATCTAGTGGTTTTGGTAAAAGTACTGCTTTTGGTTTTGTTACAATTACAGAATCTCTTTTTGCAACAACAATACTGTCACCTTTTTTTATTGCACCATCGATCAAAATGATGTTGGCAGTTTGTCCTAGACCAATCTCATCATTAACTTCTAACACAATACCACGCGGATCTTTTTCTTGCTGATCTAATCTCTTTTGTAGATATTGTTGGGTTAGTCCTACAAGTACTGCCAACAATTCAGGAATTCCAACGCCGGACCTTGCTGAGATCGGAACTATTGCAATTTCTTGTTTAAAATCTTTTACCCTGTAAAATGCCTCAGATTGATATCCAAGAATAGATAAGGTTCCAACAACATCATAGATTTTTTGATCAAGATCTGTTTGAATTGATGCATCTTGTTCCTTAATTGCCTTTGAGATGAAAGGAGTTTCTGATTTTCTCCAACCAGAAAGTTGATCACATTTGTTTAATGCTACAACAAAGGGAACTTTTCTGCTTTGTAAAATTTTCAAACTTTCATTTGTTTGAGGTTGAAAGCCTCGATTAACATCAACTACTAAAATTGCAATATCAGCAGCAGAGCCTCCACGAGCTCTAAGATTTGTAAAGACTTCGTGGCCAGGAGTATCAATGACTAGAATCCCGGGAACTTTATTTTCAGATTCTTCAAGTTTTTTGTAAAGAGGACCACATGTTTCTTTGATAGTTTCAGTTGGAAGAAAACTCGCCCCAATATGTTGTGTGATTCCACCTGCTTCACGACCCTGAACACCAGTGCCACGAATTCTATCTAGAAGAGATGTTTTACCAGAGTCTACGTGACCTAAAACTGCCACAATGGGCTGACGAATATGCAAATCAGATCACTCAAATGCTACCCTCGATTCGTGTTCAAAACTTTCCTGTGAATCTGATGCATGAATAATATTTTCACTAAATCCCAATCCAAAATCACCACGGATTGAACCTGGTGCTGCTTCAAATGATTTTGTAGCACCAATCATAATTCTAGTTGTTGCAATTGCATTATTCCCTTCAATAATTGCAGCAACAACAGGTCCTGATGTAATAAATGAAACAAGTTCTCCAAAGAATGGCTTATCCTTATGAACTCCGTAAAAGTTCTCTGCTTGTTGTTGAGTAAAGGTAAACATCTTTAGTTTCAAAATTTTGAAACCTTTTCTCTCAAATCTAGAAATAACTTCGCCAACTAGATTTCTAGCAACTGCGTCTGGTTTTACTATGAATAATGATTGTTCAGCCAATTTTACTTCTTTTGTTTAATTCCGCCTTTGACGTATTTTTTGGTCCACTTTAGTTTTCTTGGATCACGTTTTAGTTCAAGTGCATTTTTTTTACATTTTGCAGAACAAAACCATAAAACAGTTCCATCATTTTTTGCAAGCATTGTTCCTGAACCTTTTGCAACAGGTCTGTCACAGAAATTACATGGTTTAACTAAAAGACTCATTCAATTCACCTATTTGATCTTCTTTGCTTCTCTTTCTGTTTCTCTAAGCATTAGAATTTCACCTAATCTAACAGAACCCTTGACGTTTCTAGTAAGAATTCTACCTTTATCTTTACCAGAAAGAACTTTTACTCTAACTTGGATAACTTCACCAGCAATACCAGTTCTGCCAACAATTTGGATAATTTCAGATTGAATTACTTCTTCAGTAGTGCTCATTGATCAGTCTTTCCACCTTTAATTTTAGCAATTGATGAAACAACTTGGTCTACAATGTGTTGTGCATCACCAGCATCCAAAATTGCTGCAGCGGCAGAAGTAATGTCAATTCCCAAAGATTTTCCTAGTTCCTGTTTACTTGGAACAAATGCATATGATGCTCCCTGTTCTTCACATAAGATTGGAAGATGAGCAACTACCTCTGGTGGTTCAACATCTTCGGCAATAACTATTAGTTTGCTTGTTCCGCGTTCAATTGCCTTTGTGGCTTCGTTAGTACCTTTCTTTACTTTACCACTGGTAGATGCAACTCTAACAGCCTCCAGTATTGGATTAACGAGGTCTTCTGGTGTCTCAAATTTTACATAGTAAGCTTTACCCATATTACGTCACCCTTAGGGATCATTCTCCATTCTCATCATGCAAGCGTTTGGTTTTAAAAGTGTTATCTGGAAATGATGGACTTGGCTTTTTGAACAAATTCAGACATTAATGAATCAAGTTTTTGCTGACTTTCAGCTTCAGCATATATTCTAATGATTGGTTCAGTCCCACTTGGTCTAATCATTACCCAGTTTTTTTGATCTAATTGGATTTTAATGCCGTCAGTTGTATCAGAATTAGGATATTCTTCTTTGAGTTTCAGAATAAGTTGTGATGCATCTTCAGAAGAACAGGAAATTTTGTCTTTTGTGGTAAATGAAGAGGGCAAATCAAATATTTCTTCAGAAAGTTTTCTGCCAGAGTTTGCTAAGAGTTCAAGCATCAATGCCAAAGTCATACAACCATCTCTAACCTGATTATGTTTTCCAAACATAAAGCCACCATTTTCTTCAAAACCAATCAGCGCATTGGTTGGGACCATTTTACGTGATACCTCTACACTTCCGACTTTTGTTCGAATAACTTTAGAATTAAATTGATTAGCAACCTCTTCAATACTAGATCCAGAATTCAAGCATGTGACAACAAGTGAATCAGGATTATTTTTTAGAATGTGTCTAGACAATACAAGTGCAGATTTATCACCAGTAAGAACATTACCATTATTATCACAAAAAATACTTCTATCCCCATCTCCATCAAATGCAATTCCAAGATCAGCTTTATGTCTTCTAACAACATCAGACAATACAGAAAGGTTTTGAGGCGTAGGTTCTGAACCACGTCCAGGAAATTGTCCGTCAATGTTTTCATTAATAAGAATTGCTTCACATCCAAGTTTTGTACACAATATTGGTGCAGAAACTGCTTGTGCACCATTTCCTAAATCCAATACAACTTTGAATTTTTTTGATTTTATGTTGTTAGAATCAACTTGTGAAATTATTCCGTTAACATATGCTTGATTTGCTTTATCTTCTATTCCTGTATTTCCCCAAGAGTCAGGATTTTTTTTCCATTGTTTCTTAATGTAAATATCCTCAATAACAAGTTCATCTTCTCGTGGAATTTCTACACCGTCTTTTGCTGCAGGTTTAATTCCATTATATTGTGGTGGATTGTGAGATGCAGTGATCATTATTCCTCCATTATATCCCAATTTTTTTACTGCATATTCAAGACAAGGGGTTGGAACAAGACCTGCACTATTACAATCAATCCCAGCTGAATTTAATGCAGAACAAACAACTTTAGAAATAACAGGACTAGAATCACGTCCATCATAACCAACTAGAATTGGTCCTTCTTTGAAATATGTTGCAATAGATAATGTCATGTCATTAACAAATTCTAATGTAAAATCTTCATCAAACACACCACGTATTCCATTTGTTCCAAAAAATTTTGCCATGAAGTTGTTCAATAATAGATAAATTTGTGTTTAATGGCATGTCCGTTGCGGGAGTCGCCCAGCCTGGTCAAAGGCGCAGGGCTTAGGACCCTGTCTCTCAGGAGTTCGTGGGTTCAAATCCCACCTCCCGCACCAAATTTGTTTTCACTTAATGATTAATAATAAGAAAAATAATGAACAAAGAAAAGTCATGAGAAAAACAGTAGTTGGAATTACAGTAGTTGGAGAAGACAAAGAAGGTATTGTTGCTGCATTTACAAATTTTGTATTTGAAAAAGGAGGAAACATAGAGAAAGTAAATCAAAATGTAATCAAAGGACTATTTGGAATGTATCTTGAAGCATCTTTTACAAAAAAAGTAGATATCAAAAAATTTGATTCAGACATTCAGACCCTTGCAAAAAAAGAAAAGATGGATGTAAGTACACATCATGAAACAAATTCTGAAAAAAATATTGCAATATTTGTGACAAAAGAACCACTATGCCTTGAAACAATTCTAGAGGCATCAAAGAAAAAGTCACTCAAAGGAAAGATTTCAGTCATAGTAGGTACAGAAAAAACATTAGAACCAATTGCAAAAAAAGAAAAAATTCCATTTATTGCAATTGAAGAAAAAAATCAAGAGAAGGCAGAGGCAAAAATTATTGATGTTTGTAAAAAATATGATATTGACTTAATTGCACTTGCAAGATACATGAGAATTCTTACTCCAAACTTCGTATGGCGATACCCAAATAGAATAATTAACATACACCCATCACTACTTCCAGCATTTCCAGGTGCATTAGCATATGCACAAGCATATGAGAGAGGAACAAAAATTGTCGGAGTGACATCTCACTATGTTACTGAGAACTTAGATCAAGGACCAATAATTTTCCAAGATTCATTCAAAGTAGATCCAAATGATTCTCTAGAGAAGATTAAATCTAAAGGGCAGCAATTAGAAGCACAAACATTACTCAAAGCAATTAAAATGCATCTAGAAAACAAACTTGACGTAAGATGGAGAAAGGTTCACATCAAATCCAAGTGATTAGATGACAGACATCAGTTCCTGTTTTGATCCAATTCTTCGAAAAAATATCAAAAATAAAAAGCAAGTAGCAATCATACCAATAGGCTCGATTGAGCAGCATGGCCCTCATCTTCCAATTTCTACTGATTCAGATATTGTGACAGAGGTTGCAAAAAGAATATCATTAAAAAAGAAATTCTTATTGTTGCCAACTATTTCTTATGGAGCATCATTTGAGCATGCGCCTTTTTTCAACCTAAGCATAAAAGAATCAACAATAAGAAAACTACTTTCAGATTTATGTGAATCTCTGCTATCCAATGGAATTAAAACAATTTTTGTAATTAATGGGCATCATGGAAATCAAAAAGCAATAAAAAATTTGGATTCAAAATTACGAAAACTATCAAAAAATAAACTCAAAGTTTTTCCTTTGTCATATTGGCATTTTATGAAAAGAGAGTTTGATCATGCAGGGTTTGTCGAGACATCACTAATGCTTGCAATATCAAAAAATGTGAAAATGAATGTTGCAAAAAGAGGATTAATCACAGATAAAATGACTAAAAAAGAAATTTCAAAGATTGGAAAACTCGCAGAAAAATCATTTCCAAAAGTCACAAAAAATGGTATTTGGGGAGATCCAACAAAAGCTACCAAAAAGGAGGGAGAGAAAATTTTGGATGAAATCGTCGAAAACCTATCAAAAATGTGTCAAACTTGCCTCACTGAGCATAGATCATAGTTACACCAATGAAATTTTAATATAATCCCTCAATATCAAAGCCAATAAGTGAAATAGATGTCCGTTGATATGGCAGTAAAAGTATTGGATGAGAGTATCAATCAAGTTGTATTGATTAAGCTCAAAGGTGGTAAAACAATTAGAGGTAATCTATTAGGTTTTGACCAACACATGAACCTGCTACTCGATTCTTCAGAGGAAATTCCTACTGAAGGCGATTCAAAAAGCCTCGGAACCATTGTAGTCAGAGGAGACAACGTAGTTATGATATCTCCTCCACCAGCAGTAAATTAGGTGATCTAGATGGTAAAAGGTACAACTTCTATGGGTGGTTTTACAAAGAAGAAAGTTCACATCAGATGTAGAAGATGTGGTAAAAACTCACTTCACAAAAGACACCACGTATGTGCAAGTTGTGGATTCCCAGAGGCAAAACGCAGAAAGTATTCCTGGATTAAATGGTATACATAGATGCAAGAGATTGCCATACTTCTTAGTTCATTAGCCGGTGTTGCTACAGCAGCTGCTGTAAGAAAGATGCCAAGAAACAAAACACAATTACTTAGCATAGGTGCTAGCTCCCACATCAAAAGTCAGATTAGGACATTAAATATCGAGAAAGACATCTTAACTAAAACAATTTCAAGGTTATACCAGGCAGATTCTGAATATTCTAAAATTCAACGTGACAAATTATTGTTAAAGTATCAACATCAATTAGGAATTGTTCTTGCAAAGATAGAGAAACTAGAACAGGCAAGTCAACATCCTGATTTAGGTCCAGTAGGTGATGGATTAATTACTTTGATGGATCAGAAATTATCAAGATTAGACGATAGACTTTATGAATTATCATCTAAGATTGTATCATCAGAAATTTCTGCACCAGAAATTAAATTAGAAACAAAGCAAGAAGAAAAACCAAAACCAAAAGAAGAAAATAAAACAAATATCATTAAAGAGAAATTTACTTTTGATAAACCAAAAACTTCTGATCCAATTGTAATCCCACCACCAAAACAAAGGCAATCATTTGAGTTAACTACACTTACTAGACTGTCAAGAAAAGAGCCATCATTTCCATTATTTGAAAAACAAGAAACAAAACAGGAGATTGTTAAAGAAACAATTCAACCAAAGACAGTCATTCCAGAAGTAAAACCAAAAGAAGACATTGTTAATGAAATTGTTCAACCAAAGCCAAAAGTTGAAGATAAAATCGAGATAATTCAATCAGTAACTCCAAAGCCTGAAGTTAAAACAGAAATAAAACCAGATTTGGCAAAAGAAGTTGAAAAAATTACTGAACACAAAGCCCTTCCTGAACCACAAAAGAAACTAAAACCAACATCACTAGATGATGACTTTGATGATGACGATGATTCAGATGATCTAGATAAGATCAAAGGAGAGATCATGAATGTTCTTTCCAAGCTAGACCAAGCAGAGGTAGAGTAATTGTCCTACGATGATGCCATAAAGGCATTATCAAATGATGCACTAAAGGATGTTAAAGATTATTCCGTAATAGGGTTAGGAAGTGGAAGAGCAGCAACTGCGCTGGTAAAATCACTATCAAAATTAATGGAAGTAAAAGAATTTCATATTGTTGGAATACCAACATCGTTGCAGATCAAGTTAATTGCAGAAGAAGGAGGTATACCAATTGTTGAAGCAGATCAAGTTGATCATATCGATGTTGTTTTTGATGGCGCAGACCAAATTGACTCACAAAAATATGTCATTAAAGGTGGCGGGGGTGCACTACTACGAGAAAATATTTTGTTTAGCCTTGCAAAAAAAGTAGTAGTTATGGCAGACAAGACAAAATTTGTGAAGAATTTTACAAGAACAGTTCCTATAGAAATTCATCCATTAGCAAGAACATCAGTGGATAATCACATTCAAAAACTAGGAGGTAAAGTAGAAATTAGAACTTTAGATAGAGGTTATCCATTTTTTACTGAAAATGGAAACATCGTTTTGGATTGTGATTTTGGTACAATAAAAAATCCAAAAATATTATCACAGAAAATCAAACAGATTCCAGGAGTTTTAGAATGTGGAATTTTTCTAAGAAAGCCAGATATAATTTACAAAGCTAAGACTGGTGGAAAATTCGATATTATCTAGTATTCTCATGTCTGATTGAATTCATAAATTCTTCATGTTCAAGCATTAATTCAATCATTTTTTGTCTTATTTCAGGATCATCCATCATAAATCCAAGCATTGGACCCATCATTTGTTTGGACATTTGTGCCATATGATTAGGATTTTCAAGCATGAATTCATGTATATCCTCAGATATTTGATCATTAATCCAAAGACTATGCATCATATTCATCATTCTATCAGAATTCGTAAAGCCAAGTTGTTGTCTGTGAGATACATGAACCTCATATTCAGGACACCAAGGACACATTTTATGCATACCAGAGCCCATTTCGGGTCCCATTATTTTATCGTGAACTGATTTCATCCACATAGGATGATCTTTTAGAGATTGTTCCATGATAGGATGATTTCTCATATGTTTAATCATATCTTCCCTAAGAATAGGATCTGATGTCATCGGACCAATCATATTTTTTAAAAATTCAGGGTTTTCTTTCATTTTTGAAATCCATTTTTGCATTGTGTTCTTCATCATCGTAGGATCATTTTGCATCATATTATGCCAGTGATGCATCAGGTCATAGTTTGAAGACATGGTTTCCATGAGATTTGTCAGCATTGCAGGTCTTTTCATCATTATTGCATTATCAAACATTCCATAACCTCTGTCAACTAATTTCAGATAAGTTGTTGTAGATACACATGCTGGAGCACCATTTGATTTTTGTAATAGCAGTAATCCTTCTTTACAAGTAAGATGATCAATATCATTTACTTGCTTCCACTGATGTCTTGGAGGAATCACAGATTGCGCAAAAGAATCACCTAACGGAATTAGAAAAATTATAAAAAAGAAAAATGCAAATAAAAAGATCACATTTTGCATGTGGTTTAAATTAATTTTTTTAACATAAATAGTGTTCGTTTAATTTTAAACAATTGTTCTGGGTACAAGTTTCCCATGTCCTAGTTTTCCAACAACTTGAAAATCTTCAGCAACTAGTTGACCTCTAACAATTGTTTTAACAGGCCATCCTTTCAGAACTCTTCCTTCATAAACAATATAATCCGAAAAGCCACCAAACAGTTCATTTGATACCTTGTTTTCTTTTTTCAAATCAATCATTACAATATCAGCATCAGAATTTTTTTCAAGAGTTCCTTTTTGTGGATACATCCCAAAAATTTTTGCTGCATTTTGACTTGTAAATTGCACTAACTGTTGAAGAGAAATTTTATTTTTATTTACACCTTCACTAAGTAAAATAGGAATTACGGTTCCGATGCCAGGAAAACCTGCAAGTGCACCCCATACATCATCTCCTCCGAGTTTTAGTTTGAGTTGATTTGCAACATGATCTGTGCCTATAGTATCAATTTGATTGTCAGATAATGCTGTCCAAACTGCTTCGTTATCCTTTTTTGTTCTTATTGGAGGCATAACTTTAGCAAGATATCCGTTTTGTTGTTCATAAGACAATGTCAAATAATGAGGGCAGGTTTCAACAAAAATTTTCGTTCCAAGGTTGCGCTCTTCAAAAATTTGCTGTAAAGCTCTTGCTGAACCAATATGGACAAAATAAATCACACATCCATAATCACGTCCATACTTACAAACAGTCTTGATTGCTTTTGCTTCAAATTCAGGTGAGCGACTTTCAGACCATGCAGATAGTCCATCTTTTTTCTTTTCTTTAGCAGTTTTTATTCCACATGCACATGATTCATAATCTTCGGCATGAACTAAAACAGGGCATCCAAGTAATGCTGCATTTTTTACTGTCTGTTCTACAATTTTATTATTAACATCAACTTGTGCTGCTACTAACTCTGAAGAATATGGTGGCATATCCATGTAAACATGACCCACTTCACCGCCAAGATTCATGTAAATTTTAAATGAAGTAATTCCTTTTGATACACAAAATTTCATTTCATCAATTTGTTGTTGTGTAAAAACTGATGCATGAATTGCATAATCGACATAATGATTTTTTGCAGCAGCATCTAGTTGTTCTTGTAATGACTTTTGAAAAGAAGTTCCCAATCTAAGCATACGCATCATTGTTGTAATACCTCCAATTGCAGCTGCATGAGATTCTGTTTTTGCTGCTTCATCAATTGGTGAATACACTCCATAGTGAACATGAGTGTCAATAGGACCAGGGACTGAAATTAATCCATTGCCATTTATTTTGTGATCACATGATGGAATGTCATTTGTAAAGCCTACAATTTTCCCTTCATCAATAATGATATTTTTATCAAGTATTCCTTGTGGTAAAACTATGTGTGAATCTGTAATTACAGCATCATATGTCATTTAAAATTTTTGAGAGTTGCAGTCTATTATGCGTTAAGACTATTTTGATCAAAGGAATTACCACTAGAATATTTTTTCATAGATGTTTAAATGTAAAAACAACACAATATTGTTAGACGAAGTTCGGAGGTTGATGGTAGTTTACCCAGTCGTTGTTCATAGCCATCAAATCTCTATTATTTTTAAAATCAGGCTTAGAAAATGAATAAAAATACTTCCTAGAGAGTTATGTGGGGGCCGGTAGTTTAGGAGTATAATGCCTCGTTCGCAACGAGGAGATCGAGGGTTCGATTCCCTCCCGGTCCATTTATCCAGAAACCATTATACATAAACAAGGATAAGAAATTTTCATGAAGGTATTTGACGGTAAAAAGGCTGCAAACGAGTACATGTCAAAACACACTCTTGCATTTTCGACGCCAGAACTTACCCTAATGAGATTTGCATTTTGGTTAGGAGATTCAGTTCCAGATCCAGAAAATAAAGAAGAAGCAATTCCACGAATGATGACATTTATGACAGAGCAAGACTTTACACCAGTTCTAATCGATGATGACAAATTTGTTCCAACTGGGGCGGTAAGAAATTCTGGAGTTTATGGAAATGCAGTTAAAGAATCAGAAAACAGTGGAAAGTTTTGTTCAGAATGCGGAACAAGTCTTTCATCTACTGCAAAATTCTGTCCTGAATGTGGCACCACACAAGAGTAAATTCTGAAGTTTAAATACAAAACATGTGTAATAGAAATATGACTTTTCGAAAGTGTGCACATTGTGGTAGGGAATATGAGGATGTGTTTAACAGAAGAATTTGTTCAGACAAATGTTCATTAGAAATTTCCTAGATGTCATGCTTTAGTTCCACATTTAGTACAAAATTTTGCATTTGGTCTTAGTTCAGCTCCACATGCTGAACAACCATTTCCACTGGATGTGGATGTTTGTCTTGGTATTAATGCAGGATCAGGTGACGGTAACGTTCCAACATCGCCAAATGCCTCTTGAGCTGAAACTATTCCAGGAGGTCCACCTACAGGGTTTTGTGCAGTTCCTGATCTTGGAGGCATTCCTCCTGCCATCCCGCCTGCCATCATTCCTGGTTGTCCCATTCCAGGCATCAATCCAGGAGATTGTGTATTTCCAGAGCCAGAACCCATAGACTTTTTGAGTTCAAAAAGTACTTTGATTGCAAGAAATTCTAGAGCAGAATATGCAACAACATAATCACCTAGTTTTTGAAAGAATTCTTTATCACTTAATTGCCCTTTTTTGTACATGTTATTTGTATCAAGAAATGACTCATAGTATCCCTGAGATTCATTAAACAAGCTATCAAGCTTGTCAAATAGCATATTCAGAGTATCTACTTCACCAAATGACATTATCAAACATGAGCTTTTGGAATATTAATTACTTTAGGATCAAAAAAGGGAAAAACGTGTAATTGTTTATGCTAGTGCTCTATCAATCATATTTTTGTATGATTCTTTAGATGCAGCACCAACTTGCTGGGCAACAATTTCACCTTTGTTAAGGAGAAGTAATGTCGGAATGCTAAATACATTGTATTTTGATGCTAGTTCATTGGCCTCATCGACATTAACCTTCACGAATTTGACTTTGCCTTCATAGTCACTTGCCAGTTCTTCAACGACTGGACCAACCATTCTACATGGACCACACCATTCGGCCCAAAAGTCAACAAATACAGGAACATCTGAATTGATCACATCAATTTCCCATGATTTTGCATCTGAAACTTGTGTTATTCCCATTTCATTGATAATTTATTCAACATACCTAAAAAGGTTCACCAAAATTCTCACCATATTTTTTGTGGGATGAATTGCAAACCAGATGGTTTTGTGATATATACTTAAATGACGTTTTGGTAAAACTGAGTCATGAGTACTGAACTTAGACTTAAAAAATTAAGAGGTTCCGGCGGTTATGTTATGGCTAATGTTACTGATGAACAACAAATGAAGGGGAATTTAGGAGGTCCTGACCTGTTTTTAGCCCCAATTGGAAGATTGGACGCTGAGAAGATTTCAAAGCATTTTTGCAATACATGTGAGAAAGAATTTGAAGGTGCTCCAAAAATAGAGTTTGAAAATCCTAATGAAGAGGTTGCAGAAAATTTGATTCTTGCAGAAAAAGGACAATACATTTGCAGTACATGCAATTCTACAATTGCAGAATACAGAGAATTCAAAAAACAGGATGAAGCAGGAGATATTGGAAATGCAAAACCACTAGATTCTGCTCAGACAATTCAGTCTGAATCAATTCAACAGACACCACCAACTCCAGAACCAACACATCAAACAGAGCAACCACAAACTCAACTAACACAAGCTACACAGCCAGGTACTTCAGGCTCAGTAAGCTCAATAGAAGGGTTGGCAGTGTATGACGAGAATGCAAAAAAGATTGGAAACGCAAAACAAGTAGGAGTTGATTCTAATCAGTCAGTAGTATTGTTAATTACAAAAAATGATGGAACTGAAGGGAGTATCCCATGGAGCAGTATTAAGAAAGTTGGTGAAATCATCATGTTAGGAAATCCTGATGTTACACCTCAGGCAGTACAACCAGGCAAATGTACTAGTTGTGGATTTTCCAATAAAGAAGGTTCCAAGTTTTGTGAAGAATGCGGTACAAAAATCTAGCTAGCAAATGTAATCAATGACATTATGGCGATGAAGTAATTGGGCAAGAGTTCTGTTTCAAAAGGCGTTGTAAAAGATATCATTATTGTTGCAATTGGTGTTATTGTAATTTGGTTAGCATTACAAGTAGCATTTGGAACTCAAAATCCATTTTATGTAGTTGCTAGCGGAAGTATGATTCCAGAGCTTTTAGTTTATGATGTTCTAATTGTACAAGGACATGAGCCATTTGAAGAAATACAAGTCGGAGATATCATAGTTTTCAATCGTCCATCAGACCATGACAGAGTAATAGTACATAGAGTTGCATCAATCATAGATGATAATCCAAAGACAATACGAACAAAGGGCGATGCAAATCCAGCATCCATTCCAGGGACGGATTTCCCAATAACTGAAGAAGAATACATTGGAAAAGTAGCATATGTGATACCCCAGATAGGATATGTTACTCAAATTCTTAAGCCCCCAACAAACTACATCATTATTGCAATTGTTGTGGGAATAATGATTGCAAAACAGATGGTTAAGAAAAAGAAAGAAAAAGAACTGACTTTCGAGGATCCTTTTGATTCTAAAGATTCAGACAAACCACCAGAAATTCCAGAATTAGAAAAGCTAAAAAAAGATCTGGAGTATTCACAGGAAGAATCAAACGAGTCAGAGAACAGTATAAAAGAAAATTCAAACGTTGCAGACGTAAACACAGATCCTAAAAACCAAGAAAAACCTAAAAAAGAATTAGATAAAAAAGAAAAATAGTTTGTATTTCATAGGCAAACAGGTTCACATAATGCAGTTTAACAAGCAAAAGATCGTCCTGTTTGCTTTGTGATGTAGTTACATCATTTTTACTAAAAAAGGATTCTCAGAAGTTCTAGGTTCCAAGAGTAGTATCATTTATGAATTAGTTAAAAAGAAAAATCATGTTTGAAATATCTTGCTATTCTTTTACCTGTATTACTATTTGGGACAGTGTATGCTGAAACACCTTTCTTTGCAAATGGAGGATTAACAAAAAATGGAATAGAATGGTGTGAAGAAAATTATCAATTATACCAGTTTATGGGAAATGATTTTTTTGAGCATCATCAACATTCCATTGAATCAAGAGTGTGTGTTAGTTTGTACAATGATCCACTTTGGATTTATTCTGAGCCCGATAGATATGAAAGACTAATTGAACAGAGTAGAATGTACACAGAGTTTGAAATTGAAGAAAGTAAACAAGAAGCTCAAACAGGAATTATCGATACAAAGCCTGTCGTGATAAAAGAAATTCCACAAGAAGTTGCTCAACAACAAAAAGAATTAGAAGAAAAAGAAGAATCAGATACAAGCGAAGTGGAAAAATCAATTAACGAAGAGCCCCAAAATAAAAATTCAAAAGAAGGCGGCGGATGCCTGATTGCAACTGCAACATACGGCTCTGAGATGGCACCACAGGTGCAGTTACTAAGAGAGATAAGAGACAGTAAAGTGATGAGCACAGAGTCAGGTGCATCATTTATGGCAGGATTCAACCAGTTTTACTATTCATTCTCACCGTATGTGGCAGACTATGAAAGAGAAAACCCAGTATTCAAAGAGATGATAAGGATCGGAATCACCCCGATGCTTTCAACACTGTCAATAATGTCAATGGCAGATTCAGAGCAAGAGATTCTAGGATATGGGATTGCAGTAATCATGATGAATGTCGGAATGTATGTTGCAGCTCCGGCAATGATAGTATTGAAAATAAAAAAAGGGAAAAAAAGGGTTAGTTGTTTTTGCTTATTTCACCACAGAGTCCAGGAGTAGTTCCATCAGATTGACATTCAGGTGCAAATCCACCCAATTCAGCAATCTTTCTGTTACCATTTCCATCATCCGATAGCTCAAATTTCATCCAAGACATATCATTGGCTTCATTTCCATCTACAAATTTCTCAGCAGGGTTCCAAGTATGTGTCAGGAAATATTCTCCGTTAGGAATTCCAGTAATAGAAACTGCATTTCCTTCAACTGATTGATGGTATTGATCCATCCATCCAGACTGAATACCTTGCAGACCTACTTCACAATCCCAATAGACTCTTTGGGATGTAGGGGAATTATCACCATTGATTTTGTATACATCAGCAATGCAAAATCCTACTTTGATGGAAGATGCATCAACACCGTTTGGAAGTATTACAATATCACCAGGAATTTCATTTCCATTTTTGTCAGTATCTACATATTGTACTGCAAATTCACCAATATCGGCAATATGCCAATGGTTGTGAATATCATGGTATTCAAATTCACTTACAATTTCAGAGAAGACCAAGTTTCCTTCGGAATCATATAGGTTTTGTAATGCATCTTGTGTTTCTGCTTCATCTGGATTTTCTACTGGAATAACAGGTTCATATTCTAGATTGCCTGTTCCAATGTTTCCCCATGCATTTGTAAATCTCAAAAATTCACCTTGTTGAGAATTTTGAATTTGCAAATGTTTTGGAATAGATGGTGAAATGTCCGGCAACATAGCAGTGTCAGGAATGTTATTTTGACCGTTTCCATTACCTGCAAATATTTCACTTGCAACTGGAACAGTAAACAAAAATCCTATTGCTGCCATCACTGGAAGAAGTTTTTTGTAGTCATAGATGACGTTGTTCGTGCCTATCATTATCATACGTTAATAATTACAATATATTAGCAAATGTAATAATTACAAAGAACACGCTGGATTTTAAATAGGAAAAGTTGAGTTTTGTGATAAAAATTTAGAGAACAGAGTCCTTGGTCTTAAACACACGCTTAAAGTATTCTGATGACTCTTTTGGTTCGTCAAGATCGTTTTTGATTCCAGCAAGATTCTTTGCAAGATTCTTTTTGTAACCAATTTGCATCTGTCTTTGAATTTGAATTCTTTGTGCTTGTGGAGAGCCTGCGCCATGCATGGATTCTGTCAGATATCCAACAGCATTTCTTCCAAGAGTCATATTTTCGATTAATCTAAGGATTCTCATTCTATTTTCAACATCAACACCTTTTCTTCCTGCTAGGTATTTTTTGAGTAGAGGACCTGCTTCTGGATGTCTAAAGTCTTTTTCAGAAGGCAGTGTAACGACCAACCCACCAGCAATGTCTTGTGCAAGTCTACTGATTTCATATGGGAATCGAGTAACATTATGTTTGCAAACTTGCGCAAGCATATCATCATTGAGATAAACACCTGACTTCATTTTGTGGCCTTGATGAGATGATGCAATTCCTGCTGCAAAAATAGTCTCATTAAGATGAGTCATTTCAATTATTTTATCTTTAATGTGTGAAACTTTTGGGATACCGTTATAATCTGCAATTGTAGCTGCTGCACCAATCAAGACATCACCCAATCCAGTTTTGCAAACATAACTTCTTCTATGATAACATGTGAATCGTTCAACAAGCATTGATGCAAATTCATATTCACCATACATGAAGACTTTGTCCCAAGGGATGAAAACTCTATCTAAGACAATTAATGCTTCTTGTCCACCAAACTTTGCATTTCCATCATCAATGTCACCTTCTTCCATACTTCTTGTATCACAAGACTGTCTACCATAGATGTAAGTAACTCCTTTTGCATCTGCAGGAATTGCTCCAACTACTGCCCAATCTTTGTCTTCTTCTGTCAATCTAATCGTAGGCATTAAAATTATCCAGTGAGAGTTTATACATCCAGTTTGGTGAGCTTTTGCACCAGAGACATAGATTCCTTTATCATCTTTGTCAACAACTCTAGTAAACAAGTCAGGATCTTCTTGTTCAGAAGGTCCTTTACTTCTATCTCCCTTTGGATCAGTCATGGCACCACCAATAACAAGATTTTCTTTTTGAACCATCTTAACAAATTCTAAGAATCTTTGATGGTAATTTGTTCCATGTTTTTCATCAATCTCAAATGTTGTAGAGTGTAATGCATTCATTGCGTCCATACCAACACATCTTTGGAAACAGGTTCCAGTGTTTTGTCCTAGTTTTCTTTGCATTTTATTTTGTAAAACCAGATCTTGTGCACTTTCTGCAATGTGTAAAAATCGATTTACTTGTAATCCAGTAATTGATGATTTTGCAGATGCCAGTTCTTCTTCTCTTACTGCAAGATCATAAGTTTCAGCTACGGCATTAATTGATGGCCTGATAATAGGATGATCAACAGGTTCTTTGATTAATTCACCAAAAAGATATACTTTGAGATCTCTCCCACGAAGACTTTGAATATAGTCTTCACCGGTTCTAATAGTTTTAGTGGTCTCCACATTTGCCATAACAGAACTCCCTCTAGGTGGTATAAAAATTCTAGATGCGTATGAGCAAAAATTTAGGAATGGATTGCGATCAAAGCCCTATTCGGACATCTAATATTTTGCAGCCCTTTCCTTTCTCTAGAACCAAAACTGGGTTCATGTCAAGCTCTTTGATCTCTTTAAAGTCAGTAACAAGTTGTGATAATCGCTGAATGCAATCTGACAAAGATGCAATATCGGATGGTTTTTCTCCTCTTACTCCTTGAAGCAGTTTTTGTGTCTTGATCGAAGAAATCATATCATCTGCTTCCTTATCAGTCACAGGTGCAAGTTTGAATGTAACATCTTTGAGGATCTCTACATAGATTCCTCCCATACCAAGCATAATTACAGGGCCAAATCCAGGCTCTAATTTTGAGCCAATTATCATTTCTTTTCCCCCTTTGACCATTTCAACAATTAATACGCCTTTGATCTCAGCATTTTTGTCGTATTTTTTGGCGTTTTTGATTATGGTTTTAAATGCAGTTCGAATTTCTGAGTCGTTTGTAAGGTTTACTTTAACACCGCCAGCATCAGACTTGTGAATAATTTGAGGTGAAGCGATCTTCATTACGACAGGATAACCAATTTTTTTTGCAATTTTAATTGCTTCATCTTCTGTTTTAGCCAAAGCACTTTTTGGTAATGGTAAACCATATGCTTTGAGTACTTCTTGTCCCTCTTCTTCTAGAAGATTTGGACGTTTTTCTTTTTTGACTTTATCGAAGATCTTTTTTGCTTTAGTTTTGTTTACTTTGAATTTTGAAATTTTTCCTTCTTTAGTATTTACCCAAATTGCAAATTTTATCATTGCAGCTAAAGCTCTAATTGCCCCTTCAGCATATGTATAATAGGGAACATCACCTTCGGCTAAAATTTCTCTATTGGTAATTCCTTCATCCAGTCCCATTAAACTTGCAAGCATTGTTTTTTTGTATTTCTTTGACATTACAACAATTACTTCAGCTAATTTATCATAATTTAGAGTTCCAGAAGGAGTACACATTGTAATAACTGAACCAACTTTTGTATGTTTGAGTACACGTTCCAAAACATTATGGAATCGATTAAAATCAGCATCACCTACAATATCTACTGGGTTCCTAGAGCTTCCCCATGGAGGAATCACCTCATCAATCTTTGGGCGAATAGTATCAATGTTGGCCATTCTAATTCCTGCTTTAGAGCAAGCATCAGTTGAAATGATAGCAGGGCCTCCAGCATTTGAAACAATAACTAAACCTCCTGCTGTTGGAAGTGGTTGTTTTGAAAATGCAGTTGCATAATCAAATAGTTCTTCCATAGTATCAACCCTAATTGCACCAGACTGTTTTAGTAACGCATCATAGATTTCATCAGAACCCATCAAGGCACCAGTATGAGACATTGCAGCCTTTGCACCTTCTGGACTACGACCAGATTTGAGTACAAGAACAGGTTTCTTTAATTTTTTAGTAATATTTTTACAGACTCTGAGGAATTCTTGACCATCTCCCATATCCTCAAGATACATAACGATAACTTTGGTTTGTTTATGCGCAGCCAACATTTTTAGAACATCAACTTCGCTCATCGCTGCCTTATTTCCAAGACTAATTACTGCTGAGAATCCAATTCCTTGTGCGCTAGCATCTTCAACAAGTGCTGCACATATAGCTCCACTTTGCGAAACAAGGGCAATTTTTCCAGATTTTGGCGTTACTTTAAGAAATGTAGAATTCATCATTGTCTTTGGATCAAGATTCATGACACCAAGACAGTTTGGACCAATGATTTGAATTTTGTATTTTTTAGCAATGTCTTTAATTTGCTGTTCACGTTTTGCTCCTTCTTCATCAACTTCTTTAAAACCGGCTGTGATTATTATGACACCCTTAACCTTTTTCTTTCCACATTCTTCTAAAACATCAGCAACAAGTGTATTTTTGATTACAATTACTGCTAGATCAATTGATTTTGGAACGTCCAATACAGTCTTGTATGCTTTTTTGTAAAATACAGTATCCCTAGTAGGACTAATAGGATAAACAATTCCCTTAAAACCATTCATAATATTTGATGTAATAGTTGCACCAACACTGCCTCTCTTGTCAGATGCGCCAATAACTGCAATTGATTTTGGTGATAAAAAGACAGATTCTGCCATGTACGTTGGGTTGAAGATTTTCTATAATAAAGTTATTCATGAAAATTTCTGATCTCTATTTAGCTGCCCAACATTTTACCAGCCAAATTTTCTTTTCTTGGTACCCATGTTATTGTAAGATTAGAGAATTTTCCAATCAGTTGCCATGCCTCACGTGCCAATTCACGAAGTTTTTCATTATTGATAGCAAATTCATGGTTAAGTTGTGATACAGTATTTTTTGAATCGCTGTAGATAATTACATCGGAATCACTGTCAGAAAATTTTTTGAGTGCAGAGATTATTGCCATGTATTCAGCCTGATTGTTTGTAATATCAGGTTGTTTTTCATAAAATGATTCTCCAGTTTCTTTTACAAAAAATCCATAACCTCCATTTGGGCCTCCTGAGCCATCAACATAAACACTAACTACCATCTTTATACAACCTCGTCATTTTTACACTCAAGTTTATTGCTATCATATACACTACTGTTGATATAATTTGTGATACAATTGATGCCAAATAAGCGTCATAATCAATGGTTAGTAAATAATATTGCAAAATCCATCTTACAATAGTATAAATGACTTCAGCAATTCCCAATGAAGTTAAAATTTTGATTAAATCATGTCTAAGTTTTTTCTTGTCTGTTTCACCAGATTTTAATAAATATTTTTTTCTGTTATCAACGTAATACAGACCCCCAAATGTTGAAAAGTAAATAACATAATCTACAATCAGAGTGTATGTAGTGTTTAGATAATCTGCTTGTTCAGAAAGAATTTGAGCGATTATTGCAGAAATTATAATCGATGCAGCAAATGCAATTAGAATATTTTTGTTTAATTTGAAATATTCGCGATGTTTTTCATTCAACAGAGATTCATGAATGACTGTTACAATTAAACTAAATCTAGTCTAAAGTGATCTTTAGAAATATCAAAAGACCACCTAATTCAGCTATGCCAACTCCAAGCATGTAAGGGAAGATCTCATGTGAAAATAACTGATCCATAGAAAAGTATGCTAGTGCACCAATAATATTATGGAGAAATAGCATTCCTGCAACCACAATCATCCCTAACGGTAGTTGTGCTTTTGTTGTTACATACATTTTTCCAAATATACAAATGAGAATACCTAAAACTGCCATATTTGCCATTGAGACGATAGATAACACTAGGGATGTAGATTCCATTTAGTGATGAACACCTCTTGTCAGTTTATTTACTTTTATCCAATTTTCTTTCAATTTCTTCAAATGCCTCCATATTGACTTCCAAAAAAGTAGATATGAAAAATGCAATTCCGTATTTTTCACCCACAGAAGTAATTAGATTATTTTTCTCTAATACTCTGATATGATGCTGAATAGCCTTATAGTCTAAACCTAATTCTTTGGATAATTGGTTAGTGTTTAATGGATTTTTTCTTATTGCATTAATTATTTTTAAGCGATTAATTCCCCCTCGTGAACCTGCAAAAACAAACCATAACAGTCGCTTTGCATCAGGGTCATTTGCCATCAGTCACTGACAGAGTTTTTCAACTAAAAGGTATTTGGAGAGTCAAATATTAGAAACTATAAAAAAGATATCAGATTATCTACATTGAATCAAAATGATGTTGAATTATGATGCTCCGTTGTATAGGCCACCATCTGAAGCACGATCATTGATTTTTCAGGTTACATTAGGATGTTCATTTAATGAATGTTCATTTTGTGATATGTATAGATCAAAAGAATATTCAGAAAGATCATGGGATGAGGTTAAAATGGAGATTGATTTGATGTCAAAACATCTTCCAAATACTACAAGAATTTTCTTAGCAGACGGTGATGCTCTAAATCTGGATGCACAATACATTGTAAAAATTGTAAAATACCTAAAAGAAAAGTTTCCAAATCTTGAAAGGATTTCATGCTATGCAATGCCTATGAATATTTTAAAGAAGACACCTGAAGAGTTGAAAATGATGCATGATGCCGGACTTGACATGTTGTATTTAGGAATTGAAAGTGGCTCAGATATTATTCTAAAAAAAGTAACAAAAGGTGCCATTGCAAAAACAATAATCAAATCAGTGAATAAGGCAAAAGAAGCAGGGTACATCATGTCCTGTATGATAATTTTAGGATTAGGAGGAAGAACATACTCTAAAGAACATATCAAAGGAACAGCAGAGGTGATCAGTGCATGTTCTCCAAATTATGTTGGTGCATTAACATTGTATTTAGAAAACGGAATTAAACAAGAATTTCTTGACAAGTTTGGAGAGCCATTTATCAGAATTAATGATGATGAGTCATTAGAAGAACTTCGGGATCTTATTAGCCAAATTGAGACTACAGATGAGATAGTTTTCAGAGCAAATCATGGTTCTAATGCATATACAATAAAGGGAACGTTTCCACAAGACAAACAAGCAATGTTAGATAAGATAGAGTGGATGAAACAACATCCAGAAATCATGCGTCCTCAAGGGCTACGTGGGTTTTAAATCAAAGAATTTTGATTCAGGTAAACAACTTTGAAAATTCTTACTGAGTAATTTCCGTCAAAAATTTTGGTGGTCTCATCACCATTTGTACTGAGTACTCTGAATCGATATTCATAGTCACCGTCATTTTCCACTCCAGTCTGAGCAAAGTGAACAGATTCGCCATTTTTGAATATCTGAATTATCACAGGATAACCATCTACATGATTTGAGATATTTCCTTCAACAAACCCCCATGGAAGTTGATTGTCTTTAGGTGCATGAAAAAAAACTGTTGTTTTTTCTAGCCCAATGCTTGCAGATAATGGAATGATTTCAGTTTGTGGATCGTGTGTATGGCCATTTATCAAAACTTGTCCTGGGTGTGGGTGAGCAAATGCTAATGAAGGGATAAGGGAAAATGCAGTAATTATCAAAATGCTGGAAAGCAAAATTTTATTCATTTTCAATTTACACCATTAGTTCTTGCTTAAAAAATTTGTTAAAGTTGATCAATGACAGGTTTTAGATTTTCAGGTAAATCCGGTAATTCTGCATGACTTTCATTATTTTGAATGACTTCAGGGCCAATTCTTCTTACCTTTTGAGTTCCAATTAATGTATCAATACTTCTTTGGATATCTTTTTCAGACAATACGGTCTTTAGTTTTTCAATAACTTTGTCCTCATTTTCAAATTTTTTAATTGCATATTGAACAATAATCATTTTTTCACTCATAGAATAATCAGTCATTTGAAAATACACAATTGTTAAGAGTAAAAAACATTACCTGAGTTCATCTAGTTTTCTTTGCAGTTCGGCAGGTTTTGGTATTCCAGTAAATTCTAATTTTTCATTAATTACCAATCCAGGTGCTGTAAAGATAGGGTATTTTTCCAAATATTCAGGATGTTCTGTAACATCAATGGTTTCATATTTTACGTTCAATTCATCTAACATTTTTTCTAGGGCACTACAATTGGAGCATCCGGAAGTGGTTAGAACTTGAACTTTCATGACTCTACAAACTGGTCTGGGTTTTGTTCAAAGGCCCACCTGCAAGTTGCGCAACAAAATCGGTATTCTTTACCTTTGTGTACAATCGATTCTCCTTTTTCACCAACATCCATTCCACATACAGGATCTTTCATGCTACAACCTCTCGTCTTTTCTTAGTAAAATACCAAACTACAGGAAATAGAATCAGTAATGCAAATAGTACAGGTACAAATTCTTCTGCTAATTCAGCAGTGTGTTCATGTTCATGGTCACCAACGTGGAATTCGGGAGGGACAGGTGTCATTGAAACCAAATTATTCCATGCAATATGAATAAATGTACTCTCATACCATTCATGTCCTCCAGGTATTCCATTGATTATCAGAAATGCACCAATTATAATTAACATCCATCCAGTAAGTTTTTCAATTTTTTCACGGTTTGTGGTAATTCCCTTTGTTGCATTAACTCCAACAATAGCTAGAATTGATAACAATATCAAAGGAATAGCTCTTCCAACACCATGAACTGCACCCAAGCTTGCTCCAATCTCAACACTACCAGTTCCTGCGATGTAAATTAAAAGCCAGTAAAACATAGGGTTTGGGCATCCAACGCCAGCATTTCCTAGTAACAGCCCCATGAAAAAGGATTTTGAGTAATCGCCTCGTTTTTGGATGAATGAAGGGGTTCCAGAATAAGCTGGAAGTTTTAATTTAAATAATTTTAATTGAGACATTCCGAAAACAAATGCGGCTATTCCTGCAATCAAAAACATGTAAGATGAGATTTGATCAAGGTCTGCGGTTTGTCCTATTGCACCAATCCCAAAACCGTAAGACGATATTGTAATTGTCAGTCCTGCACCAAACAGCAACGACATTAAGAGTCCCTTTTTTGCACCTTTTCCCATGCTAAGTGGGATAATAATGAAAACTAGTGGAAGAGTGCATGGAAGAATAATCATTGAAAGTCCTGCAAGATATGCCATGATTAGCCATGAAGGGTACGAAAGCTCTTGGCCTGCACTAATTGCAACATCATTTGTTAGTGCAAAAATACCGCCAACAAATATCAGAGAAAATAAAATAAAAACAGCAACAATTAGAGATTTTTTTGCTGCAATTTGTTCAGTCATGAAGTAATTAGTACAATTGCCATATTTAATGAGCAAGAAATAGTGGGCCCACAGGGATTTGAACCCTGGATCTTCGCCGTGTAAGGGCGACGTCATAACCGACCTGGACTATGGGCCCGAAAACCTACCTTGTTAAAAACCATTTAAACTTTGAGACCATTAAAAATCTAGAAATTTAATTAGAAATTTACAACACATATGGTAGATATTGATTTTTTTTCTAGTCCAATAGGATTAGGCCATGCAACTAGAGACATTGCAATAGCAAAACAATTTCAAGACATCTCACTCAAATTTGTGACTGGAAGTGGTGCTGCCAAAATTATCCAAGACTCAAGTTTTAATGTAGAAAATCTGTACATGCCACCAAAATTTATTGTAGAAAATGGAAAGTTAAAAAGTCCTGCAAAATGGCTGTGGAGTTATTTTCAATATTACAAAGAATGTAAAAAGATCTCAAAGAAGATTATTGAAAAGGACAATCCAAGAATAGTTTTGAGTGATGAGGATTTTGCATCACTAACAATTGCTCAAAAGAAAAAAATACCAACTGTATTGATCACAGATATTTTGGAAACTCATTTTGTAAGAGGAATTGGTTCATTTATTGAAAAAAAGATGAATAAATCAATGCAAAACATCATTGAAAAATGTGAATTGGTTATTTTACCTGAGTTTGGGGAAAATAAAGGCAATATCAAAAGAGTAGGGCCAATTACAAGACATATAAAATATTCCAGAGAAGAATTGCGCAAGAAGTTTTCATTTGATAAAAAAACCATACTTATTTCAGTTGGAGGAACTGATGCAGGATTATTTTTAATAGAAAAAACACTAGATGCTGTAAAGAAAATTAATAGTGATGTAAAAGTGGTGGTTGTTTCAGGACCTTCTTTACAAAAAGATTTTGAAAAATATGTGACAAATTTAGGATATGTAGACAACTTGCATGAGTTTATTTTTGCATCAGACTTACTAATTTCTCTTGCAGGAAAATCAACTATAGATGAAGCAAAAGCATATGGTACGCCAGCAATATTTATTCCAATTAAGGGGCATTTTGAACAGGAAGACAATGCCAGAGAAGAAGGTTTTGAGTTCGAAGACATTTTCAAATTGGAAACAATGATCGAAGAAAAACTAACACAAAAGCGAACTTCAGTGTATTCAGATGGGGCCTCAAAGGCCGCCAAACTAATCACAGATTTAATTAAATAATTTTTTGATCCAATGCTTAATAGATGGCCAATAATTTTTCTTAAAGTACCATGACAAAACTAGTAGTTGCTAAATTTGGAGGAAGTGCAATCGGTCCTAATGGAGAGGCGATTCCAAAAATAATTGAAAGAATTAATGATTTAAAAAAAGATTCAAAGGTTCTTGCAGTTTTTTCAGCACCACTAACTACAGATAATGGAAAAAAACGCTCACTTACTGATGTTATATTAGAACAGGGCAGAAATGCTGAAAGTGGTTCTAAAGTAAATCTTGAACTAGTAAAATCAACTTATGATAAAATTTTGGATATGGTAGATTCGGATAATAAAGAGGAATGCAAAAAAACAATGGATTCATTCCTAGAAATGGCTAAAAATGCATTAGAAGAGGCCCTAGAAAAAAGGCAATTTGCAGATGAGGTACGTTCACGTGCCTTAGCATTTTCGGGTGAAATTCTCATGTCCCATGTAATGAACTACATCTTGAGAAGCAATGGAATGAAAAGTGATGCTGTAAGTTTTGCTGATTGGCCAATAATTACAGATCACAACATAGAATCTACAAATTTTCTGGCATCAAAATCACGTGACAGATTAGAAAATACAGAGAAGATGGTAGAACAAAATGATGTTGTAACAATTGGAGGATTTATTGGAAAAACTGAAGATGGAATCACAACAACATATGAACGTGGGGGCTCAGATAGAACAGCAGCTGATCTAGGAATACTATTTCATAAAAAATATGAAACTAGAATAGATTTTGAAAAAGACAGTTCCGTAGTATCTGCAGATCCAAAAATCGTTGAATCAGGATTAACAGAAGTAGTTCAGTTATCATATAATGAAGCAAGATTAGCTGGAATGTTTGGAATGAAAATTTTGGATCCGATAGCTATCAAAGAGATTGTTGAAAATGGGGTAGACATGCCAATAATAGTTACTAACATGAAAGATCCATCAAAAACAACAACAATCAAAAGAATTCCAGACAACAAAGAAGGACATCCAATCAAAATTGTTACAGGAAAAGAAAATTGTGCAATATTTAGAATTGAAACAACAAATGTTCAAAAATTACTTACATCTCTAGAGAAAGATAAAAGATATAGTGAATTCATAATATTGTCACCTTTTACTAAAGACGGTATTGAATTTTCAAGGATATTGTTTCTTGATGGAGATTATGTTAAAAGAAATGAAAAATATTTCTTAGGATTTGATTCTCTTGCAACAATAACATACAACAGAGGAGTAATCACATTAATTGGAGATGAAATGTGGAGAGTTCAACAAGTTGCATCAAGAACTAGTGCAAGAATAGGTGAAGAGGGATTAAACATCTTGAATATGGATGCGCAAGAAGAGACTTCAAGAATAATCATTGTTGTGGAAGATTCCGAAGGGAATATCAGAAAGGCGATTAGTGCAGTACACGACGAAAAATCAAAAATAAATTTTGTATAATTAGTTGAGTGTAACAGGCGTTACTGATTTTCATCAGCACCGCCAAACTGGGTTTGTTCTTGGGACCATTATCTAGATTTAGCCCGGCGTTACCCAAAACACGCGTTAAGTATAGTTATCATTTCTACTATTTAGAGCTGATCTATATAGATCCGTTTACATACGCTCAGCTAAAAACCACAAAACCAAACCAAGTCCAATCAACGCATACCACTTGAAGTTTTTCTTATTCATGAAAACATTGGGTGAGGCTAATTCTTCATCATTGTATGTAGTAAAACGGATTTTTCTCATCTCAAAGGCTTGCCCAACTAATCCAACAATTAAAAGAGCAATTGCAGGAAACCCCAAAAACCATTCCATGGTAAAAATAGGATTACACAGAATATGTAGTTTCCATGTTGTGCTCATTTTGAAGATAATTCTTTAAATTGGTAGTGTTTTTTTCGTCTCCTATGCAAGAAGTTGGAAAAATTTGGATGAATGGGAAATTGATACCATTCAAAGATGCCAAAGTACACGTTCTAACTCATGCACTTCATTATTCAACATCAATTTTTGAAGGAATTCGTTGTTATGATACCCCTAAAGGTTCTGCAATTTTTAGATTACCTGAACATGTAGATCGATTTTTCAAATCAGCAAAACTATATTCAATGAAAATGCAATTTTCAAAAAAAGAAATATCAGATGCAATCATCAAGACAGTAAAAGCAAGTGGCCTCAAAGAATGTTACATTAGACCTCTAGCATATTACGGATACGGTACAATGGGATTAACTCCAACACATAACAAAGTGGATGTTTCTATAGCATGTTGGGAATGGAAGATGGGAGAGTCAAAAGCTGGAAAATTCTCAGGTGCAAAATGTAAGGTTTCAAGTTGGATTAAGATTGATTCAAGATCACAGCCAATGCAAGCAAAAGCTGCATCAAATTATGCAAATGCCGCATTAGCCAGAGTTGAAGCACTAGAAAATGGTTATGATGAGGCAATCATGCTAAATATTCATGGAAAAATCGCAGAAGGCAGTGCTGAAAATATTTTTGTTGTTAAAGACGACATTATTCAAACCCCGCCACTTTCAGCTGGAGGATTAGAAGGCATTACAAGAGACAGCGTAATTCAGATAATAGAAGCAAACGGAGGATTTGTAATTGAAAGAGACCTTGAAAGAGATGATCTTTATGCAGCTGATGAAATATTTATGACAGGAACTGCTGCAGAAGTAAAATCTGTTTCTCAAATTGATAAAGTAAAGATAGGAACAGGAAAGATGGGAACAATTACTAAAGCATTACAAAAATCATTTTCAGATGCTGCATTGGGAAAAGATGAAAGATTTTTGCCATGGTTGACATATTTGTAAATATTAAGAAGTTTTTTATCATCAATTTATACTCATAAAATCATGGAATCCTGTTCAACTGGCGACACTCAAGAGATTTGTTGGTTCTGTAGAAAAGGTAGACATGCAGACTGTATGAAAGAAATTCCTACAGATGGAAAGTCTGATGGGCCGCATGATTGCACATTTGATACAAAGATGATTCCTTGTAAATGCCAACATTAGAGTAGTAACAAATACCAGAGTTTTTGAAACATTGTATGAATTACAATAAAGAGTTTTGGGACAAGTACACTACAGAAAACGAAGCAAGATACAATGAAGAATTTGCAAAATTTGTAAGAGATTTGGCAATTTCCCTTCGTTGCAATAGCGTACTTGAGATAGGATGTGGTACAGGTATTGATTTAAGGTTATTTTCTGAATCGTTTGAGGTTAATGGTGTGGACCTTCATGATGAAGCATTAAAGATTGCAAAAGAGAAACAACCTGCAGGAAAATTCAAAAACAGTTCAATTACAGAATTACCGTTTGCAGACTCTTCAATAGATTTTGTATTTACTCATCAATTACTAAATTATCTCGATGATGAAACACTTGAAAAAGGAATTGCTGAAATGTATAGAGTTGCTAGAAAATACATTATGAATTGTGAAAGATTTAGTATGATAGAAGAAAATATTGACAAAGATCACAAGTTTAGAAATATGAAAAAAAGGTGGATGGATTACAAGGTAAAAATTGTTAGCGATGTTGATATGCATGAAGAGATTGAACCAGATAAATCAAGATTTACATTATTGAAAAAACTATAGTTATTTTTTTGTAGAGATTTCATCATACAGTTTTACGTCAGATTTTGGTAATCTAATTGTAAATGTTGTAGGGTTGTTAGATACCGTTATTCTTCCACCATGTTGTTCTACAATATTTTTACAGCTTGCAAGTCCCAACCCAGTTCCTTTTTGTTTTGTGGTAAATAGTGGTTCAAAAATTTTGTCTTTCACAGCATCTGGAATTCCTGGACCAGAATCAACAAAGTCTATAATTACATCATCATATTTTTGACTGATTTTAATTTGAATATCACCACCATTATCCATAGCCTGAATAGAATTAATTATCAAATTAATGAAAACAGCATCCATTTTTATCAGATCACAATCAATTGTTTTATCATCTCCAGAAATTGCAATTTTTATATCATGAGGAATACTGATTTTATCAATTGAGTTAAGAAGTGTTTTTCTTAATGAAACAGGTTCAAGTTTTAGAGGCGAGTTTCTAACATAGTCTAACACATCATCAACTTGATGAGAAATTCTCTCAATACTTTTTTCAATTAAATCTAGTCTTTTAGTGATAACGGTATCTGAAATTTTTGTGTCTGCTGGATGTTGTTTAATCAAATCAACAGACATTTTCATAACAGAGAGAGGGTTTCTAAGATCATGAGCCAAGCGACCAGATAACTCACCTATTGCAGATAATCGTTCAGCCTTGAGAACTTCATGGGTTTTTTCTTCAACTAGATTTTCAAGATTATTTTTTTGTTCCTCTAATTCTCTGGTTCGCATATAAACCATTTTTGTCAAACTCTTGTTAACTGTCAAAACAATCATAGTAAAAACAGCAAGCATTGCAAAAACACCCATCATAATATTTTCTATTGATAGGCTTTCTTCAGAATCAACATATACTAAACTCGTTAACGATATCAAAACAACCATTGACACAATGATCAAAGTTAATGGAATTCCATATTTGCTGATTGTTTCAAATTGAATATTTTCAGAGAAAAATATTCCCTGATTCTTGTCATTTGAGGTATAAGCCAGTTTTAGACGATTTTCAAGTGAAAATATCAACAGAATAAAACTATACAAATACATCAAGTCAACAGGATGTCCATCATAGTAATTTCCGTCAAGTTCGGCAAACAAAAAGAAAGTATCTGAAACAGAATATATCAAAAATCCAAAAAGCAGTAGCATCCAAGAATAGTTTGCACCTCTTTTTGCCAAAAACATAATTCCAATTATTGCAGGCGTGATTTGGAACGCTGCTAAAATAGGATATGATAATGCAATGGATGTATCAAATGCGTGTTCACCCTCCATATCATCATATGCTGCTGAAAATGAAGGGATCAGAAATGAGATTGAAAGCCCCATTGCAAACATCCAAACTTTTTTTGAAATAGATTTTCTAACCGGCTTTAAAGAAATTAACAAAAAGGCTACAAAGAAGGGATATGCTGCCATGTAGAAAATATCAGCTTCTGATGGAAATGGATCCATATCATAAATATGATCATAGATTGCCCAGATTTGTTCAGCAGAAAACCAACACATGGCACCAATTGCAAATAACAAAAATGCTTTTGATTGAAAGTGATTTTGTTTGTGTAATTTAACTGCAAGAATTGAGGAAAGAACTACCAACAATCCAGGAATTATAGAGTATGATGGGACTGAAATCCACATAAATTGTGAATCGTCAAGAAATGGTCTTGCTTGATAGATAAGAGTAATTCCAATAAGAGTTGAAATAAGGTAAATTATGGAACGCGTATGAGTTTTAGTATGTTTTTTTTCAAGTTGCATTAGTATTCAGCTCCTAACTTCATACTTTTTCTAAATGAACAGATATAATAGATTTTCCCTTGCCCCATCATACAAATTTGTATAGAATTCAAATAGTTAATCCTCTTTGTGTAACATAAATTACATACAGAAGAATAATTAATATAATAATAGGTTCATACTTTGATATGAACAAAACTATCTTAGTGGCTGAAGACGATATTGATTTACTAAAAATTTATGCTGAAATTTTAGAGTATAACGGATTTGATGTCAAAACTGCCACAGACGGAGAAGAGGCAGTATCAGCATATGAAGAGGTTTCTCCAGGATTGGTGATTTTAGATGGGGATATGCCTACTATGAATGGTTTTGAAGCATTTTCAACCATTATCAAAAAAGACAAAAATGCTAATGTGGTTATTGTTACCGGTTATTCTGATTTTGATAAAAAATGCAGTAATGCATTACAAAATGGATTAATTTCAGTGGTTTCAAAACCAATTGGGTTAGATAAGCTGTTAGAATTAGCTAGAAAATATTGTAATGAGTTTATTTTTGAGAAATAAAATTAGTTTTCAGAAAGATCTATAAGCTGAATTGAAACAAAAAAAGATATGACAAATAATTGGTGGAGTGGAATGCCAGAAGAAATTGAAAAAGATTTGGAAAGTTTGTCTGAATCAAACAATTAAGATAATTTTTAAAAATTTGAAAAAGCGGGTCTAGAGGGATTCGGACCCTCGACAGCAGGATTAAGAGTCCTGTGCGCTACCTGGCTGCGCCATAGACCCACTAAAAATAGAAATGCCTAGAGTTGTTATTAATCTTAAGATTTTAAAAGAAAGGAAAATTTAGTTGTGAGCTTTTGCTTCAATTTCACTGTACTTTTCTAGTATTGCTGTAAGTGCAGTTGAAACTGGTACATCATTCATCTTTTTCTTTTCGGCAAGAAGTTTTTGATATGCATCTAGTGTGATGTATACTGGAATTGAGCCATTTCCTTCAAGCAATCCTCTTACATTGAAAAGAGCGGTTTCCATACCTCTTTCAGCAGACTTTGCAAATTTTGCTTTATCCATGATTGCTCCTAATGGACCAAATGGCATTTCATAATCTACTGTCATGGTTACTCTGGTAAGATTATCACCAAGCGATTTGAATTCATTGGTAATTTGCCAGTGCTTGAATGGACCTTCAATTTGTTTGGCAGAAATTTTTTCATTTCTAACAAATTCAATTGTTTCACAATCCCATTCGAGACGTTTGCCGCTAAAGTCACCGATTATTCTAAATGTTGTTCCAACACCCATACCTTCTTTGATGTCCATTGGGACTACAGTCATTCCTACTGCATCAGTTTTGATTTGATCAGAAACATGTTCTGGTCTTGCAAAGTAGGTAAAAACATTCTCTACAGGTGTCTTAATATCGATTGATTTTGTTACGACGGTCAACGATTCAATGTCTTGCCAATAAGGATTTAAAGGTTTTGAAGATTTCTCGTTGTAAATTGATTAACACTATATTCTTCTAACAATAATGCAACAATGTGAAAAAATTGCGATCAGTCGTTTTTTTGGTTTTCCTGGTGTTTTCCACAATACCAATTTTCTCTGAGGCCTATGCTCATTCCATGTTTAATTCGGCTGAACAATTTCTAGGGGGGTACAGGGTCCAAGTTGCAACACTTCCTGAATTTCCACAGATAGGAGAAACATCACAGATTCTGTTTAGAGTTACAGATGAAAATTATGAGGAAGTTGACAGGTTTACCATGGGGGTCAGATTCTTCTATAATGACCAGCAGATTGATGCAATTCCACCAAAATCACATGAAGCTGGGCACTATGAAGTGGATTATGTATGGGAAAATTCAGGAAACCACATTGTTCGTGTAGATTTATACGATATGGGAGGAAATTCAGGAGTTTTGACTTATGCATTTAACATGAGTACTCAAAGTCCGTTTGGATACATTTTCATTATCGCAATTACTATAGGTGCACTTACTCTAGGTGTAGTAGTAGCATATATCTACATTCCAAAAATTCTTAAATCCAAAACTAAAGCTTAGCTTTTATCGGATTTTTTGCAATTCTAAATGCAAACAGCGTTGTCAGTAATACCATAGAGAACAACAATATTCCCACTCCAAGATGAATAGCAACCAGAACTGCATGAAGTTTTAGATCAATAACTAGAGCACCTAATGTAATTTGTGTGATTACTAGTGCAGAAGCTAAAGTGCTTGTAAATTTAATTTTTTTATCAGCTCTTTTGTTCAACCAACTTGCAATCATTGTAGCAGCTACTAAACTTGCAGTGGTTGCAGCAACAAGACGATGAATCCATTCAATAAGGTATTCATCACTTGGCATAATTCCATCTGGACATAAAGGCCATTCAGGACATGTTAATCCAAGTCCAGCTGCCGAAACATAACCTCCAACAAACATTAGAGAGTACAAAACGATAAGAGTTGCTAGTGCAAGATATTGAATTGCCAAGTTTATTCTACTATGAATGAGCCTTGCATTCCTTGTAATGCATGTCCTGGAACAGTACAGATGTAATAGTAAGTTCCTGGTGCACCTGCAGTAAAAGTAGTTTCTCCACTTTCACCAGGTTTTAACGGATTGGTTGCTGCTGCAATCTCTGATCCCCAAAGTACATTGTTAAAGTCTTCAGGATTGGAAACAATGCCAAATGAATGGAATGATTTTCCTTTGTT